>DASUXT010000019.1:0-29354 GCA_036377775.1 Gemmatimonadaceae bacterium | reverse complement strand
CAAGAAATGTCGAGCTCGTGCGACACCTCATGGCGTCGACGCAACGCGCTGCTCACTACGCAACCGCGTACTGCTGCGTGACGTCCCGTCCCGCGCTCTTCACCACCAGCTTGAACTCGTCCGGCTTGAGCAGCGGATCGTCCCGCAGCTCCAGGGAGAACCCTACCGCCTTCTCCAGCTTCTTCATGACGTCGGGCTCGTTCTCCATGGCGTACATGGCCACGTCCGGATGCAGCTTCACCAGCAGCGGGTCCCGACGGCCTTCCACCCCGATCCGCTTCACGCTCCGCTCCATTCGCCGCAGGATCGTCTCGGCGGTAAAGACCCGCCCGGTACCGTGGCAGGTGGGGCACGCTTCCGTCATGCTCTGAAGATGGCTCTGCCGCACCCGCTGCCGGGTCATCTCGATCAGCCCGAGGTCCGACACCGCGAACGCCTTCGTCCTCGCGCGGTCCCGGCCGAGGTGCGTGCGCAGCTCCTGCAGCACCTTGTCCCGGTTGGACTTGCTGTCCATGTCGATGAAGTCGCAGACGATGATGCCGCCCACGTCCCGCAGCCGCAGCTGCCGGGCGATCTCGCGTGCCGCTTCGATGTTCGTCTTCAGGCTCGTCTTCTCCGGATCCTTCTTCCCCACGAACCGACCGGAGTTGACGTCGATCGAGATGAGCGCCTCGGTCGGCTCGATGATCAGGTAGCCGCCTGACGGCAGGTCGCAGCGACGCTTGAACAGGTCGCGGATCTCCACCTCGAGCTCCGCCTTGTCGAACAACGGCACCTCCTCTTCATAGAGGACGATGCGCTCCAGAAGCTCCGGCGCGATGCCCTTCAGGTACTCGACGATCTCGTTGTAGACCTGCTTCGAGTCCACGGTGACCCGCTCCACCTTGTCGCTGAAGATGTCGCGGATGAGGCTGCGCGTGAGCGAGGTCTCGCGGTGCACCAGTGCCGGCGGGCGGACGAAGTGGGTCTTCTTCTTGATCCGCTTCCACGCGCTCATCAGCGACTGCAGCTCGCGCTCGATCGTCTCCGGCGTCACGTCCTCGCCAACCGTGCGCACGATCACGCCGCCGGAGTCCTCGGGGAGCATTCCCTCGACGAGCGCTCGGAGGCGCTTTCGTTCCTCGCGGTCGCCGATCTTCCGGCTCACGCCGACCCGGGAGGCGAACGGCATGTAGACGAGGAAGCGCCCCGCCATCGAGACCTGCGCCGTGACACGCGGTCCCTTGGTCGAGATGGGCTCCTTGCTGACCTGGACGAGCAGCTCCTGGCCGCGCTTCAGGATGTCCTGGATGGGCGGCGCTTCGCGCTCGCGCTCGACCTCGCGCAGCGTCTCCTCCCCGTCCTCGTCATCGTCGTCGCCACCCGTGTCGGGATAGACGAGATCGGACGAGTGCAGGAAGGCGCTCTTCTCCGTGCCGATGTCGACGAACGCTGCCTGCAGGCCAGGCAGCACGGCATCGACCTTTCCGAGGTAGATGTCACCGACCATCCGACGGGCGTCGGGACGGTCGACGAGGAGCTCAACGAGCTGGTCGTCCTCGAGGATGGCGACCCGCGTCTCCCGCTGGGTCGCATTGATAAGAATCTCTCGTTTCATCGTGGACCGACCGCGCGGTAGCGCCCGGCGACTCAGGCGCCGCGGGCCGGCATGGCAAGGGTTGGACGTTCCGGCGCAGCATGGCGACGCGCCGGATCGAGACAGGAATGGGTGCCGACGCCGGCCGCGGGATCGACCACGCCCGCTCCGGGCACGCCGACGACAAGGTCTCTCCCGCCGCGCGCAGGAGGCGCGACAGGGCGACGATGACGGAGGCCGCCAGGAACCGGAGCAGCGTGCGATCTCCCGGAGCTACCCGGGACTGCGCGGTGACAACGGCGCGCGCGCGAATCCGGCCGACGACTGCCTCGGCCAAGCCCGCGCGCACGATCATCCGGCCGCGACCCGAGTCGCCGAGCCACGCCGGATGGGAAAGAACGAGAGAGGAGATCACTGACTGATAGCTAATGCTGAAGCGGGGAGGTCGGAAGGACCGAAAGACAGGAGGACCGATGGACCGGAGGACCGGTGGACCGTTCGGTCGATCGGTCCACCGGTCCTCCGGTCCTCCCGTCGTCAGTCCTTCAGCTCCTTCAGGATGTGCCGCGCGATCACCAGGCGCTGGATCTCCGAGGTGCCTTCGCCGATCTCGCAGATCTTCGCGTCGCGCATCATGCGCTCGACTGGATAGTCGCGGGTGTAGCCGTAGCCACCGAACACCTGGACGGCCTTCGTGGTGGCGCGCATGGCCAGCTCGGAGCAGAAGAGCTTGGCCATCGCCGCCTCCTTGCTGAATGGACGGCCGTTCTGGGCCAGCCACGCAGCATGGAACATCAAATGACGACCGGCCTCGATTTCCGTTGCCATGTCGGAGAGCTGGAAGCTGATCCCCTGGAATTCGCCGATCGGCTTCCCGAACTGCTTGCGCACGGTGGCGTACCGGCGCGCCTCGTCGTAGGCGCCCTCGGCAATGCCAAGCGACAGCGCGGCGATGCCGATGCGTCCCGAGTCGAGCGTGCGCATGAAGTTCGTGAACCCCTGCCCTTCCACACCGACCCTGTTCTCGGCCGGGACCTCGACGTCCTCGAAGATGAGCTCCGCAGTATCGGACGCGCGCCAGCCGAGCTTGTCCTCCTTCTTGCCCGCTCGGAACCCCGCCATCCGGGGCAGCGACGGTTCGTGCCCGATCCCGACCTTCCGCGCCTTGTCCAGGTCGGACGTCTGCTTGGTGAGGATGAAAGAGCTGATGCCCTTGGTCCCCTTCGACGGATCGGTGACGGCCGTGACGACGAAGATCTCGCCGACGCTGCCGTGCGTGATGAAGCGCTTTGTCCCGTTCAGGATGTAGCGGTCTCCCTTCCGAACGGCGGTGGTCTTCGTGCCGCCGGCGTTGGAGCCGGCGTCGGGCTCGGTGAGGCCGAAACCACCCAGCACCCGGCCGCTGGCGAGGAGCGGGACGTAGCGCTTCCGCTGCTCGTCGCTGCCGAAGTTGACGATCGGCGACGTTCCGAGCGTGGTGTGCGCGGACACCGTGAGCCCGGTGGAGGCATCCACGCGCGCCAGCTCGTGGATGGTGATCATGTAGCTCAGGATGTCGAGGCCGGCGCCGCCAAGCTCCTCGCTCCACGGCACGCCAAGGAGGCCGAGCTCACCCATCTTCTTCACGTTCTCCCACGGGAACGTGGCGTGCTCGTCGTGCTCCTTCGCGACCGGTGCGACTTCGTCGCGGGCGAACTGGCGAA
Source organism: Gemmatimonadaceae bacterium (assembly GCA_036377775.1). Taxonomy (GTDB): domain Bacteria; phylum Gemmatimonadota; class Gemmatimonadetes; order Gemmatimonadales; family Gemmatimonadaceae; genus AG11. The sequence continues at coordinate 26,075 of DASUXT010000019.1, read as the reverse complement.
CCATCTCGCGTACCGCGAGGTGCTGCTCGGAGAAGTAGAGGGCGTCGTCCATTCGAGTGATCTGATCAGGCGGCTTCGGTGTCGTCGGCGTCGCGCAGGAGCGCGAGGAAACGGTCGCCGTACTTCTCGATCTTGGCCGGTCCCACGCCGCGGATCTCACCGAGGGCGTAGGGCGACCGGGGGCGGCGCACGGCCATCTCGATGAGCGTGCGATCGGCGAACACAACATACGCCGGAACCCTGTCCTCACGCGCGATGGAACTGCGGAGCGAGCGCAGGCGGTCGAGGAGCTGTGCGTCGGCGGGGCTCGGGACGAGCTCGGTGGGCTCGGCCTTGTAGGGTCCCTTCGTCGCTCGCTTCTTCGGGACGCCAGGTGCGGCCGCGCCCTTGCGTTCGCGCCTGCTCGCGTCGTGCGTGCCGAGGCAGTTGTCACAGCCGCCACAGTCCTTGCCGGCGGCGGGGTCGCCGAAGTATCGGAGCACGAAGCCGCGGCGACAGCCGGTGGCGTACGCGTACGCCTGCACCGATTCCAGCTTCGCCAGCTCGGCGCGGCGACGGCGATCGAGCGCCGCCCAATCGATGGGGTAGGCGCTGAGGGGACGCTTCATGTTGACGACATGATCGCCGCCCCCGAGCCGGTGCCAGCTGAGGAACTGCTCACGCTCGAGGGACTCGAGCAGGGGCATGCTGCCGACCGCACCGCCGAAGCCGGGAGGCAATGCGTCGAGGTCCACCGTGGCGCCGTCGTAGAGCGCGTCGCCGGCCACACGCCAGAGGGAGCGGAGGAGCCCCAGCCGCAGCGCGTCGTCCGGACCGAGGTCGCGCTTGATGCGCGCGGGCGTGGCGAGCAGGCGCACGAATACGCGTCCCCCCGACTCGGGGTCCGAGCGGAGCGCACCCGCCTGGATGAGGAGCCGCAACGCCGATTCCACCTCGCGGTCGCTCACCTTGCCGGGGAGGGCGGCCGCGATCGTCGCCGGCTCGAGCTCCACCTCGCCGGAGGGCGACGCCAGCTTCACGACCTTCGCGTACACCTGCTCCACCGTGGTGCGCTCGGGATACGCGCCCTTGATGAAGAACTCGTGGGTGAAGCGGTCCGGAAAGGCGTGAAGGAGGAAGACGTCGGAGTGCAGCCCGTCGCGGCCGGCGCGGCCGGCTTCCTGGTAGTACGCCTCCAGCGTGCCGGGCATGGCGTGGTGGATGACCACGCGCACGTTCGGCTTGTCGATGCCCATGCCGAATGCGTTCGTCGCCACGATGACGCGGACGTCCTCGTTCATGAACGACTCCTGCACCTCGTGGCGGTGCGCGTCGTCGAGGCCCGCGTGGTACGCGGCGGCCTTGATGCCCGCGTTCTCCAGCGTGCGCGCGACCTTCTCCACGTTGCGACGCGTGGAGGCGTACACGATGGCGACCCCCTCGTGCTTGCGGAGGATGTCGATCAGCGCGTCGTCCTTGTCGGCATCGGTGCGGGTGGGCACCACGTGGTAGTGCAGGTTCGTGCGATCGAACCCGGTGATGATCGTCTCGGCATGCTCGAGCCGGAGCTGGCGGACGATGTCCTCACGCACGTGCGGCGTGGCCGTGGCCGTGAGAGCGACCGCGGGCGGCCATCCGAGCTTCTCGCGCACCTGCGCGACGCGCAGGTAGCTGGGGCGGAAGTCGTGGCCCCACTCGCTGATGCAGTGGGCCTCATCGACGGCGAGCAGCGAGACGCCGACGTCTCGCAGCCGGTCCGCCGTGGTGCCGAAGTCGAATCGCTCCGGGGCCACATAGAGAAGCTTCACGTCGCCGCGCGTCACGCTGGACATGCGATGCGAGATCTCGCCGGCCGTGAGGGTGCTGTTGATGAACGTGGCCGGGATGCCGCGCGCGGTGAGCGCATCCACCTGGTCCTTCATCAGCGAGATGAGCGGGCTCACGACCACGGTGAGCCCCGGGAGCACGAGCGCCGGCACCTGGTAGCACACCGACTTGCCACCGCCGGTGGGCAGCACGACGAGCGTATCGCGGCCGGCCAGGACGCTCGAGACGGCCCGCTCCTGCCCGGGGCGGAAATCGGGAAAGCCGAAGCGGGCGCGCAACGCAGCGCGCGCTTCATCCAGCGTGGGGCGCGTTTCCGGTGCAGTGTCCGTCACTCTCGCACCCTGCTGCCGACTCCTCGCCGTGGCGTCATCACTTCGCTGCACGCCGGTCCCCTAGACCGCGCGCGCGAAGTGCCCGCGGGTGAAGGCGTGGTTCAGCGCCGGCCGGACAGGATTGGCGCTTGCACGTCCCGACGACGCGAGCTCCTCGAGCATGGCCCGGTACCCCGACACGACCTGGGGGATTGGATCCCCGACCACGTTGAAGACGAGGTGATAGTTGCGGATCCCGCCGCGCCAGAGACGCGGGAGATATTCCCCGCCCTCCACCGGCCGCGAGTGCAGCAGGCGATTGCGACATGCCGAGTCGGTCGCGACCGCGAAGTGGTAGCCCGCCGGATCGGTGAGCTCCACGTTGGTATGCTTCTGGACGCAGAGGTCGCGGCAGGTCGTCGGCGTTCGGTCGAAGGCGGCGCTGAGCACACAGTGCTCGATCGTCATCCCCTCCGGACGGCCGTACAGGAACACGTCGAAGCCACTTCCCTCCCATGGCTCGGCGAGCTGCAGCATCTCGTCGGTGGTGAGCTCGATGGAGAGCACGATCCGCCGCGCGCCCATGCTGAACAGCTCGCGCGCCGTGTGCTGGTTGAAGCAGTTCACGGCGTAGTCGGCAACGACGTCGCGGCCCGCCTTCCCGAGCTCGGCGACGAGGCCGAGGTGGCCGCTCACCATCGGCAGGCCGAGGTCGAGCCACTTCTGGATCTGGCGCCGCTCCTCCGGGCGCACGATGGTCGGCGTGCGGAGCCGCAGCGTGATCCCGCGCCCGCGCAGCTCGTCGGCAAGCGCCCTGACGCGCGTGACGGGCGGCGTGGGATGGCGCAGGAAAGGATCGAGGACCACTGTCGTGGCGCCGGCATCGGCCGCCGCTCGCGCATCGTCGAGCGAGAAGACGGAGGCGACAAGATCGAACGCCGCGCCCTGCGCGACGTGCGTCGATGCATCGGCCAGCGGTGCCGCGGGGGCCGCACCTGCCGGCGCGTCGTGCCGGATGGCGAGCGCCTCATCGATCCGCGCGCGACGCTCGGCGAGCAGGGCCTGATGCGCCCAGTCGCGACGCTGGAGGAGCTCGTCCACCGCCTGCTGGCGGAGGTGATTGAGCTCGCTGATGGGGAGGAACAAGCCGTTCGGGAGGGCGTCGGCGTCGATTGCGCCGAGCACGAATGGTGTCTCGCCAAGGCGGCCGAGCTGGTCGCGCAGCGTGGAGACGTCGAGCGCGCGCCGCGCGGCGGGCGCGAGATTGATCTCGCTTCGCACGGTGACGGTCTCGCCGTCGGCCTTGAAGACCGCCTTCAGTGGCGCGCCAGCGCTGCCGAAGACGCGTACATCCACGCGCGTCTTCCGCTGGCGAACCTCGGCCGGCAACGCCGCGTAGCTGTTCCGGGCCCGCTCGAGCAGCGCCGCCTCGGAGGAGCGCACCACGCGCCACCCGGCGCTCACGGTGATGCGCGGTGGAAGCGCGAGCGCCTGCGTGGCGAGCTCACCATCGGTGGCGAGCGTGCGTACGTCGCCGACGGAGAAGCCGACGGAAGCGCCGCCGATGGACTCGGGCGCCTCGAATCCCACGCCGTCGCCCGTCACGAGGGGCGACGACACGCGAACGACCAGCTCGCGTCCCTGCACGCGCTCCACCACGCCCAGCTCGCGGCCGCGGTTGTCGGGGTGCGACCGCGTGACGTACGAGCGGCCGGCGCGGCCGCCGTACATGCCTCCGGTGAAGCCGCGGCTGTAGATCTGGACGAGCGGCTCCATCTCGGTCGGCGTCGGCGCCGTGCGATCGCCTTCACCGAGCCGATCGAGCCAGGCGCGGTAGCCGCTGGTGACCGTCGCAACGTACTCCGGCCGCTTCTTGCGCCCTTCCACCTTGAGGCAGCTCACCCCTGCGTCGGCGATCCCGGCGAGATGCTCTGCCGCCGCGAGGTCCTTCGTGGAGATGAGGAATCCGCGATCGAGCTCGGCGCCGGAGCTCGCGTCGGTGAGCACGTAGTCCTTGCGGCACGACTGGGCACATGAGCCGCGGTTCGCACTGCGCTCGGAGATCATCCCCGACATGTAGCACTGACCGCTGTACGAGATGCAGAGCGCGCCGTGGATGAACGTCTCGAGCCCCAGCTCGGGCACAGCATGGTGGATGGCGCGGATGTCCTCGAGCGTGTTCTCGCGCGCGAGCACGACACGCTCGATGCCGAGCTCGTGCATCACGCGGGCGCCCGACTCGTCGTGCACCGTCATCTGGGTCGAGCCGTGGATCTCGAATCCCGGATAGACCTGCTGGATGAGCCGCACCAGCCCGACGTCCTGGACGATTGCCGCATCCACGCCAAGCTCGATTGCCTCGCCGAGGAACATGAGGGCGTCGGCCAGCTCGGCGGGCTTCAGCAGGATGTTCAGGGTGAGGTAGATGCGACGACCGCGCTCGTGCGCGAGCCGGCAGGCTTCGCCGACCTCCGCCAGGGTGAGCTGAGCGCCTTCGTCACGGGCGTTGAATCGCTCGGCGCCCAGGTAGACTGCGTCCGCGCCGTTGGCGAGGGCCGCCCGGACTGCATCGAGAGAGCCGGCCGGGGAGAGGAGCTCGGGAGTGGCGAGGTGCGTCATAAGCGTTGAAATATAACGCTTTAGGACGCCCGATTGCAGTCCGGCGCGAGGCTCAGCGCGGAGGTTCGTCGTCGCCCAGCCAGCTCTTCGGCACCCAGCGCATGAGCAGCACGGCGACGAGGACGGCCATCCCGACGAGTCGGATGTTCGGGTCGTCCGTGCGGTAGCCGTACCCCCAGATCGCGACGCCGATGGCGCCGAGGATGATGCGCAGCATCAGGAGCTGCCGAAGGCCGAAGCGCGTCATGCCGTGGGTGCAGCAGGCAGGTCGAGCGCCTGCGCCATGTTCTCGGGGACCTCGAGGACCATGCGGAGCATGGCGGTGGAGAACACCTTCCCCTGCGCGTCGGTCTTGAGCGAGAGCGTACCGCCGCCGCCGAGGGCGCCGTGCAGGAGGAAGTTGAGCGCATTCAGGTTCGGGAGCTCGTAACGCTCCACGTCGCCGGTGATGACACCCTGGAAGTGCTGGCGCACGCGAGCGAGGGTGAGCTGGTCGCGCAGGAGGGGGTACCAGTGCGGCTTCAGGGCGATGACCCCGACGTTGGCCGTGTCGCCCTTGTCGCCGGAGCGGGCGTGCGCGATGTCGACGAGGCGAACGTGGCGCAGCTTGTCCTTCTGGAACATGGTCACGACAGCACCTCCACCTTCGTGGTGACGGCGGTCTTGTCGACCAGCGCCGGCCAGTACGCGACGATCTCCTCCACCTTCGGGCGCCCGCCAGCGAAGCCGGTGACGCTGGGCGGGCCGTTGAGCACCAGCGGTGCCAGCTCCCGCGTGAAGCGCTCCACCGACCTGCGATCCGGTGAGCGCACTCCGACGCGGAGCTGCACTTCCTGCGCCTCGCCGCTCATCTCGGCGAGCGGGCCATGCGTGGACGACACGCCGACGAACTCGGTGAGCAGCTCGTCGAACTGCAGTCCCATGTTGTCGAGCCGTTCGCGGAGCACCTGGTCGGCGAGCTTCGCCTTGTCGAGCGCATCCGGCCAGGCGTAGACGAGCGTGCCCACCGCCTTGAACCCGGAGCGATAGGCGATGGATACCTTGAGCTTGTCGGTGGCCGGCCGTCCCTGGATGCCGAAGACGCGGACGCGGTTCTCGCCCGCCTGCTCCAGGTGAATGCTCGTGAAGTCGGCGACGACGTCAGGAGTGATGTACGAGTGCGGGTCGCCCATCTCGTACACGAGCTGCTCGGTGATCGAGGGGACGTTGATCCGCCCGCCGGTGTGCGGGTGCTTGGTAACGACGAAGGTGCCGTCGGCGCGCCCCTCGACGATGGGATAGCCCACGTTCGCGAGGTCGGGGATCGAACGCCAGTCATACAGGCAGTTGCCCCCGGAGCACTGTGCACCGCACTCGATGATGTGGCCGGCAATGATGCCGGCGGCGAGCCTGTCCCAGTCGTCCGCTGCCCAGCCGAACTCGTGGCGCAGCGGCGCCATGGTGAGCGCGGTGTCGGTGGAGCGGCCGGTGATGACGACGTTGGCGCCCTTGCGCAGCGCTTCCACGATCGGCACCGAGCCGATGTACGCGTTGGCCGAGAGCACTCGGTCGCGCACCATGCTGAGTGGCTCGCCCGTCTCCATGTTGGCGAGGGGCTGGCCGCTGGCGATGAGCTCGTCGAGTCGCGGGAGCAGGTCGTCGCCGCTGACGACGCCGATCTTCAGCGCGCCTTGCGCTCCTTTCGCACGGGCCATGTCCAGCACCGCGTTCGCGCACGACACGGGGTTCACGCCGCCCGCGTTGGCGATGACCTTCACGCCGCGATCCTTCACTGCGGGCAGCACGCTCTCCATGGCGCCGATGAAGTCGCGCGCGTAGCCCATGGCCGGATCACGTTCCTTCTGCTTCTGCAGGATGGACATCGTGACTTCGGCCAGGTAGTCGAGCATCAGGTAGTCCACCGGACCACCTTCCACCTGGCGGCGCGGCGCGTCGAGCCAGTCACCCCAGAAACCCTGTCCGGAGGCGACGCGAACGATGCGATCGGAGCTGGAACCGGCGGTCATGCGCACCCCTGGGGGAGAACGAACGGGCCAAGATGCGGCCCGGGATTGTGCAGTGCGGCGCGGAGGGCGAAGGCGAGCACGTCGCGCGTGTCTTCCGGATAGATGATCGCGTCCACGTAGCCGCGTGCGGCCGCGTAGCGGGCGTCGAGCTGGTGCTCGTAGTCCTCGCGCATCTCCTCCACGGCACGCGCGGTGTCGTCGTCGAGCGGCTTCCTGGACGCCTGCGCCTTCGCGAGCGCCGGGCCGTGCACTGCCTGTACCGCGGCTTCCCCCTCCATCACCGCCATGCGGCCGGTGGGCCAGGAGAAGATGAAATCGGGGTCGAAGCCCTGGCCGGCCATGGCGTAGTAGCCCGCACCCGACGCGTGGTTCACCGTGAGCACCACCTTCGGCACCTTCGCCGTCGCCATCGCCTCGACGAACCGCGCGCCGGAGCGGATGACACCCTCATGCTCCGACTCGGGGCCGACCATGAACCCCGACACGTCCTGCACGAAGAGGATCGGGATCCCCTGCCGATCACAGCGATCGATGAAGAAGGCCACTTTTTCGGCGCTCTCGGCGTACACGATGCCCCCGAAGCGCGGCTTCTCGCCGGGGCGGCCCTTGATCAGGCCGCGCTGGTTGGCGATGACGCCGACGGGAATGCCCTCGATGCGTGCATCGCCGCAGATCATCTCCTTCGCGAGACTGGCCTGGAACTCGTCGAGCCGCCCCTCGTCGAGGATCTCGCGGAGCACCTCGTGCATGTCGTAGGACATGCGGTGGTCGTTGGGGAGGAGGTCGTACAGCTTGTCGGACCGATGGACCGAGGGACCGGATGACCGATCTGACGTTCCGTTATCACGTGGCAGCACGGCGATGAGGTCGCGCAGCTTCGCGAGACAGTGCTCGTCGTTCTCCGCCATGTAGTGGGCCACGCCGCTGACCTGCGTGTGCGTCGCGGCGCCGCCGAGCGTCTCGCCGTCGATCGTCTGGCCGGTGGCGCCCTTCACGAGGTTGGGCCCGCCGAGTCCCATGAACGACGTGCCCTTCACCATCACGATCAGGTCGGACAGCGCAGGGAGGTAGGCGCCGCCGGCGATGCACTGCCCCATCACGGCCGCGAGCTGCGGCACGTGGAGGTAGCGGCGCATGATCGAGTTGTAGTAGAAGATGCGGCTCGCCCCGTACTGGCCGGGGAAGACGCCGCCCTGGTACGGGAGGTTCACGCCGGCGGAGTCCACGAGGTACACGATCGGAATCCGGCAGCGCATGGCGATCTCCTGCGCGCGGAGGATCTTGCGGATCGTCTCCGGCCACCAGGAGCCGGCCTTTACCGTGGGATCGTTGGCGACGACCACCACCTCGCGACCGTGCACGATGCCGAGGCCGGTCACGACGCCGGCGGCAGGCGCCTGGCCGTCGTACTGGTCGTACGCCACGAGCAGGCCGACCTCGATGAAGGGCGCGCCGTCGTCGCACAGTCTCGTGACGCGCTCGCGCGCGGACAGCTTTCCCTGTGCGTGGAGCTTCGCCACCTTCGCCGCGCCGCCGCCCTGGCGAAGTCGTTCCTCGAGCGCGCGAACCTCGGCGCTCAGCTCGCGGAGCCGTGTCGTCACGGCGGGGTCAGGCTTCCTGGCGGGAGCGCTCGGCGAACCAGGCGCGGATATAGTCCACCAGCTCGCTGGTCGGCGTGCCGGGCCCGAACAGCTTGCCGATGCCCATCGCCTCGAGCGCTTCCATGTCCTCGCGCGGGATGATACCGCCGCCGGTGACGAGGATGTCGCCGCGGCCCTCCTCGCGCATCAGCTCGAGCACACGCGGGAAGAGCGTCATGTGGGCGCCGCTGAGGATCGAGAGGCCCACCACGTCCACGTCCTCCTGGACGGCGGCGGTGGCGATCATCTCGGGTGTCTGGTGCAACCCGGTGTAGATGACTTCCATGCCGGCGTCGCGCAGCGCGGCAGCGACGACCTTGGCGCCGCGGTCGTGACCATCGAGACCGGGCTTCGCGACGAGTACACGGATGGGACGCATGGAATCAAAGCTAGCGAGCGCGTCGCCGACGCGGCAACTGACGCGCGCGTGGCTGCTCGACCTTGCGTGCCACGAGAAGCATCTCCCCCGACTTGCGCGTGAGCGGCCGGTCGCGGAAGCCGTCGTAGGCCTCGTGCACCACGAGCCCCGCGTCCAGACAGAGCTCGGCGAGGCGCGTCGCGGTGTAGAGGCGGATGCGATGCTCGCGCGCGCCGCTGCCCCCTGGCCCTTCCCACGTGGTCTGGATGGTGAGCATCCCCGAGAGCGGATCGAACGAGCGCTCGTGCCCGATCACGGTGCCGTCGCCGCTCTTCCACCAGTCGCGCGTGAGGAAGCGGGACATCACGCCGTCGCGACTGCCGCCGTGAAAGACGAATACGCCCCCCGGCTTGAGCACGCGCGCGAACTCGGCGATCACCTTCGCGTCGTCGGCCGGGTCGGTGAAGAACCCGAAGCTGGTGAAGAGGTTGACGACGGCATCGAAGCGGCCGGTCCAGCGGGCAGGAAGGGTCCGCATGTCGCCACGCGTGTAATGCAGCATGGGCCCGATGCCCCGCTCCTTCGCGCGGTCGAGCAGGAACTTCGAGTAGTCGAGTCCTTCCACGCGGAAGCCGGCCTCGGCCAGCAGGTGGGCGTGTCGCCCCTGCCCGCAGGGCACGTCGAGCACGCGCGCGCCGAACGGGAGGGCGAGCAGCTCCATCAGGCGTGCCACTTCGTGGCGGTCACGGACGAGGTCGAAGATGGGCTGGTACTCGAGCAGGTATCCCGCGTCGAAGTACGTCGCCCACCAGTCCGATTTCCGTGGCGCGGGACTCAGAAGAACACCGGCTCGCGGTAGGCCCCGAAGACCGTCTCGAGGGCGTGGCGGATCTCGTAGAGCGTGCAGTACGCGCGCGCGCAGTCCAGGATGTGCGGAAAGACGTTCTCCGTGCCCCGCGCCGCCTCGGTGAGCGCGGTGAGACGTCGCTGTGCGAGATCGTTGTCCCGTTCCGCACGCACGCGGGCGAGCCGCTCACGCTGCTCACGATCGACTTGCTCACCGATCTTGAGCGTCGGGATCGAGAGCGCCTCCTCGTCCGTGACGAACTCGTTCACGCCGACGATCACGCGCCGGTGCTGCTCGATCTCCCACTGCTGTCGCGTCGCCGACTCGTGGATCTTCCGCTGGAACCATCCCTGCTCCAGTCCCGCGACCACGCCGCCAATGCCTTCGATCTCGGCGAACATCGCTTCCGCCTCGCGCTCGAGCTGGTCGGTGAGCGCTTCCACGTAGTACGAGCCGCCGAGCGGATCGAGCACGTTGGGCACGCCGGTCTCGTACGCGAGCACCTGCTGCGTGCGGAGCGCGACCTGCACCGCCTCCTCGGTCGGGAGCGCAAGGGTCTCGTCCATCGAGTTGGTGTGCAGCGACTGCGTGCCGCCGAGCACCGCTGCCATCGCCTGGTAGGCGACGCGCACGATGTTGTTCATCGGCTGCTGCGCCATGAGCGTCACGCCAGCCGTCTGCGAGTGGAAGCGCATGAGCAGCGAGCGCGGGCTCTTCGCGCCGTAGCGCTCCTTCATGTGGCGCGCCCAGATGCGGCGCGCGGCGCGCAGCTTGGCGATTTCCTCGAAGAAGTCGTTGTGGATGTCCCAGAAGAACGACAGGCGCGGTGCGAAGTCGTCCACGTCCAGCCCGCGCGCCACGCCGCGCTCCACGTAGGTGAAGCCGTCGGCGAGCGTGAACGCCAGCTCCTGCGCCGCCGTGGATCCCGCCTCGCGGATGTGGTAGCCGGAGATGGAGATCGTGTTCCAGAGCGGCGCATGCGTCGCGCCCCACTCGAAGCAGTCCACGATGAGGCGCAGCGCGGGCTCGATGGGAAAGCACCAGGCGTGCTGCGCCATGTACTCCTTCAGGATGTCGTTCTGGATCGTGCCGCGCAGCTTCCCGCTCGGTACGCCCTGCTTCTCCGCCGCGGCGATGTAGAATGCCCAAAGAATCGCCGCCGGCCCGTTGATGGTCATCGACGTGGAGACTTCGTCGAGCGGAATGCCCTCGAACAGCACCTCCATGTCGGCCAGGCTCGAGATGGCGACGCCGGTCTTTCCCACTTCGCCCTCCGACCGCGGATGGTCGGAGTCGTAGCCCATCAGCGTGGGGAAGTCGAAGGCGGTGGACAGCCCCGTCTGGCCGTGGGCGAGGAGGAACTTGAACCGCTCGTTCGTATCGCGTGCGCTGCCGAAGCCGGCGAACTGCCGCATCGTCCACAGCTTGCCGCGGTAGCCCGTGGGGTGGATGCCGCGCGTATACGGGTACACGCCGGGCACGCCGAGGTCCTCCGCCGTCGTCGGCGCCACGTCGAGCGCGGTGTACAGCGCCTCGACTTCGTGCTCCGAGTTCGTGAACGCGATGTCGCGCTTCGTCCCCTTGTCGTAGGCGCGGCGCCATGCGGCGACTTCGGCGCGCAGGCGCTCGAGCTCCGCGCTGGGGTCCTCGTCCGGTGTGCGACCCGCGTTCGCGGGGAGATCTCTGATGGACGTCATGTCGTCTTCCGCGTCAGAAGGTCGGCGCTGCGGGCGAGCAGCGCATCCGCGACGGCAAAGGGCGTCGCTTCGCCCGATTCGAGCGCGGGCAGCCGCGCATCGAGCCACTCGTTGGTACCGGCATCGGTCCAGAGCCGGCGGCGCATGCGGTCCTCCGCCACCTCCACCACACGTTCCCGGAGCCGAGCACGGCGTCGATCGCGCAGCATGCCGCTGCGTTCAAGATAGTGAAAATGCCGGTCGAGCGCTTCCATGAGCTCGCCGATCCCCTCGTCCTTCGCCGCCACGGTCTTGAGCACCGGCGGTGTCCACTGCTCGGCGTCGTCAGCCCGTGCCGCCTCGCGTACTTGCCGGAGCAGATTGCCGCGCGACAGGTCCACGCCGTGGTGCGCCGGCACGTTCTTCATCGTGGCGCCGGCGCGCATGCCGAGCATGATCTCGATCTCGTTGCGCAGGCGGTCGGCGCCCGGGCGGTCCGCCTTGTTCACCGTGAACACGTCGGCGATCTCCATCACGCCGGCCTTGAGCGTCTGGATGGAGTCACCGCTCTCGGGCACGAGCACCACGAGGCAGCTGTCGGCGCTGCGCGCCACGTCCAGCTCACTCTGCCCCACGCCGACCGTCTCGATCAGGATGCGGTCGATGCCGAAGGCGTCGAGCACGTCGCACGCTTCGCGCGTCGCCGAGGAGAGCCCGCCCAGCGAGCCGCGCGTCGCCAGCGAGCGGATGTAGACCCCGGGATCCAGCGCGATCTCCTCCATGCGGATGCGATCGCCGAGCAGCGCGCCACCGGTGAAGACGGAGGTGGGGTCGACGGCAATGATGCCGACGGTGAGTCCCTGCGCGCGGTATGCGCGGGCAAGCGCCGTGGTCAACGTGCTCTTGCCCGCTCCCGGCGGTCCGGTGATCCCGATGCGACGCGCGCGGCCGAGCCTGGCGTTCCAGGCGGCGAGCAGCCGCTCGAAGCCGGGTCGATGGTTCTCGACGATGCTGATGGCGCGCGCGAGGGCGGCCTTGCGTCCGGCAGCGAAGTCGGCGAGCAGGCGCTCGTGCGGGTCAGCGGTCACGTCGTCGGTCGGAGTTCGGGTTCGTCGTGCTCGTCGCGAATGTCGCCGACGAGCTCCTCGAGCAGGTCTTCCATCGTCACGAGGCCCACGGTGCGCTCCTCCTCGTCCTGCACGATGGCCAGGTGCCGGCTGGCGCGCAGCATCCGGAAGAGCAGCTCACTGCACGCGGCGGTGTCTCGCGTGAAGGCCACGGGACGGATCTCGGGCGCCCGTTCACCGCGCAGCTTGAGCACGTCGAACGCGTGCATCATGCCGACGACATGATTGAGGTTGCCGTCGTACACCGGCGCGCGGCTGAACTCGGAGGTGGCGAACTCCTCGGCGATGGCGCGTGGCGTGGCGGAACGCGTGATGGCGAAGATCTCCTCGCGCGGAACCATGACCTCGCGCACCGTCTTGTCGCCGAAGGTCATCACGCCGGTGATGATCTCCATCTCCGCCGGTTCGCCGACCCCTTCCAGCTCACCCTCCCGCAGGAGGTCCTGGATGGCGTCGCGCTCGCTCTCGGGAAGCGTCGCGGCCGGCCGCGCGAAAGGACGGCTCGCCAGCCGGCCGGCGGCGGCGATCGGCGCCGCCACGACCGCGGCGACATCCATCAGCGGCGAAAGCGTGGACGCCACGGCCGGCGCGAACCGGCGCGCGATGGCGCGCGGAAGCAGCTGGCCGAGCACGACGACGAGCGCCGCGAACACGGCCAGGCGGAGAGTCAGCGATCCCAGGTCGGACGCATGACCAGCCGCGATGTACTCGCCGCTCAACACGAGGAGGAGGGCGATCACGGCGCTGGAGGCGATGATCAGCCGTTGCGGCCGCTCGAGGTAGGCGAGTGCCACGGCGGAGCCGCGCAGTCGCTGCTCCACCCAATGGCGAAGCCAGATGCGGCTCACCGAGCGCATCGCCATCCCCCCGGCGGTGAGGACCGCGATGAGCACGAGGGCGAAGGCGAGCAGCACGACCTCCGACATCAGGAGCGCGCCTCCTGCGTCTGCCGCTGCAGGCGCTCGAAGTAGACCCGCTCCACCCGCCGCCGGCGCACACGCTCCACGACGAGGCGGTAGTGGCCCACCTGCACCGACTCACCGGCCCTCGGGACGCGCCCGAACAGCTCGTACACCAGGCCGCCCACCGTCTCGAGATCCTCGCGCTCGAAGTCCTGTCCGAGCAGCTCGGAGAGCTCGCCGAGGGGAACGCGGCCGCTGACCCAGAAGCGCGTCCCCTCCTCCTGCTCCACCTCCGGTTCCTCGTCGTCGTACTCGTCGTGGATCTCGCCGACGATCTCCTCCAGCACGTCCTCGATCGTCACGAGGCCTGCCGTGCCGCCGAACTCGTCGCTCACGATGGCGATGTGCGTGTGGCTCGCCTTGAAGTCACGGAGCTGCTCGTCGATCGGCTTGGAGGTGGGGATGAAGGTCGCCGGGCGCATCAGCGTCTGCCAACCGAGCATCGGCTCGTCGTCGTCGATCACGAACGGCAGCAGGTCCTTGGCGTACAGGATGCCGATCACGTTGTCGAGGGTGTCGTCGTAGACCGGGAACCGCGCGTGCTCGGAGCTGCGCACGCGATCCACCACCTCGCTCCAGTGCGTGGTCTGCTCGATGCCCACGATGTCCACTCGCGGCACCATCACCTCGCGCACGGCGGTGTCGCCGAGCGAGAACACGCCGTGCAGGAGCGCCTGTTCGTCGCGGGAGACATCCGCTTCGGCGGCGACGACCTGGCGAAACTGCTCGGTGGCCTCCTCGCGCTGCTCCGCGCGTTCCTCGAGTGACGGCGAAGGCAGAATGCGCTCGAACAACCCGTCGAGCGCGGTGCCGAGGCGGAGCACTGGCCAGAGCAGCATGTCCACCGCATCCACCATCGGCGCGAGCAGCACGGCGATGCGCGGTGCGGTGGCGAAGCCGATTGAGCGGCACACCCCTTCGACGATGATGACGATGACGAGCGCCGCGGCGATGGCGAGGACCGCGTCGCGCAGGCCATCGAGTGGCTCGAGGCTGAGCCAGTGGACGATCGCGGCACCGGCGACCACGTGTGCGAGGACTCGCGTGAGCGCCAGCGCGCGATGCGCCCGTTCGCGCTTCCGCAGCTGGCCGACGATTGCCGGCGCTGGCTCGGGCTCCGCGTCCCCGCCGAGCAGCGCTCCGTCGGCCGCCGACGCGAGGCCGGCGAGCGTCACCGCACCAGCCGCGACGACGAGCGGCACCACGCTCATGTCCCCGCCTCGCTCTTCATCGCGGCGCCGAGCAGCCTTTCCTGGCGACGCCACATCGGCGACGCGTAGCGCTCCTGTCCATCGGGATGGTCGTGCCCGACGACGTGCAGCACGCCGTGCACCACGAGCCGAAGCAGCTCTTCCCGGACGGGCGTGCGATTGGCGATCGCGTTCCGACGCGCGACCTCGGGCGCGATGTAGATGTCGCCCTCCAGCGGCGCGCCCTCGTGCGCCGGCGCGAACCCGAAGGAGATCACGTCGGTCGGTCCGCGATGCTGGAGGTGCTGCCAGTTGAGCGCCGCGATCCGCCGGTCGGTGACGAAGGTGATGGAGAGCGCGGCGTCGCGGACGCCCTCGGCGCGCAGCACGCGATCGGCCACGCGAGCGACCCTCGCGCGAGCCACCGGAATCCGCACGGATTCCGCAGCGACATCCACCAGGCGAGTCACCGTGGGACCGCCTCGACGGACGGCGCCGGCGTGGGGTAGTCCACACGACCGTGATACATCCCTCCCAGCACGCGGGCGAATTCGCGCTTCACCACCGTGAGCTGCCGCAGGGTGAGTGGTGCGTCGCGCAGCTGCCCCTGCTCGAGCCGCTGCCGGACCACGGCGTCGATCACCTCGCGAATGTTCTCCGGCGTCGGCTCGGCGAGTGACCGCGCCGCGGCCTCGGCCCCGTCGGCGAGCATGACGACAGCGGTCTCGATGCTCTGCGGCACCGGTCCCGGATAGGTGTACTCCGCCGTATTCGGAACGGCGCCGTCGCGCTCACGCGCCTTCTCGAGGAAGAAGGCGATGGTGCCGGTGCCGTGATGTTCCGTGATGAAGGCGCGGATGGAACGGGGCACATGCTCCGCTTCCGCGAGCTCGAGCCCCTCGCGGATGTGGTTGCGGATGATCGACGCGCTCGTGTTGGGCTTGAGCTTGTCGTGCAGGTTCCGGCCGCGTGGCTGGTTCTCCACGAAGTACTGGGGCTTGGCCAGCTTGCCGATGTCGTGGTAGTACGCGCCGACGCGCGCGAGCAGCGCGTTGGCGCCGATCGCCCGGCACGCCGCCTCGGCCAGGTTGGCGATGGCGATGGTGTGCGCGTACGTGCCGGGGGCCTCGAGGCTCAGCCGCTGGAGCAGTGGCCGGTTGAGGTCGCCCCATTCGAGCAGCGTCAGGTGCGTCTCGCGCCCGGTGACGCGCTCGGCGAATGGCATCAGCAGCATGGCGACGATCACGCTCGCCACTGCCGTCGCGCCCCCGCGCAGCACGGCCTGGAGCAGCTCGCGCCCAGAATGCCCCGCCGCGAGCTCCGTGGCCGCGAGCATCACCGCGGTCGCGGCGGCGATGATCAGCATCCAGATGTACGACTGGTCGCGGCGTGACGTGGGGCGGACCGACAGCGCGGCGGCGCCGCCCGCCACCAGCATCACCGGCAAGGCTCCCTCCAGGCGATACGCGGGTTGCGCCGCGATGAGGGCGGAGACCAGCGCCGCCATCGCCACGCTCAGCCGGCGGTCGTAGAGTGCGCTCGTCACCACGCCGATGAAGGCCACCGGCACGAGCTCGGGCGCCCCCGGACGCAGGCGCGCGACGACCGACGCGACGATCACGACGAGGAGGATCATGCCGGACAGCAGCGCGAACGAGGGTCCGCTCGCGAACACCGGGGGACGCCCGACACGCAACGCGACGGCGAGACCGCCCAGCAACATCGCGTTCGCCAGGAAGGCCCCGGCCCACGCCGTCGTGCTCCGGGCGGCCGGCTCGACGCCAAGGCCGAAGGTGAGCGCCGCGGCCAGCACGAGCACGCCCACGCCGGCGAGCGCCGCGCTCATCGCACCGTGGTTCGTCGGCCGGAAGCTTCCCGAGGCTCCCTCGAGCTGCGCCCGCAGGCTCACGTGCTAGTCCCCGTCCTCCGCGTACGCCTTGATGATGTCGCGCACCAGCCGGTGTCGCACGACGTCGGCGTCCGAGAAGTAATGGAAGGCGATCCCTTCGATTCCCGGCAGGATGCGCTCGACCTGCATCAGGCCGGACTCCTCCCGCTTCGGAAGGTCAATCTGGGTCTTGTCACCCGTGATGACGATCTGCGAGTTCACGCCGAGTCGCGTCAGGAACATCTTCATCTGCAGCGCGGTGGCGTTCTGCGCCTCGTCGAGAATCACGAAGGCGTCGCTCAGCGTACGCCCGCGCATGAACGCGAGCGGCGCGATCTCGATGATGCGCGTCTCGAGCGCCTTCTGGATCCGCTCCGGCGGCATCATCTCGTCCAGCGCGTCGTAGAGCGGCCGCAGGTACGGATCCACCTTCGCCTGCATGTCGCCCGGCAGGAAGCCGAGGCTCTCTCCCGCTTCCACCGCGGGACGGGCGAGCACGATCTTCCGCACGCGCTTGCGCGTGAGGGCATCCACCGCGGCGGCCACGGCGAGATAGGTCTTTCCCGTTCCCGCCGGGCCGATGCCGACAACGATGTCGTTCTCGGCGATCTTCTGGAGGTACTCGGCCTGCCCGCTCGTCTTCGCCTGGATGAGACGACGCACGCCCGGAAGCGCGATCCGTCCTTCGGTCGCTCCGTCGCCGGCGGCGCCGTCGTCCTCGCTGAGGCGGAGGACGTCGTCCGGGGTGAGCTCCATCCGCTGGCGCGCCCGATCCACCATGCGCCGGCCGATGTCGGAGGCCCGGTCCACCAGAGGCTGCGGTCCGGTGATCGACAGCGCGTCACCGCGCAGGGAGACGCGCACGCCGCACAGCCGCGACAGCTCGATGAGGTTCGCGTCATTCACGCCGGCGAGCGTCAGCATGTCGGCGCCTTCGGTGGACAGCTTCTGGGTTACCGATCCGTCACTCACGCGGGCTGGGATTCCAGGGTGATATGCAGCTCTTCGAGGTCCTGCGCGGGCACGGGCGAGGGCGCGCCCTCGAACAACGCCCGCGCCGCTGTCGTCTTGGGAAAGGCGATCACGTCGCGCAGCGACGGAGCGCCAGCGAGCAGCATGGAGATGCGATCGAAGCCGAAGGCGATGCCCCCATGCGGCGGTGCGCCGGCGCGGAGCCCTTCGAGCAGGAAGCCGAAGCGCGCCTTCGCCGTCGCTTCGTCGATCCCGAGCAGCCCGAAGATCCTGGCCTGCACCGCCGGATCGCTGATGCGGATGCTCCCGCCGCCAAGCTCGGTGCCGTTGAGCACGAGGTCGTACGCGAGGGCGCGCGCCATCCACGGCGCGCTGTCCAGGAGGGCGACGTCCTCCGGATGCGGTGCCGTGAAGGGATGGTGCACCGCGCCGAGCGCGCCCGTTGCCGGATCGCGCTCGAACATCGGAAAGTCGGTGACCCAGACAAAAGCGTTCACGCCAGCGGGAATGAGTTGCATGCGCTGCGCCACGTCCTGGCGGACCCGGTCCAGCGCCGGGTTGGCGATGCGATCCAGTGCCGCCACGTACAGGCCCAGCTCTCCTTCGCCGAGCCCGAGGCGGTCCGCTCCCCCTTCGCCGAGGAACTTCGCGGCGGGCCCCTCGAGCACGCCGTTCACCCGCTTGAGACGCAGCAATCCCGCCGCGCCAGCCGACTTGGCGATCGCTTCGATCTCGTCCACCTGCTTGCGCGACAGCGATGCACCGCCCGGCACGCGGATGCCGCGCACGCGGCCTCCCGCGGCGAGCGCGTTCTTCGTGACCACGAACTCGGTGTCGCGGAAGACGCCGCTCACGTCCTCGATCTCGAGGCCGTAGCGGAGGTCAGGGCGATCGATGCCGTAACGCTCCATCGCGTCGGCGTAGGCCATGCGCGGCACGTTCGCCGGCATCTCGCTCCCCCCCTCCTTCCACAGCGCACGGATGAGTCCCTCGGCGAGCTGCGTCACGTCGTCCTGCGTGACGAACGACGCCTCGATGTCGATCTGCGTGAACTCCGGCTGCCGGTCGGCACGCAGGTCCTCGTCGCGGAAGCAGCGGGCGATCTGGAAGTAGCGGTCGAAGCCGCTCACCATCAGGAGCTGCTTGTAGATCTGCGGCGACTGCGGCAGCGCATAGAACTCGCCGGCGTGCACGCGGCTCGGCACGAGATAGTCGCGCGCTCCCTCGGGCGTGGGCTTCGTGAGGATCGGCGTCTCCACCTCGAGGAAGCCGGCATCGCTCAGATAACGACGCGTGCGCTGGAGCAGGCGATGACGGAGGATGATATTCCGCTGCAACTCCTCGCGACGCAGGTCGAGGAAGCGGTAGCGAAGCCGAAGCTCCTCCGCCGGAAGCTGCTCGCTCCTGCCGCGCGCGACGGGAATGGCCGGCGTTTCGGCCGGCCCGACGACGCGGAGCGAAGTGGCGCGCACCTCCACGTCGCCGGTGGGCATTTCCGGGTTGCGCATGTTCTGGGGGCGCGCGATCACCTCGCCCTCGATCAGGACCACCGTCTCCGCGCCCAGCGCCGCGGCGCGCGAGGCGAGCTCCTCGCCGGTGATCGAGGGATCGAAGGAGACCTGGACGATCCCCGCACGGTCGCGCAGGTCCACGAAGACGAGGCCGCCGAGGTCGCGGGCGCGGTGGACCCAGCCAGCAAGGCGCACGAAGGCGCCGACGTCTTCCGAGCGCAGTGACCCGGAAAGGTGGGAACGATAGGAAGTGGCGAGCGCCGTCTCAGCCATGCCGGAGCTTTCAGGAAGAAGTACGCGCGAGCGGCGCGATGATGGGAGTGCGAAAGCTATCGGCCGGACGGGTCCGTCGGTAGCGCTGCGCTTGTCGGGAGGGCCCGGATCCGCTAAGCTCAACTTCATGCGGCGCATGACGTTCGCCGCCAGAGCGGTCCCGCCAGCGCCGAGTCCGCCGACGAGGTCCGCCACCATGACCGAACGAGAAAATCTCCTCAATCTCACTCCTGCCGACGCCGAACGACGGCTCGCGGAGGTCATGTCCGAGCTGGGCCAGCCCAGCTACCGGGCAGGCCAGGTGCTGCGCCGCCTGTGGA
The DNA here is from genome assembly GCA_036377775.1 of Gemmatimonadaceae bacterium. Taxonomy (GTDB): domain Bacteria; phylum Gemmatimonadota; class Gemmatimonadetes; order Gemmatimonadales; family Gemmatimonadaceae; genus AG11. The sequence goes on along the minus strand of DASUXT010000019.1, from coordinate 6,569 downwards.
CCGTGCCGGCCCGCTCGTTCGAGGAGATGACCGAGCTTCCAGCCGCACTGCGTGGCGAGCTCGACGCACGGTTCGAGCTGCCGCGGCTGGAACTGGTGGTTCGCCAGCGTTCGACTGACGGAACCCAGAAATTCCTGTTCAAGGTGCGCGACGGCGAGGCCATCGAGACGGTGGCGATTCCCGAGGGAAACCGCGTCACGCTGTGCATCTCGTCGCAGGTCGGCTGCGCGCTCAAGTGCGCCTTCTGTGCGACGGGTGCCATGGGGTTTTCGCGCAACCTCCAGGTGCACGAGATCGCCGGCCAGGTGCGCGAGATGCGCCTGATCGACGAGCCGGTGACCGTGACGAACATCGTCTTCATGGGGATGGGCGAGCCGCTGATGAACTGGAAGGCGGTGGACCCGACGCTGACCATTCTCAACGACCCGCGCGGGCTCGGCATCGGCGCCCGGCACATCACGATCTCCACGGTCGGGGTGCTCCCCGGCATCGTCGCGCTGGGTGAGCGGAAGGAGCAGTTCCGTCTCGCCATTTCCATCCACGCGCCGACGGACGAGCTGCGCCAGCAGCTAATGCCGATCAACACCAAGTATCCGCTGGCCGACGTGATCGAGGCGGCGAAGGTCTTCGTGCGACGCGTGACCTTCGAGTACGTGATGCTCGGCGGGGTCAACGACGGACCGGAGCAGGCGCGAAAGCTCGCCGAACTGGCGCGCGAGTGCGGTGCGTTCGTCAACCTGATTCCGCTGCACCCGGGCGGCTCGCAGGGCTTCGCGCCCACTCCCGCGACGGAGATTGCGCGGTTCGCGCGCCTGATTCGCGAACGCGGTGTGGAGGTGGCGATCCGGAAGAGCCGCGGCATGGACATCGCCGCGGCGTGTGGCCAGCTACGGGTCGAACGGCTGGGGCGGCGGGCTCCACGACCGCCCGAGCAGCACGGTGACGTCCAGGTAGCGTGAGCTGTCGCGCTCGGTGCGCGAGGTGGCCGGCGTGAGCACCTTCGCCACGGACGCCGCCCATTCGGGGTGACCGGACCGGTCCAGCACGACCGTCGTATCCAGCGCGGGGCTCCCATTCCCCATGTCCACCACGTCGAAGCCCTGATCACGCAGCAGGCGCGTGGCGCGGCGGGCGAGCCCCTGCTTGCCGGTGGTGTTGAGCACCTGCACGCGAACCCGCACGCCTTCCGGCGCCCGCGGCAGCTCGTCGTGTGGCAGCACGGCGGCGAAGGTGCTCGTGGTGGTCGTGCTGCGAAGGGCGTGGATCACCCAGGCGGCCCCGATCACCACGATGGCGACGAGCACGACGGCGAAGACGGCGAGTCGCTTCATCGGACCACGTTCCAGAGCGCCACGGCCTCGGGAAAGAGCCGCTGTCCCTCGCGGAGTGACCACTCGAGGCGGTTCCGCAGCACCTGCCGGAAGGTGGCGTCGAAGTCGTGCGGCACCTGCGAGGCGAGATAGGCGCGATCGGCGCGCGAGAATTTCCGCCCGGGCTCGAGGTAGTCCGCCATGTACAACGCCTTGCCTAGCCGGTCCCACCGCGCCGAGCCGACCGTGTGGAAGCGGATCGCCTCCAGCAGGTCCGTGCGGTCCTCGCCGTCCTCTCGCAGGCGGTTCGCCGCCGCCGGCCCGTGCAGCATGTCCAGCGTGAACTCGGGCAGGTCGCCTGCAAGCCGGCGCAGCTCGGCCTCCGGGGCATCGCGCAGGGCGTCGTGGTAGCGGCCCGCATCATGCCACGCCTGCGCCTCGTCTCGCGGCAGCCGGAGCGCCGAAGCCCACTCGTCGAGCAGCTTGGTCACGCGCACGATGTGCTCGAGGCGGCGCTCGGTGACGCAGGCCCATTCCGGCATGATGATGGCGGTCGCGCTCATGCCGGACCCCTCGCCAGCAGCGGCTCGAGCTCGGCGAGCTCGCGCTGCCAGAAGCCTCGAGACTGGACTCCCGGGTGGGGCAGCGAGAGCTCGCGCGTCCGGAGGGCGCGACTCCCGAAGCGGACGATGTCCAGGTCGATCGTCCGCGCGCCCCACCGCCGACCGCGCACGCGGCCGAGCGACCGCTCGATCGCCTGGAGCGCGCGGAGCAGCGCGTGCGGCGTGAGCCGGGTGGCCACGACGAGCATCTGGTCCAGGTACGGCCCCTGCGCGCCGGCGCCGAAGGGCGCCGTTTCCTCCACGCGGCTCGCGGCGAGCATGCGCGTGGCGGGAAGCGCGGCCACCGCGACGCGCGCGCTGGCCAGGTAGGCCGCGCGGTTGCCCAGATTGGATCCCAGCGCGACGAACACCTGCTCAGCCATTCTGCCGCTCCACCACCACCTCGGCGTACTCGAGTGGTCCTTCCAGCATCACGTGCGGCTTGCGCACCACCACGCGCACCGACGCCACGCCGGCGAGGGAGAGAAGGGAGTCGGCAATGTCACCGGCAATGCCTTCCAGGTAATCAAGCGGTTGCTGCTCGAACCGATCGCGCGTGCGACGGTACACCTCGCGATAGTCCAGCAGCTCCTGGCTCGAGGCCGCACGGCGCACGGTGACATCCACCTCGAGCGGCTGCGCGAGAGTGCGTTCGTGGTCCAGGATGCCCACGCGCGCGTGAAAGCGCATGCCGGCAAGGGTGACTTCGAGGCGATCGGATGGCGATGAGGACACGGCGCGCAACGTAGGACGAACGGAGCCGTCGGTCAATCAGCCGACGCTCGTGATGCGACGCGTCAGCTCGTTCAGGTAGTTCGCCACGCTGCGCAGCTCCTGGGTCGCTCCCTCGAGCTCGCGGAGCGCCTCCGCCTGCTCGCGCGCCGTCTGCGTCACCTGCTCCGCCCCCTGGCGGTTGCGCCCGGCGATGGTCGAGATGCGACGTACGCGGTCGCTGAGGTTCGCGAACGCGAGCTCCTGCTCGCGCGAGGTGAGGGCGATGCGCTGCGCGCCGGTCGCCGCGCTGGCCGTGGCATCCACGATGAGGTCCAGCGCCTCGCGCGCCTGGCCGGAGAGCGTTTCCACGTCATGCACGATCGTCTCGCCTCGCTGCATCTGGAAGGCGACGCGCCGCATCTGCTCCTCGAACTCGGTGACGATGTCGCCCGCCTCGTCCGAGGCACGGGCGCTCTGCTCGGCCAGCTTGCGCACTTCGTCCGCCACGACGGCGAAGCCCTTGCCCTGTTCGCCGGCGCGCGCCGCCTCGATCGCCGCGTTGAGCGCCAGCAGGTTGGTGCGGTCGGCGAGCTCACGGATCACGGCGATGAACTCGGTGATGCGCGTGACGCTGCCCGTCAGCCCCGCGATCTGCGAGCCGCTCTCGCCGACGAAGGTCTTCGCGCCCACGAGGCGCTCGATCGCGGTGCCGATCGTGTGCCGGTGCTCGGTCGCGATCTCCGTTGCGCGCTGGCTCGCCTCTGCCGCCTCGCTGCCGTCGCGGACCACGCCCTGGGTGGCCGCGTGCAGCGCGCGCGTCACCTCGAGCGACCGCCCGACCTGCTCACCCTCCTCGGCGATGCCGCGCGTGATGTCGGCGATCGTGCGCGCCACCGACTCGCCGCCGCCGCGCAGGGCGCGCGCCGACGCGGTGAGGGTGTCGAGCTGGGAGCTGACGCGCGTCATCGCCTCGCGCAGCGGCCGCCGCAAGTCGTGGATGTGGAGCGTCGTCGCGAGCTGGAGCGCGAAGCGACGGATGAGCGCGATCTCCTTGGGGGTGTACGCGTCGGCCTTGTGATGCTCCAGCTCCAGCATGCCCACCGTGCGGTCACCGAACCGGAGCGGGAGCAGCACCACGCTGCGCATCGGTGAGCTGGAGGCCTGAACCCGCTCGTCCCGCTGCGCGTCGGGGATGTTGATCACCGCGCCGCTCTGGAGTGATTCGGTACGGAGCGACGCCAGCTCCGGGCGCAGGTCGGTTTCCGTCTCCAGGTAGCCGAGGTCCCCGCTCCAGATCTGGCGGAGCGATCCATCCTCCAGCCGCGAGATGCGGAATGTCTGCCAGTCCACCAGCCGGTGCGCCAGCACCTGGATGCGGCGAAAGGCGTCGGCGATGTCCACGTCGGACGAGACGATCTGCTCCATCGCGAGGATCTTGTTCAGCTCCTCGGCGGCGATGGACTCCTCGAGGATGCGCTTGACCAGCAGCCCGGCCCCAAGGAGCACCGCGCCGACGACTCCCCACCCCACGGGGCTCAGGTTGAGCACCGTCAGCAGGATGATGGAGACCGCGATGGCGCTCGCGCCGAAGGCGATGACCTCGTAGCGGAGGATGAGGGACTTCTCCTCGTCCACGAGCTTGTCGCGCAGCAGCAGCGTGAAGTAGAGCAGCATGCGACTCGCCATGAAGTAGGCGAGCATGAACAGCGCGAGCGCGGCGAGCGTATCGGTGGTGAGCGCCGCCTCGCCGCCATTCAGCGCGATGACCGCCCACGCGTACACCCCGTACGACGAGAGCAGGGCGATGACCTCACGGCCCGCGTTGATGACCGCCGCCTGCAGCCCCTTGCGCAGCAGCAGGCCATCGGCGATCGCGATGCCCACCCACATGCCGAGCGAGGCGGCCGCCGGACCCACCAGCAGCGCGCCCGAGAGCGCCGGAATGGCGAGCAGGTTCAACGCGCCGTACTTCGTGAGTGGGATCTGCTGCGAGCGCAGCGCCAGCACCGCCACCAGCAGGGCGATGATGCCGACTCCCTGGGCCAGCCAGCGGAGATCGGTGGCGAGGGCCACCGCGAGGAGCACGAGGCCGATCGTACCGACGACGCGCGCGTAGGCCCCGAGGAAGCGCTTCATCTACACGTCGTCAATCGCGGCGCGGAGCGACAGCGCGAGCCGCAGCGCGGCGTCCACGCTCTCATCCGCCGCGCGGACGATCGCACTGCCGACCACCACGCCGTCGGCCAGCGCGGCCACGGCACGCGCCTGCTCGGGACGCGAGATGCCGAATCCCACGCACACCGGCAGCGTGGTCGCGCCGCGCAGGCGCGCCACCGTTGACGGCAGCTCGGCCGGCAGGTCCGCGCGCTCACCCGTCACGCCGAGCCGGCTGATCAGGTACACGAAGCCGCGCCCGGTGCGGGCGATGGCACCCATGCGGTCGACGGGCGTGGTCGGCGCGACGAGGCGGATGAAGTCGAGCGGGCCGCGCGCGAACCAGGCTTCGCGCTCCGGGTCGGCGCCGAGGGGCAGGTCGGTGACGAGCACGCCGCTGGCGCCCGCCTCGGCGGCGCGGCGCAGCGCGTCCTCGCCGCCGCGCAGGAGCGGATTGAGGTAGCTGAAGAGCACTACCGGGATCTCCAGCTTCGCCCGCGCGATGATCTCCAGCACCTGGTCGAACCGCACGCCCAGTTCGAGCGCCTTCTGCGAGCTCGCCTGGATCACGGCGCCGTCCGCCATCGGGTCGGAGAACGGCACGCCGATCTCGATCACGTCGGCACCGCTCGCCTCCAGCCCCTGCACGAGGGCGACGCTGCGCTCCACGTCGGGGTGGCCCGCCGTCACGTAGGGCACGAAGGCGCGCCGGCCGGCCGCTCCGAGCTGCGCGAACCGGCGCGCGATCGCGTCAGACGAAGTAGTCACCAGGCCTGATTCCATATCGTTCCGGATTCTCCGTCTTGATGATCGTGCGCAGGTACACGCCGTCGGCGTTCTGCTCCGAGAGGTCCACCAGGGTGCCGGGGTGCAGCAGGTTGCCCATCGAGTCGCTGATCACGCGCACGATCGGCCGCGACAGCATCTCGGGGACCGGGTTTACCGCATGGACGATCCCCAGCTCGAACGTATCGAGCACGACCAGCGTGCCCGGCGGATAGACACCGGTGAGGTTGATGAACGCCTTCACGACGACCGGATCCATCCCGCGCCGCGGGTTGTCACGCATCTCCTGCAGCACCTGCGCTGGCGAGAGCGGCGTGGTCTGGTATGCCCGGCGGGAGGTGGCGGCGTCGAAGCCGTCGGCGACCGCGACGATCTTGCTGAACATGCTCAACGCGCGAGGCCGGATGGGCCGCGGGTAGCCGGTGAGATCGACCTTCATGTGGTGCTCGTGCGCCACGATCATGGACCGGTAGGGCAGCTCCTGCTGTCCGCGCAGCTGGAAGAGCGCGAGCGCGCCGAGCCAGGGATGCGAAGCGATGAGGCGCCACTCGTCGTCGCTGAGGCCCCCCGGCTTGTTGATGATCTCCGCCGGCACCCGTGACTTCCCGATGTCGTGGAAGAGCGCCGCCATGCCCAGGTCATAGAGCTGCACCTTGCCGAAGCCGAGGCGCTTGCCGAGCGCGACGGAAAAGATGCAGACGTTCACGCTGTGGGTGAACGTGTACTCGTCGTAGTCGCGGATGGTCGTCAACCCGATGAGCGATGTCTCCTCGTTGAGGATCTGGTCCACGATCCCCTGCACCACCCGCTTGATCTTCTTGACGTTCGGGCTGCGTCCCATGCGCACCGACGTCATGAGCTCGCGCGTCACCGACACCGACTGCGCGTACGTCTTCTTCGCGACCTCCTTGGAGCGCTGCAGCGACTCATCGTCGATCGCCTGCTCCATCGGCTCACCCAGCTCGAAGACGCGCAGTTCCTGCTGCGCGAGCTTTGCGTTGAG
>DASUXT010000018.1:0-4792 GCA_036377775.1 Gemmatimonadaceae bacterium | reverse complement strand
GCGCGCGTACGGGACCCTGCGATATGCCCGTAGCCTCACGTTCGATGAGGCGATGAACTACTTGAGCGGCGTGCGACTCGCCGTCGGACTGAAACTGATCCGCGGCCTCAGTGTATATACCCTCAACAAGCTCCTGATCTTCTCGCAGGCCGCGCACCTGTCGGCCGCGGAAGGGCGATCGCTGACCGAGAGCGAGACGAATCTGGCGCGCGCACGTTATGTGCGGAAAGCGCTGGAGGACGAAGCAGGAGCGGTCGGCTAGCAGCACGTCCACCCCGGGTCCTCTGAGGGACTGTATGAACGGCTACAATTTCACTGAGCGGGTGCGGAAGGTTCTCGCGATGGCGCGCGAGGAAGCCGCACGTCTCCACCACGAGTACGTGGGGACGGAGCATATCCTGCTCGGCCTCATCCGAGAGGGTGAGGGGGTCGCCGCCACCGTGCTCCAGAATCTCTCGGTCGAGCTGGACGAGATTCAGCAGAAGATCGAGGAAACCGTGAAGAAGGGGAAGGCGGCGCAGACCACCGGCCCCGACCTGCCCTATACCAGTCGCGCGAAGAAGGTGCTCGAGCTGGCGATGAGCGAGGCTCGTGAGCTGAGCCACTCGTACGTCGGCACGGAGCATCTGCTCCTTGGCCTCCTGCGGGAGGAGAAGGGGATTGCCGCGCAGGTGCTCACCGACGCGGGCGTCAACCTCGAGGCGGCGCGCGCAGAGACGCTGCGCATCCTCGGTACGGAGATGCCGCAGCAGCAGGGCGGCGCCGCGGCCACGGCCGGTGCGCCGGCGGCACCCAGCGCGCCCAAGGGGGAGAAGAAGTCCAAGACCCCAGCGCTCGACCATTTCTGCCGCGACCTCACGCAGCTCGCCGCCGAGGGGCAGCTCGATCCGACGATCGGGCGCGCCAAGGAGATCGAGCGCGTCATGGAAGTGCTGACGCGGCGCAAGAAGAATAATCCGGTGCTCATCGGCGAGCCGGGCGTCGGCAAGACGGCCATCGTCGAGGGGCTGGCGCAGCTCATCGCCAACGGCGAGTGCCCGGAGTCGCTCCGCGACAACCGCGTGCTCTCGCTGGACATGGCGGCGGTCATCGCCGGCACAAAGTACCGTGGCCAGTTCGAGGAGCGCCTCAAGGCCGTCATGAACGAGATCGCGCAGAACAAGAACGTGATCCTGTTCATCGACGAGCTGCACACGCTCGTCGGCGCCGGCGCGGCCGAGGGGGCGATCGACGCCAGCAACATGCTGAAGCCCGCGCTCGCGCGCGGTGAGCTCCAGTGCGTCGGCGCGTCCACGCTCAACGAGTATCGCAAGTACATCGAGAAGGACGGCGCACTCGAGCGCCGCTTCCAGACCGTCGTCGTGGATCCGCCCTCCATCGAGGAGACGGTGGAGATCCTCAAGGGCCTGCGGAAGAAGTACGAGGATCACCACAAGGTCACGATCCCCGACCCCACGCTGCTCATCGCGGCGAAGCAGTCGGAGCGCTACATCACGGACCGCTTCCTCCCCGACAAGGCGATCGACGTGATCGACGAGGCGGGTGCGCGGGCACGGCTGGCGGCGCAGGCACCGCCGCCGGAGGTGGCAGCGCTCAAGGCCGACCTGGAGAAGGTGAACGTGGACAAGGAAGCCGCCGTCCGCGACCAGAACTTCGAACGCGCCGCGTCGCTCCGCGACAAGGAGCGCGAGATCCAGGGCGAGATCCGCAAGAAGCAGGAGGAGTGGGAGCAGCGCCGCCAGTCGCACCGGCCGGTGCTGGGCGAGGAGGAGATCGCCTTCATCGTCAGCCGCTGGACGGGCATCCCCGTCACGCGCCTGCAGGAGGCGGAGACCAGCCGCCTGATGCGGATGGAGGAGGAGCTGCACCAGAACGTGATCGGGCAGGACGAGGCCATCAAGGCGCTCAGCCGGTCCATCCGTCGCAGCCGCGCGGGGCTGAAGGATCCGAACCGGCCGATCGGCTCGTTCATCTTCTGCGGTCCCACCGGCGTCGGCAAGACGGAGCTCGCGCGGTCCATCGCCAAGTTCCTGTTCGCCGATCCGTCGGCGCTCATCCGCGTGGACATGAGCGAGTACATGGAGAAGTTCTCCGTGTCGCGGCTCATCGGCGCCCCCCCGGGCTACGTGGGCTACGAGGATTCCGGGACGCTCACCAAGGCGATCCGCCGCAAGCCGTACTCGGTCATCCTGCTCGACGAGATCGAGAAGGCGCACCCGGATGTGTTCAACATCCTGCTGCAGGTGCTGGATGAAGGGCACCTCACGGACAACTACGGCCGCGTGATCGACTTCAAGAACACCGTCGTCATCATGACGTCGAACGTCGGCGCGCGGGACATCACCAAGGGGAAGGGCCTCGGCTTCGCCACCGGCGACACGACCACTTCCTTCGAGCGGATGCAGGAGAAGGTGAAGGACGAGCTCAAGGTGGTGTTCAACCCGGAGTTCCTGAACCGCCTGGACGACGTGATCGTGTTCCATCCGCTCACGCGCGAGCACATCGCCCAGATCGTGACGGTGCTGCTGAAGGACGTGCGGAAGCGGCTGGCGGAGGAGGAGCTGACCCTCAAGCTCACCGACGCGGCGACGGAGCTCCTCGTCAAGAACGGGTACGACGAGAGCTACGGCGCGCGGCCCCTGAAGCGGTCGATCCAGAAGTTCATCGAGGATCCGCTCTCGGAGAAGATCCTCCTGGGCGAGTTCTCGCGGGGCGACGAGATCGAGGTGGACGCCTCGGCGGATGGCACGAAGCTCGATTTCCGGGTGCTCTCGAGTGCCACGAAGGCGTAGGCGGGACGCGTAGCAACCCGCACCGGGCCGGCCGGGTCCAACCCAAGGGGACCCGGCCGGCCTTTCTCTGTGTATATTGCCGTGATGAATCGCATTTTTTCCGTCGCCGTGGCACTGCTGTGCCTCGGCGCCACGGTGCAGGCGCAGGAGCCCGCCACGGCGGGGCGCTGCGCTACTCCTGACTCCATTGCCTTCCGCGGTGCCTCGCGCACCTCGGATGCGGCACTACGCGCCGAGACGGGGCTGGTCCCCGGGCCGGTGAACTATCGCGACCTCGACCGGGCCATCAAGGCGCTCTACGCCATGGGCCAATTCGAGGATGTGCGCGCGGCCTGTGAGTTGAGCGCCGGCGGCCAGCGCGCCACGCTCGTGCTCACCGTGCGCGAGCGGCCGCTGCTGGGAGCCGTCGACGTGCGCGGCACGGACCGGATATCCGCCGGCACGGTGCGCGACCGCGTGGACCTGCTCATCGGCCGGCCCCTCGACCCGGCGCAGGTCGCGCGAACGACGCAGCGCATCGACTCGCTCTACCAGGCGGCGGGCTACTACCTCGCGCGCGTGACGCCGGAGACCACCTTCGTGGACGGCAAGATCAACCTCGTATTCCAGGTGGACGAGGGGCACCGGCTCGCCGTGTCCGGCGTGGACATCCAGGGGAACCAGGGCCTCTCCGACAAGAGCGTGGTAGGCGCCATGTCCACCCAGCCGGAAGGATTCTTCTGGTGGAAGAAGGGCGAGCTCGACGCCGACAAGTACGCCGCCGACGTGAGCCAGAACATCCCGGCGTTCTACGCGTCCAAGGGCTACATCGACGCGCAGGTGCTCGAGGACACGCTCAAGGTGGACCGCCCCCGGGGCAAGGCGCTCGTCGACATCAAGGTGAACGAGGGCCCGCGCTACCGGATCGGCACCTTCGAGGTGACGGGCAGCCGGCACTTCTCGAGCGAGGACCTGAAGCAGTTCTACCCGTTCGGCGACCAGCCGCTCTCCCTGACCGGAGCGGTGAAGGGATTGCTGAAGGCTGGCCGCGGCGGCGACGACGATCAGTACTTCGACGAAGCGAAGTGGGACGACGCGACGCGGAAGGTGGGCGAGGCGTACGCCAACGAAGGGTACATCTACGCGAACGTGCGTCCGGTGGTCACGCGAGTGAAGAGCGGACCCGACTCGGTGCCGACGGTGAACCTGCGCTGGGAGATCGACGAGCGGCAGCCGGCGATCGTGAACCGCGTCGAGATCCTCGGCAACGACATCACCTCGGAAGCGTGCATCCGGAACCAGATCTTCGTCGTGCCGGGCGACGTGTTCCGCCGCGACGCGCTGATCCGCAGTTACCAGAGCATCGGCAACCTCGGCTTCTTCGAGTCGCCGCTCCCGACGCCGGACACGCGCCCCGCAAACGACAACGGCGACGTGGACGTCATCTTCCACGTGAAGGAGAAGCGCACCGGCAACGTGAACTTCGGCGCGTCCGTGGGGCAGGGCGCGGGGGTGGGCGGGTTCATCGGCTTCGACCAGCCCAACCTCTTCGGCCTCTGCAAGCGCGGTTCGCTGAACTGGCAGTTCGGGCAGTACATCAACGACTTCAGCCTCACCTACACCGATCCCTTCATCAAGGGCTCGCAGATCTCGGGCACGGTGACGGCGTACCACTCGCAGCAGCGCTTCTACGTGAGCGACGTGGGGCGGCAGACGCGCGTCGGCGGCCAGGTGCAGTTCGGCTTCCCGCTCATGGGTTCGCGCTTCTCACGGCTGTTCGCCTCCTACGGCGCGGAGAAGGTGAGCTATGGCGGCACGGGGCTCGTGAGCACGATCAACTGTGACATCATGATCTGCGCGCGCTCCACGCTCGGACTCACCTTCGACCACGACACCCGCATCGGCCTGCCCTTCCCGACGGACGGTGGCCACCAGACGATCACCGGGCAGGCGAACGGCTTCTTCGGCGGCGCGAAGTACACGCGCTACACGGGAGAGATCCAGCACTTCGCGTCGCTCGC
>DASUXT010000017.1:0-63020 GCA_036377775.1 Gemmatimonadaceae bacterium | reverse complement strand
GCGGCGCGCTGCACTTCCTCCCCGAGAGCGCGATCAACGTCGTCGGCCGCACGTACAGCAGCAACACCAGCAGCACGAAAGACGGCGGCACCTACGACATATCGGTGATGTGAAGCAGCCCGTCGACGCCACCGAGGTCGATGAAGGCGCCGAAGTCCGTGATGTTCTTGACCACGCCCTTCCGGACCTGGTCCTTCTGGAGCTCCTTCATCAGCTTCTCGCGCTTGCCCGCGCGCTCGGCCTCGAGGATCACGCGGCGCGAGACGACGATGTTGCGGCGGCGCTTGTTCAGCTTGATGATCTTGAACTCGAACTTCTGGCCGAGGAGCTCGTCGATGTTCGGCACGCGCCGCAGGGCGATCTGCGAGCCGGGGAGGAATGCATCGACGCCCATGAGGTCGACGACGACGCCACCCTTGATCTTCTTGACGAGCGTGCCTTCGACGGGCTGATCGTTCTCGTAGGCGAGACGGATGCGCTCCCAGACGCGCATGAAGTCCGCCTTCTTCTTCGAGAGGACGACCGATCCTTCCTGGTCCTCGAGGTGCTCGAGCAGCACCTCGACCTCGTCGCCGATCTTGAGATCGGGGAAGTCCTTGAACTCTTCGAGCGGAACGCTGCCTTCCGACTTGAAGCCGATGTCGAGTACGACGAGGTTGTCGCGAATCTCCAGCACGTGCGCCTTGACGATCTCTCCCTCGTCGATGGACGCCATCGTGCCGTTGTACATCTCCATCATCGCTTCGAGCTCGTCGGACGAGTAGCCCTCGTCGTCAACGAGCTCGGGACGCAGGTTGGCAAGCGGACGAAGGACTCCGCGCTGCGCATCGCGCTTTTCGCGCGCGGTCATTGCCGTGCCGGTCGGGGTGTCGAGCTCAGTCATACGTGAAGAATTGTCTCCCAGTCGCGGATTTTTGCTCGCCGCGTCGAGTCAGAGGTGGCGGTGCGTTTCAGGCGAACCTGAAAATATACGGAGCCACCGTGGGAGCGTCAACCTTAACTGTCGGTCGCTCGCTGACTTACGGCCCGAGCGAGCGCGACGATGCGCTCGACCTGCTCGGCCTGGGTCAGGTAGGTCGTGTCCAGCAGCACGGCGTCCTTCGCCTGGACCGTCTGGGTGGCGTCCCGCGCGTCCCGCTGGACGATGACGTCGGTCTCGGCGGCGATCTCCTCGTCCGTCGGGCGGCGCCCCAGCCGCTGGGTCAGCCGCCGCCGAGCTCGCTCCCAGGGGTCGGCCACCAGAAAGACCTTGAGCGGCGCGTCAGGGAAGACGGCGGTCCCGATGTCGCGGCCATCCACGACCACGTCGTGCGATCGGGCGGCCTCGCGCACGCATTCGTTCACCCAGCGTCGGGCCTCCGGCACCTGTGCCACACGGGACACGTGGGCGGTGACCAGCGTGCTCCGCAGCTCTTCCTCCGCCGATGTCGAATCGATCAGGGCAGCGAAGGCCGTGCGCTCGGGGCGCAGGGTGATGCGCTCCCCCTGCGCGAGGATGAGGGCCGGCGTCCATCGCTCGGGAGGCGATCCCTGCCGGAGCAGCGCTGCCGTGAGCGCGCGATAGAGCGAGCCGGAATCCACGTGCCGGTATCCCAGCTCCTCCGCAACCCACTGCGCGGTGGAGGACTTTCCCGACGCTGCCGGCCCGTCGATCGCGATCACCATGCGCACGGCGCTCACGACACGACACGCTCGAGGTCGGCCCAGAAGCCGGGATACGACACCGCCACGCAACCGGGATCATCCACGACCACCTCGTTGCCGGGGAGCGCGCCGAGCACGCCGAACGCCATGGCCATCCGGTGGTCGCCGTGCGTCGTGACGCGTCCGGCGAGTCGAGGCGCCGTCCCATGCACGACGAACCCGTCGGGCAGCTCCTCCGCTGCGGCGCCGATCGCGCGCAGGTTCGACACCACGACCGCGATGCGATCGCTTTCCTTCACGCGCAGCTCCGCCGCACCGGTCACGCGAGTCTCTCCCTCCGCGTACGCGGCAAGACAGGCGAGCAGGGGCAGCTCATCGATGAGCGTGGGAATCGCCTCGCCCCCGATGGTGATGCCCCGGAGCGGCGCGCCCGCGGACACCCGCACGTCGGCCACCCACTCGCCGCTCTCACGCACGGTGTCCTCGAGCACGATCGAGGCTCCCATCTCGCGCAACGCGGCGAAGAATCCCGTGCGAGTCTCGTTCACGCCCACGTGCCGGAGCTGCAGCTCGCCCGAACCGGCGAGCGCCGCGAGCGCGGCGAAGAACGACGCCGACGAGGGATCGCCCGGCACGTCCAGGTCCAGCGCATTGAGCCGCGTCGTGGGAAAGAGCAGCACCGCTTCGTCATTCGTCCAGACTTCGGCGCCCATCGCGGCGAGCATCCGCTCCGTGTGGTCGCGCGACCGCGACGGCTCGCGCACAGTCGCCTCGACGCCTGCGGTGAGCGCCGCGAGGAGCACGCAGCTCTTCACCTGGGCGCTCGCGATCTCGCTTCGCAGGTCGATCTCATGGAGCTTCGCGCCCCGCACGATCATCGGCAGCCCACCGTGCTCCGGCAGCTCGACGCGAGCGCCCATCTGCTCGAGCGGCTGCTTCACGCGACGCATGGGCCGACGACTGAGGCTGGCGTCGCCGATGAAGCGCCCCGTCAGGCCGCATCCCGCCACCACGCCGGCAAGCAGTCGGGTGGAGGTGCCGCTGTTCCCGCAGTCGAGATCCGTCGTCGGCGCGCGCAGGCCGTCCAGCCCCAGACCTTCAATCTCGATCGACGCAGCGAGCTCCGGTACGTCGGCGCCGAGCGATCGGAGCACCCCGGCGGTGGAATGCACGTCGGCCGATGGCAGGATGCCGCGCACTCGCGAGCGACCTTCCGCGAGGACGGAGGCGATGAGAGCGCGATGCGAGATGGACTTGTCTCCCGGCACGCGCAGCTCACCGGTGACGTGCAATGCAGTGGTGCTCAACGGAGCCATTCTTCCAGCGCAGTGGCGATGTCGGTTCGTTCGTCGCGGTACTTCACGATCACCGGCGTCTGGAGCGAGAGCCCCTGCTCCACGCCCCAGCCCGTTGCGACGCGGCGCGCGCCGGGCACGACGACCGCACCTTCGGGAATTGACAGCGGCTGCTCGGCGCTTCCGCGGTAGACACGCTCGTTCACGAGGTCATAGACCGGTGTGCCGCGCGTGAGCACGACGCCGGCGGCGAGCACCGCACCCTGGCGAACCACCGTCCCCTCGTAGACCCCGCAGTTGCCCCCGACGAGCACGTCGTCCTCGATGATCACCGGCGCCGCGTTCACCGGCTCCAGTACCCCGCCGATCTGCGCGGCAGCGCTCAGGTGCACACGCTCCCCGACCTGGGCGCACGAGCCGACGAGGGCGTGGGAGTCCACCATCGTTCCCGCACCGACCCATGCACCGACGTTCACGTAGCTCGGCGGCATGCAGACGACACCCTGGGCGAGATACGCTCCTCGCCGAACGGCGGTGCCACCCGGCACGACGCGAACCCCTCTTTCCAGGGTGAGCGGCTGCGGCGGAAAGGTGTGCTTGTCGAAGAAGGCGAATCGCGGCTCGCCGTGATGGCCGCCGATGGACATCTCCACGATGCGGCCCACGCGGAAGCCGAGGAGGATGCCGCGCTTCACCCACGCGACGGCACTCCACCGACCGTCAGCATCGCGCTCCGCGGCGCGAACCTCGCCCCGCTCGAGCGCATCGAGCAGCGTATCCACGAGCTCCTCCGCCTCGGGATGCACGGCCTGGCCGGCCGGCGTCTCGGCGTAGCCGAGGATCCGGGCCGCGAAGTGCTGGTCTATCCCGTGCGCGCGCTTGCTCACAGCACTCCCGCGCGCTCGAGAGCCTGGCGCACCACGACGGACTTGTTCTCCGCCAGAGGCACGAGCGGGAGGCGGAGGCGGTTGTCCATCCGGCCCATCAGGTTGAGCGCGAACTTCACCGGAATCGGGTTCGACTCGATGAACGCGGCACGCATCCAGGGCAGGAGGCGCTGGTGGATGTCGCGCGCCTTCTCGAACCGCCCCGCGCGCGCGAGCCGAACCAGCTCGGCGGTGAGCCGTGGCGCAACGTTCGAGATGACCGACACCAGGCCATCGCCACCGAGCGCGAGGATGGGCAGCGTGAGCTCGTCGTCGCCCGAGAGCACCGTGAACCCTTCGGGTCGGCCGACGATGACATCGGTGATCTGCGGCAGGAGACCGGAGGCCTCCTTGACCGCGGTGATCCGCGGGTGCCTGGCCAGCTCCAGGGTCGTGGCCGCCTCCACGTTGCTCGCCGTGCGGCCAGGCACGTTGTAGAGGACGATGGGAATCCCCACCGCATCCGCGATTGCGTGGAAGTGAGCGACGATGCCGCGCTGGGGCGGCTTGTTGTACATCGGCGACGAGTGCAGGAGGTGCGTCGCGCCGAGCGCCTCCATCTCCTTCGAGAGCGCGATCGCCTTCGCGGTATCGTTGGAGGCCGCACCGGCGACGATGGGGACGCGGCCCCGTGCCTGCTCGACGGTGATCTCCACCACGCGGCGGTGCTCGTCCTGGGTCAGGGTCGCCGCCTCGCCCGTCGAGCCGCAGGGCACGAGAAAGTCGATCCCTTCGTCGATCTGCCAGTCCACGAGCGCGCGGAGCGCCCGCTCATCCAGCGCACCGCCCGTGGTGAACGGGGTCGCGAGGGCGGTACCGCAGCCGGTCAGCCTGGAATCGCTCATCGCTGGGAGGTCCTGGGAAGGTCGGAGGAAGCGATCACGTCGTCCATGGTAAATATGCCCTCGTGCCCCACGAGCCACCGGGCCGCGGCCAGCGCGCCCTCGGCGAACACGCGCCGGTCGCGGGCCTCGTGCACCAGCCGCACCTGCTCGAAGGGGGCATCGAAGATCAGCTCGTGGGTGCCCGGGACCGATCCCGTGCGCACGCTGGTGATCGGAATCGGCGCGCCGCGCGCCGCGCCGGCGGCCCGGGCGAGCGCAGCGGCGGTGCCGGAAGGTGCGTCCTTCTTTGCCGCATGGTGGATCTCCACCAGGTGCGCGTCGAATCCCGGCAGCGACGCGAACCGTCGCGCTGCCTCCGCTGCCAGGTGCGTGAAGACGGCGACACCGAGCGAGAAGTTCGGCGCGGCGAGCAGCGCTCCCCCACGGGCCGTCACCTCCCGCTTCAACGAAGGCAATTCGTCGTACCACCCCGTCGTTCCGGTGACCACCGGACACCCGGCCTCGAGGCAGGCCCGGACGTTCGCGACGGCCGCGGCGGGCTCCGTGAACTCGATCGCCACCGCAGCTCCGTTGAGCGAGCCAGGCGTGATGACCGCTCCGCGACCGAGGCGAGCAACGACGGTGAAATCACGCTCCGGCGCGAGCTGCGCGACGGCATGACCCATCCTGCCCAGACCGATGACCGCGAGCGGCAGCGTCGTCACGACCGCGCTCCGTCGCCCTCGAAGAAGGCTGCGTGCAGGCGCTGCATCACGGGCGCCACCTGCTCGCCGTCGAGGACGACGGTGAGGTTGATGCCGCTCGCGCTGAGCGAGAGCATGTGCACCCGCAGGCCGCCGATCGCCGACAGCGCCGTGGCCATCGCCGCCCCACCCTCGCTCAGCGCGCTGCCCACGATGGAAACGATTCCGCGATTCCGCTCGATGGAGACGTCGCCGAGCGCGCGGAGATCGACGACGAGCGCCTCGAGGCGGGATGCATCGTCGATCGTGACCGAGACGCTCACCTCGGAGGTGGACACGACATCCACCGACGTGTGATGCCGCGCGAAGACATCGAACAGCGCGCGCATGAATCCCTCGGCGAGCAGCATGCGCGGGCTCCGTACCTTCACCACGGTCACGCCCGTCTTGCCGGCGATGGCGGTGACGTTTCGTCGCGGCGCGTCGAAGGTGATCAGCGTACCCGTTCCCTCCGAGCGGCGCGAGTTCAGCACCCACACCGGAATGCCGCGCATGACCGCGGGAGCGATCGTGTTCGGGTGCAGCACCTTCGCGCCGAACGACGCGAGCTCCGATGCCTCCTCGAACCCGATTCGCTCGATCAGCCGCGCCGCAGGAACGACGCGCGGATCGGCGGTGAGCATGCCGTCGACGTCGGTCCAGATCTCGATCGCATCCGCCTGGAGCGCTGCGCCGACGAGCGATGCGCTGTAATCCGAGCCGCCGCGGCCGAGTGTCGTCGTGACGCCGGTGCCCTGCACCGAGCCGATGAAGCCGCCCATCACCGGGATGCGGCCGGCACGCACCACTGGCATCACGAGCCGTTGCGCGGCTTCGCTGATCGCGTCCACCTGGGGCTCGGCCCGCGTGTGCGCAGCGTCGGTGATCATGACCTGGCGCGCATCGAGGTGCTCCGCCGGGAGACCCAGCTTCCGGAACGCCGCCACGACGAGCACGGACGACAGCTGCTCCCCGAGCGAGGCGATGGCATCGAGCGAGCGCGGGGTGAGGTCACCCAGCGTGTTGAGGGCCTCCGCCAGCGACGCGAGCTCGTCGAACATCGCCGAGAGCTCGGTGGAGACTTCGGTGGCTTCGGCGTGGCCAGCGAGCAACTTCTCCGTCTGCTCGAGGTGGCGCTCGCGCAACCCTTCCACGCCGCGCAGCGCGCCGATGAGCTGGCCCCGTGAGGACTGTTCGGCGATGCGCAGCAACTCGTTCGTCGCGCCGCCCAGCGCGCTCACGACGACCACCGGCTCGCGATCGCGCCGCCCGGCGATGATGGCAGCCGCCCGAGTGATCGCTTCGGCATCCCCGACCGACGTGCCGCCGAACTTGCAGACGATCACGCGACGCCCGCCCGGCCGCTGGCGACGAGCAGCTCCGCGTTGAGCACCGATGCCCCCGCCGCACCGCGCACCGTATTGTGCCCCGACGCAACGAGCTTGATGGAGAAGAGTGGATCCTCGCGAACGCGGCCAACGGTGACCGTCATGCCACCGCCGCGATCGGCGTCGCGCCGCGGCTGCGGCCGATCCGGCTCGTCCGTCACGACGAGCGCGCGGGCAGGCGCACTCGGAAGCGCGCGACATGCCTCGTCGCCCGTCCAATCGCCCATCACGGCGACCGCCTGCCCGGGCGTGACTGGCCGCTCGAAGTCGAGCGACATGCAGATGGTGTGGCCGTTTTCCACCGGAACACGGTTGGCGTGCGCGCTGATCCGTGTCGTCGCCGGCACGACGCGGTCACCGTCCAGTGTGCCGAGCATCTTGAGGATCTCGGTCTGGATCTTCCCCTCCTCGTCCTTGATGAAGGGGATCACGTTGCCGAGAATGTCGAGCGACGCCACGCCCGGGTAGCCGGCGCCCGACACCGCCTGCATCGTGCTCACGAACATCCTGGTGATGCCGAACGCCCGGTGCAGCGGGGCCAGCGCCATCACCGCGACGATCGACGAACAGTTGGCGTTCGTGACGATCGCGCCCGTCCAGCCCCGCTGGCGACGCTGCACGTCCAGGAGCGCCAGGTGATCGGCGTTGACCTCCGGGATCACGAGCGGGACGTCGTCGTCCATGCGAAAGCTCTTCGCGTTGCTCAACACCAGTCGGCCGGCCTGAGCGAACGCCGCCTCAACGTCGCGAGCCACCGATGCATCGAGTGCGGAGAACACGATCGGTGCACTCACCGCGGACGGATCGCAGGGAAGCACCGTCATCTCGCGAACGGATGCGGGGACCCGGTCAGCGCCGATCCAGTGTGTCGCGTCTGCGTAGCGTCGTCCAGCCGAACGCTCCGACGCCGCCACCTCGGCAAGACGGAACCAGGGATGGTCGGCGAGCAGCCGGATGAACATCTGCCCGACTGCACCCGTGGCACCGAGCACCGCGACGGGAATCCGCTTCGAAGCTGCGCGTGAGCTCATGACTGCAGCAGGCTGCGCGCGATGCGCTCGTAGGCATCCACTGCGGCGCGCAGCTCATCCACGTCGACGTACTCGTCGAGCGTGTGCGCGACGTGGATCGAACCGGGGCCGAACAGGAGCGGCGTCCCCCACCGGCTGAGCAGGGGAATGTCCGTCGTATAAGCCACCGGCGCCGTCTCGAAACCGTCGATCACGTGGAAGTGCTGCGCGGGGATGTGGGATCCCCATTCCAGCTCCGCCTTGCCTTCGGCCCATCGGGTGACCGCCTGACGAAGGGGGTCGACGTCGCCAACGAGGCGGAACATGAGCTCCGACTCGCAGAGGGCAGGAATGATGTTGGCTTCGGTGCCGCCGCGGATCGTGCCGATGTTCACCGTGGTCTTTCCGAGCACGGGATCGGTCGGGAGGGGCAACGAATGAACGGTGGGCAGCAAGGCGAGCATCGGCTCGATGGCCGAGACGCCGAGCTCCGGGTATGCGGAATGTGCCGCTCGACCGCGGGTGCGGACGACGACACGCTGGGAGCCCTTCGCACCCGAGGCGAGCTTGCTCTCCGTTGGCTCACCGTTGACGAGGAAGCGGCTCGTCGCCGGCAGGTGGTTCGCCGCGCGAGCGCCATCCGAGCCCTTCTCCTCCCCGACGACGAAGAGGAGGTCGATGCGTGACTCTCCCGACTGGGCCAGCCGTTCGGCCGCGCAGAGCATGGCCGCGGCGATTCCCTTCGCATCGGAGGAGCCACGTCCGTACAGTCGGTTCCCCTCCATGCGTGGAGGGATATAGGGCGGCACCGTGTCGAGGTGCGTGGAGAAGGCGACCCCGCCGCCGCCGCGCGACGCCCACACGTTGGCGCGGCCACGCGTGACCTCCTGGGTAGTCACGTTCCACTCGCGCGCGACGAGCCAGCGGGACACGAAGTCCACGATCGCCTCCTCCGCGCCGGTAGAGGACTGGATCGCGAGCAGATCAGCGGCGAGGGCGACGACGTCGGTCATGGGCAGAAAGTAGCCGGGGGCAAAAGTGGTCGCCACTCGTGCCCCCGGCATTGGCGCACGCGGGGTTGCCGCGTGCGCATGATCCGCGCGTCTGCCGTCAATACTGCGCGCGCGGAGCGGCGTCGGCCGCGCTGGCGCTGCTCGACGACCGCAGGTCGAGACCGGCCGTGTCACCCTGGCGCACGTATTCCACGAACAGCTGCTGGGCGAGCCGATTCGCGTCACGATTGAAGTCGTCGTGATGACGCTCACCCTGCTCGCCGATCTCGGCGAGCCGCTGGATGCCAAGCTGGCGCCCCGCCTCGCGAAAGGTCTTGAAGGTATCCTCGCTCTGGCGCGAGGCGACGATGTCGCCGACGAGCCGGAGGAAATCACTGCCGCGTGCCGCGTCGGCCAGGTCGCGCGCCGCGCCGAGTGCCCGCCCGAGCATCTCCTTGGCGACGCCGGTTTCGCCGCCCAGCTCGCGCTGGTAGTCCTCGAGCATCTGCTGGTGTGCGGACGCTCTGGGGATGAAGGTCGCGCAGAGCGCGCGGAAGCGCTCGTCTTCCGCCTGCGACTCGTGATCCTTCAACCCTTCGAGAAAGGTGCGGTGCTGCATCACCGCGTTGTTGACCTGGCTGCGAAGAAAATCGATACCGCGATCCATTGACGCCTCACTGTGTGACTGGGCGAGACCCGAGTCGCACAAGGCGCGCCAGTGGCGGGACGCTACAGCTCGCCCGCGATGACCTGCCGCCGGATCTCGGAATAATCGAGGGGAAGCGCGAGCCCTCCCTCCACGGCGAGATCCTCGACGGCGTTTAGAAGCGCGCGCTTGAGACGGCGGCCGCCATCCCCCGACGGCAGCGTACGAAGGGTCGCGGCGAGTAGCGCGGGGTTCGTGAGGTAGTCGCTCACGGTGGGCGCGACGACCAGGGGGAGTGCCTCGGCGCTGGTTTGGCTCTGGCGCAGCTCGACGCCGTTATAAAGGGCGTGGGTATCGACCGAGAGCGCGAGGGCAAGCCGCTCGCGAAGCGAGCTGGTCAGTTCCGACTTTCCAGTCATGACCCGCCACAGCTGCTGGCGAGAGGTGCCCGCATGGCGGGCGAGGTGCTGCTTGGAGATCCCCCGCTCGATGCGGAGGATCTCCAACCTCTTGCCGAGCGAAGTGAGCTCAGGCGCTCCCTCCGGGAGTGTCGTTTCACGCAGAACTTCTGTTGACATACGTTACGACTACCCCTAGATTTCCGTACCGAAAGGAACCCGAAACTACGCGACGTCCGTTGCACAGTCTAGGAGCAGAAGTGGCGAAAGTCAAGAAAACGGCGGCAGTTACGGGCGTTCGTAACGTGAAGGCAAGCAAGAAGGCAGGAAAGGCGACCAAGCTCACAACGGGTTCGAGAAAGGCGTCACCGACGAGGGCCGCGCAGGCGAAGGCGAGCGCGCCAGCGGCGAAGTCCTCGAAGCCTGGCAAGCCGGCGGCGAAGTCGAAGAGCAATCGCACCAGGAAATCCACGACGACGACCAGGTCGAAGCCCATGTCCAGGGTCAAGGCAATCTCGAACGCCAGATCGAAGGGAGCAAAGGCGCGCATGCCGGCAGCCGCTCCCCAGGTGCGCGTCGTGGTCAAGCCGCTCGAACCGCAGGCCAAGTGCGGAGCCGGTACCTCGGTGCAGTACCTGTTCCGGGTGGACGAGACGGTCGACGGCCGCACCACGGCGCACCTGGTGTTCTACGATCGGCACGGTTGGTACTGCGAACATGGCCGCAATTGCCCCGCGGTCGGGCACGCGAAGAAGTATCAGGGGCACATGGCGCGAGCCTCATAAGCTCGCATTGGACCGACACGAACCGGCAGGATGAGAGAAGGAGAACAGGACATGATCGCAAGACACGAGACCCCGCTCGACAAGCACGACATCTGGTCGGCGCTTTCTGCGCCCCTTCCCCCCGGCGTCATCTCCTGGAGACAGGATGGACGTCCAGTCTCCCGCGACGGCCGCCACATCGCGCGCTTCGTGGCGTACATCGAGGCGAACACCGTGCGCGAGCGGCTGGACAGCGTCGTGCCCGGCGAGTGGGACCTCACGCTCGAGCTGCTCCCGCCGGTGGCGGGGCTGGACGACGATGCGAATCAGGGTGCCTGTTCCTTCAAGGCACGCCTGCAGATCCTCGGCGTCATCCGCGAGGACGTGGGCACGGGCAAGGACTACAAGCAGGCGGCCACCGACGCGTTCAAGCGCGCGGCCGTGCGGTTCGGCATCGCGCACGAGCTGTACGCGTACGAGCAGAACTGGGTCCAGATGGACGGTGACGGCAAGTACGCCAAGCCGATCGAGGATCCGGCAGTGGCGTACGCGCGTCGCTACGGCAAGACGAAGCCGGCGGTGGTGAAGCCGGCGCGTGCGACCAAGGCAGCGCGGTCCGAGCAGGTGGCGGATCTCACGCTCGCCAGCGACGTGGCGGCTCCGGTCGATGCAGCACCAGCTCAGGTGACGGCTACCGGTCCGCTCGCGCTCGACGAGCAGAGCTGCCCCAAGTGCGGTGGCAGGATGTGGGACAATCGCCTCACGAAGCGCAATCCCAAGGCGCCGGACTTCAAGTGCCGCGATCGCTCGTGCGACGGCGTGATCTGGCCGCCGAAGGGCGAGAAGGCCGAGGCGGCGAAGGCCGAGAAGCAGGCCGAGGAGACGGAAGAGATTCCGTTCTGACGCGCTCGCACTCCAGCCCTGGGCAACGGAACGGCGCGTGACCACCTGGTCACGCGCCGTTCTGCATTCCGCGATTCACCTGGAGATGCCGGGACCGGGGATCGAACCCGGAAGCCCTTACGGGCACAAGATTTTAAGTCTCGCGCGTTTGCCAGTTTCGCCATCC
This sequence comes from Gemmatimonadaceae bacterium, assembly GCA_036377775.1. Lineage (GTDB taxonomy): Bacteria > Gemmatimonadota > Gemmatimonadetes > Gemmatimonadales > Gemmatimonadaceae > AG11. The sequence continues at coordinate 51,321 of DASUXT010000017.1, read as the reverse complement.
CGGCGCGCGGCAACGAAAAACGGGGGAGCATCCGCTCCCCCGTCGTCGTGTCCAGAGCGGGAAACGGGACTCGAACCCGCGACCCCAACCTTGGCAAGGTTGTGCTCTACCAACTGAGCTATTCCCGCGATGGAGCGAATATAAGTCTGTCGCGCACGAGTCGGTAGTCGGCTGGCGCGCTGCTAGACGGCGAGTCCGAGCGCATGCACCGCGTACCACGCCGTTGCGGCGAGCAGTCCCGAAAGCGAGGCATCGCCGCCATTGGCAACGGCGACGCCGGCCTCGTCGACCACCTCCGCCGCCAATCCACCGTCGAGGGGCGCGCGACGCAGCCATTGCAGCACCGCATCGCCGCCCGGGCCGAGCAGCCGTGCGATGCGTCGCACGAGCAACTCGTCGTCGGGGGGAATGGCCTTCACCGTCCGGCGATAGAGCGAATCGTCGCGACCGATGGCCTCGTACATCGGAAGCCAGAGCGCGCTCGCCGAGGGAACGTCATCCTGGCTGGTGTGGCCGGCGAGATCCACCGATGAAGCGAGAGTGGCCTTGGGGTCGCGCTCCGCCGCGAAGTGTCGGCGCATGGCGGCCCGCACGGCGGCCGGGTCCTGCACCTCGCGAGCGGATTGCTCGTCCAGCGTGCGTCTCAGGACATCCAGCGCGAGCGCGGCAACGGCATTTCCGTGCAGCGTGAACGGGTGGGCCGAGGGGCGGCCATCGGGCAGGACGTCCGTGGAATAGAGGGGCACGCGCTGGTCGCGCCGTTCGCGAAGGTCGTCCCCCGCAGCATACAATGCGTCGCCGATGGCCGGTTCGTCGACGATCGCGTCGTCGCCGGTATCACGCAGGTAGCGGTCGACGGCGAGTGGATAGGCCGCCAGCCCCTCGAGCGCGAACCCAGGCTCGAACATCGTGCCGTCCAGGTAGTGGATCCCGCGGCCTGGCGCGTAGGCGTGCAGCTCGCACATCCGCAGGAGCACCTCGCGTGCGAGACCCGGGTCGCCAAGCTGCACGGCAGGGAGCACCCACATGAGCGCCTCCCAGTCGCGCACCGTGATCCCTGCGCCGTGCCAGGGCACGCGCGTACGGACGACATAGTAGTGCGCGTCGTCCAGCGCGCGCCCCACGGCGTAGAAGTACGCGAACAGGAGGTTGCGATTGATCAGGCGGTCCACGGCCTCGCTGCCCGTGCTCTGCTCCAGCTGCTGGAGGGCATCGCGGGTTCCGGCGAGGAGCGATCGCCAGCCACGGCGCTGCAGCACCGCGGCGGTGGCGACGGCTCCGTCGCGCTCCGGGCCGGCGCCGAGGTAGAAGGCCGCCTGGCCCTGATCGCGTGGCTGCACCGACATGCTGCGCATGAGCGAGAAGCTCGAGCCTACCACCTCCGCCGCGGCGTCGCCGTCGGCGCAGAGGGCGAGGGCCACGAGCCCTGGCTGGGCGCTTCCCTCGAGCAGGATGACGCCGTTGCCGGATCGCGACACGCGCGACTCATCGGCCGCCGCGCGCGACGTGCGTACGCGGAGCTGCCGATGTCCGAGCGTCCCGCGAACGCCGAGCGTGACGCGATGCGCCGTCGAACCGCGATTCTCGACTCCGAGCGCGTAAACGGCGCCGGCGACGTCGCTGTCCCGTCCGTACGGGGCGAAGACGGTACCGCGCACCACGAGGTCGCCAATCGTGCAGGTGAAGGTGGGCAGCCACTGCGCCACGCGCTCCCACGCCATCGTTCCGGCGGACAGATCCTGCTCCACTCCGTCGATCTCGACGACGGGGGTCAGCAGCGCGTCGCCCGTTCCATTCATGTAGTCGGCGCCGCCGGCCAGCTCGACTGCCGCTCGCGCGCCGCGGTGCAGCATACCGACCATGTGCACGGCACCGTTGGCGGGATGGATGCACGGCAGCGCGAGCCAGTGATTGCCCGTCAGCTGCCAGGGTACGGTGGGGAGCGCGAGACGAGTCACGAAGAAATTGTGGAAGTTGATGGTGGTGCGTCCCAATGATAACCTTCGCCCCCATGTCGCCGCTCGCCGCACGCCCAATTGTTCGTCGCGCGTACTCGCGCCTGCTCGTGGTCGTGGCGCCGCTCGTGGCGGCACCAGCCATGCCGGCCCAGGCACCGCTCTCCCACAGCGAGGACGCGGCGCCGCTGGCCGCCGGCTCGCTCCGGCTTGGCATCACGACGGCGTGGACGCGCTACGACGAGCGCTTCAACGCGGCGGGAGGAACCGAGTCGCTGAATGCCGATCTCTCGGCGTCTCCGCTCGGGGTCGCGCAGCTCCCGCTGCTCGCACCTGCGGAGGCGAGCCTGCAGACGCTCGCCGGCGATCCAGCCATCCGGCTCTCGCTGGGGCGTCTCGAGGTGCGTGGCGGCGCGCGCATCGTGACGACGCCGATCTCACTGGAGTACGGAGTGACGCGCCGCTTCAGCGTCGGCGTGCAGGTGCCGATCGTGCAGACCCGGCGCGTGGTGCAGCTGCGCGTGAACGAGGATGCAGGTGCAGCGGCGAACATGGGCTTCGTACCGGCCGGAAAGCGCGGCAGCGCCGCGCAGCAGAACAAGGAGCTGGTCACGGCGTTCAACACCGCGGCCGATGAGCTCACGAAGCTGATCGCGCAGTGCGCCGCAAGTCCCGGAGCGGCGGGTTGTGGGCCGGTGAACTCCGATCCCGCGGGTGCGGCTGCCGCACGCGACCAGGCGCGCGCGTACGCCAACGCGACGGCGGTGCTGGGTACGGACGCCGCGCAGGTCCTGCTTGCGCCGCGCGACGGGAGCGCGCTGGCCGCCTCCATCGAGGCGCGGCGCCAGGCGATCAACACGGCGCTGCAGCAGTACCTCGGCGCAGGCGCCGGCACGAGCGCCGGCGTGTTCATGGCACAGACCGATTTCTCCTACGTCGACCTGCAGGGTCGCGCCGGCTCCCCAGGGCTCCTGCAGAGCGCGCTCGGTGGCGGACTGGATTCGCTGCACACCTCGGATCGCCTGGCCATCGGCGACGTGGCAGTCGGTGCGAAGTACCTGCTCTTCGACCGGTTCGCGCGTGGCGATGCTCCCGTCCCTCGACTGCAGGCGCGCATGCTGGTGGGCGCCGCAGTCCGCTTCGCGACGAGCCCGGCCGACTCGGCCCTCGACCTGGTGGACATCGCACCAGGCCAGGGCGCCGGCGTGGAGCTCCACTCGGCAATGGACCTGATCAGCGGGCGGTTCGGCGGGACGATCGCCGCTCGATACGTGAAGGCGTTCGCGCGGACGGTGACGGCGCCGCTCTACGGCAATCCCGAGGCGTCCTATCCCTTTCCCGCCTTCGGGCAGCGGAGTCGCACGGCAGGTGACGTGATCGGCCTGGACCTCTCGCCACGCTATTTCTTCAGCGACTGGTTGTCGGTGGATGCCCATTACGGTCTCGAGCGCGTCGGCGCGACCACCTGGTCAGCGGCGGGCAGCGATACGCCGTGCGCAAACTGTCTCGAGGCGCTGCCGACCCTGCTGACTACGGTCGGCTCACCCACCACCGCGCAGCGGCTTGGCCTCGGTTTCCGCCTGTCCACGGTGAATGCGTACGCACGCGGCCAGGCGCGCTATCCGATCGAGGTGTCGTTCGCTCACCTCGAGACGGTGAGCGGTGGCGCCGGCCTGCCGAAGGCGTCGCGCGACCAGATCCAGCTGCGGATCTATTACCGGCTGCGTCGCGCCGACTGACGTCGCGCCGGCGCGGTTCGCTCGGACGCAGGGCGCTCGGGTGTAGCGGGAGCGGTGGCGGCGCTCTCCAGCAGTTCGCGCGCGTGGGCGCGACTCACGTCGCTCTCAGGGTCGCCCCCGAGCATGCGCGCGATCTCGGTGACGCGCGGCTCGCCGTCGAGCACGGTGACGTCTGCCGTCGTCACCCCACCGCGCGCACCCTTCGCGACGAGAATGTGGTGGTGGGCGCGGGCGGCAATCTGCGGCAGGTGCGAGATGGCGAACACCTGGTGGTAGCTCGCCACGCGGCGCATCGTCTCGCCCACCTGCAAGCCCACGCGCCCGCCGATGCCGGCGTCCACTTCATCGAAGATGAGCGTCGGCACGCGATCGAGCCGCGCGAGGATGGTCTTCAGGGCGAGCATCACGCGCGAGAGCTCGCCCCCGGACGCGACGCGAGCGAGCGGCCGCTCCTCGTGGCCGACGTTCAGGGAAACCCTGAACTCCACCGACTCGGCGCCGTCGGGACCGACCTCGCGCGCGGGAATCAGGGCAGCGATGAAGTGACCGTCCGGCATGCCGAGGTCCGGCAGCACCTCGTCCACAGCTACACCCAGGCGCTCGGCCGCATCGCGACGTGCCTCGGTGAGTGCCGCGGCACGCTCCTGGAGGGCGTGCTCGGCCTCGCGCTCGCGCTCCTCGAGCGCCCGGAGGTCGAGGCCGGCGGAGTCCACCAGGTCGAGCTCCGCACGCGCGGCGCGCCCCGCCTCGATCACCTCGCCGAGGGTGGCGCCGTACTTCTTCGTCAGGCGGAAGAGCAGGTCCCGGCGCCGCCGCACCTCCTCGAGGCGGGCGGGATCGAGCTCCACTGACGACTCGTACTCCGAGATCTCTCGCGCAAGCGCCTCGAGGTTGTAGTAGGCGGCGTCGTAGAGCTCCTGCAGGCGGGAGAGCGCAGGATCGATGCGCTGGATGCTCGACAGCAGACGCGCAATCTGGGACAGCTGGGTCAGGAGCGTGCCTTCGTCCCCCTCGATGGCGCTGGAGATGCCGCCCGCCAGCTCACGCAGCTCTTCCGCGTGCTCGAGCCGGCGCGCCTCGTCCTCGAGCCGCGCGTCCTCCCCGTCGACGAGCCGCGCCCCTTCGATCTCCTCGGCCACGTGACGCAGGTAGTCGGCGCGCTTTTCGGCGTCGGCGCGGCGGCGCAGCAATTCGGCGATCTGGCGTCGCGCAACGGACCATGCGTCGTACGCCTCACGCACGGATGCCGCCTGGCCGGTAGCGCCGGCAAAGGCATCGAGGATGCGGCGCTGGGCGTCGGGGTCGAGCAGCGTCTGGGCCTCGTGCTGGCCATGCAGGTTCACCAGGTGGCGACCGATCTCGGCGAGGATCCCCGCGTTGACGGTGGTGCCATTCACCCACGCGCGCGCGCGGCCGGCCGCGACGATCTCCCGCTTGAGCACGACGAGCGATTCCTCGACGTCGATCCCGCGCTCGTCGAGCAGCTCGACGATCTCGGGGCGGTCGGACACGTCGAACACACCCTCCACCGTAGCGCGATCGGCACCACTGCGGATCAGGTCCGTGCTGGCGCGCTCGCCGAGCAGCAGCCCGAGCGCGCCGACGATGATGGACTTGCCCGCACCCGTCTCGCCGGACAGCACGTTGAACCCGCGCGCCAGCGGCAGCGCGAGCGACTCGATGATGGCGAAGTTCCGGATGCGCAGCTCGGTCAGCATCGTGGCGTCTCGTCCCGCTCGGGCAATCCTCCCCAGTGCAGCTTCTCGCGCATGGTGGCGAAGAAGCTCCCTTCGCCGAAACGCACGATCGGGACCGGAGTCTGCGAGCGGCGCACGACGAGCGTCTCCCCGATGGCGAAGGTGGTGCCGACCTGGCCGTCCACCGTCACCAAAAGCTCCTCCGGGCCATCTTCCGGTTGCACGAGCACCTCGGCCGAGGGAGCGAGCACGAGCGGTCGAAGCGCCAGGGTGTGCGCACTTACCGGAGTGACGATGATGGTCTCCAGCGTGGGGAACACGACGGGGCCACCCGCCGACAGATTGTACGCCGTGGAACCGGTAGGAGTGGCGAGGACGATGCCGTCGGCCGAATAGCGCGCGACACTCTCGCCGTTGGCCTGCACGCGCATCGTGACGACACGGGCGAAGCCGCCCTTGTGCAGCACGACGTCGTTCAGCGCGCGCCAGTGAGCGCGATCGCGTCCGCCGGCGTCGAGCACGCGCGCATCCAGCGTCATGCGCTTCTCCACCGTATAGTCGCCCGCGGCAAACCGCCGCAGTGCTTCCTCCATCATGTCGGCCGGACAACAGGTGAGGAATCCCAGGCGACCGAGGTTGATGCCAAGGATCGGCACCTCCTGCCCCGCGTCGAGCCGCGCCGCGCGTAGCAGGGTGCCATCGCCGCCCAGCGTGAGGAGCACGTCCACCTTCCCGGGCTCGATGACGGGTGCATCGGGGCCGGCGACCTCGCGAAGCGAGTCCTCGAAGGAGAGCGTGAGCTCGAGCGTGGGTGCCAGGCGACGCAGCGCCGCCAACACGCCCGGCAGGCCGCCGTAGCCGAGATGCCCGACGACGCCGAGCCGGATCACCCGGTGAGCGCCTCGCTCTCGTGCAGCGCCCGCACCCGGTCGGCAATGCCGGCAGCGTCGAGGCCGAGCGACGCCAGCTGCTTGGCGCGCGACGCCGCATAGATGATGCGATCCGGCACGCCGTGCGCGTGCACGCGTACGGAGGCGTCATGGCGCGCGATGACCGCCGTCATGAACGCTCCAAAGCCGTTCACCACTGTCCCTTCCTCCACGATGAGGATCTGTCGGTGGTTGCTGAGAATGGCGGCGAGCGTGACCTCGTCGTACGGCTTGAGGTAGCGGCAGTTCACGACGGTGACGTCGAGCCCTTCGGCGGCGAGCGTTTCGGCAGCGGCGACCGAGGTGCCGACCATGGTGCCGACGGCGAGGATGGCGACGTCACGCCCCTGCCGCACGACCTCCCACGTGGCGAATGGCGCGGGCGCGATCTCCGACATGGGCGGCACGTCGTCCGGGACGACGTCGCGCGGATACCGCAGCGTGAAGGGGCCGTTCTCATGCTCGACGCCGGCGCGGAGGAGCGCCAGCATCTCGCGGCCATCCTTCGGCGCGGTCACGGTGGTGTTGGGAACGGCGAGCATGTAGGCGATGTCGTACAGCCCCATGTGCGTCTCGCCATCCTCGCCCACGAGTCCCGCACGATCCATGGCGAACACCACCGGCAGCGACTGGATGGCGCAGTCGTGGATGATGTTGTCGTAGCCGCGCTGGAGGAAGGTGGAGTAGATGGCGCACACGGGACGAACGCCCTGGGTGGCCATGCCGGCGGCGAAGGTCACGGCGTGACCCTCCGCGATCCCCACGTCGAAGAAGCGATCGGGATGCTGCTTCGCGAAGGCAGCTGTCCCGGTGCCGCTGGGCATGGCGGCCGTGATGGTGACGAGCTTCGGGTTCTCGGCGCCAAGCTCGGCGAGCCCCTTCCCGAACACCGCCGTGTACGACGGGTTCGCCGTGGAGGGCTTGAGCGACTTGCCGGTGGAGGGATCGTAGCCTGGTGGCAGCGCATGCCACTTCTCCCCTGCCGCGTGCTCGCCGGCCGGGAAGCCCTTGCCCTTCTGGGTGATGACGTGCACGAGCCGCGGGCCGCTCATCGCGCGCACCGCGCCGAACGTGTCGAGCAGTGCCTCGATGTCGTGGCCGTCGATGGGGCCGAAGTAGCGGAAGCCGAGCTCCTCGAACAGCACGCCCGGCGTGAGGAACGACTTGAGGCTCTCCTCCCACTTCCGCACCAGGGAACCCACGGGACCGGGCGCGTTGTCCGCCAGCTCGCCGATCTTGTTGCGGATGCGATTGTACAGCGGATTGCGCTGGATGGAACCGAGATACTTGTGCATCGCGCCGACGTTCGGCGCGATGGACATCTCGTTGTCGTTCAGCACGACGACGATGTCCGTGTCGCCGTGGCCGGCGTTGTTCAGCCCCTCGTAGGCGAGCCCCGAGGTGAGCGCGCCGTCGCCCAGGATGGCGGCGACGCGAAACTTCTCGCCGTTGATGTCACGGGCGGCGGCGATGCCCAGCGCGGCAGAGATCGCGGTCGCCGCGTGGCCGGCGCCGAAGGCGTCGTACGGGCTCTCGCTGCGCTTGAGGAAGCCCGACACACCGCCCTCCTGGCGCAGCGTCTCCATGCGCGTGTTCCGGCCGGTGAGGAGCTTGTGCGGATAGCCCTGATGGCCGACGTCCCAGACGAGCTGATCGACGGGCGTGTGGAAGACGTAGTGCAGCGCGATGGTCAGCTCGACCACCCCGAGGCCGGCGCCGATGTGTCCACCGGTGCGCGAGCAGACGTCGACCATGCGGTCGCGCAGCTCGTCGGCGAGGGCGCGGAGCTCGTCACGGGACAGCGAACGAAGGTCCGCCGGGGAATCGATTCGGTCGAGAAGAGACATGGCGACAGGAAATCTAAGAGGTGCGCTCGACCGTGAAGCGGGCAATGAACTCGAGCGCTGGGGTCAACAGCCCCACGGCCGCCAGGGCGGCACAACCCTCCTCCACGAGGGCCTCCGCGCGATGCCGGGCTCCGGCCACCCCCAGAAGGGCCGGATAGGTGCTCTTGCGGAGGGCGACGTCGCGGCCGGCGGTCTTTCCAAGCTGGTCGGTGGTCGCGGTGACGTCGAGGACGTCGTCGGCGATCTGGAAGGCGAGTCCCACGGCGGCGCCATAGGTGCCCAGCGCGGCGATGCGATCCGACGACGCCGACGCGGCGCGCCCCCCGAGCGTGGCGGCGGCGGTGATCAGGGCCCCGGTCTTGGCGCGGTGGATCCGTTCCAGTTCGGCAAGCTGCAGCGGGCGTCCCTCCCCTTCGAGGTCGAGGAGCTGACCGCCGATCATCCCGCCGGCGCCGGAGGCGCGCATGAGCTCCGCCACCGCGGCCTCGGCCACCTCGTCGCCAAGGCCGAGGGAGTACACCGCATCGCAGGCGCACCGGGCAGCGAGGGGCACCATGGCGAGTCCGGCTGCGGTCGCGGCACGCACGCCGTACACGCGATGCACGGTGGGTCGGCCACGACGCACGTCGTCGTCGTCCATGCACGGCAGGTCGTCGTGCACCAGCGAATAGGCGTGGACGACTTCCACCGCCGCGGCCAGATCGGACGCATCGCCTTCGCCGGAAGCGGCTTCGAATGCGCTGAGGAGCAGGATGCCTCGCATGCGCTTCCCTTCACCGAGCAGGCTGTAGCGGATCGCGTCGGACACCGGCGAGGGGATGTCTCCGAGGTAGCGATCGCAGAAGTGCTCGAGCGCGGCGCCGATGGCGGCGCGGTCGGACGCGAAGCTGGTGATGACCTCACTCGTCGTCATCGAACGCCTCCACGCCCAGCGCGCCGTCGGCGAGCTCGATGAGCTTCTGCACGCGCTCTTCCGCCTCCGTGAGGGTGCCGGCCGCATCGCGCAGGCAGGCGACGCCCTCCTCGAAGAGCGCGAGCGCGCGCGCCAGCTCGAGCGGCTCACCTTCCAGCTCCGCGACGATCTGCTCGAGCCGAGCGAGGCGCTGCTCGATGCCGCTCATGCAATCTCCTCGTGCGCGTCGGGACGCACGGACTGGGTGAGCGCATCCACCAGACCGTCACGAAGACGGAGGGTGAACGCGGTTCCCGGCTCGAAGTCCGCGGTGCTGCCGAGGGTGTGGCCGACACCGTCGGTGGCGACGGTGTAGCCACGGCCGAGTGTGGCGAGCGGGCTGAGCGCATCGAGCCGTCCCGCAAGCGACGCGAGCGTGGTACGACGCTGCTCGACCGCCCGTCGTGCCGCGCGGGACAGCTCCTGCGAGGCGAGCATCGCCTGGCGTCGTGGCTCGTAGAGGCACCCCTCGACGGCCGCGACCAGGCGCTGGCGGTGACCGCGCAGCTCGAGCGACAGCTCGTCGCGCGACGGGACCGCCGCTTCCGCCGCAGCCGAGGGCGTCGGCGCGCGGAGATCCGCCACGAGGTCGCACAACGTGATGTCCACTTCGTGTCCGACGGCCGAGATGGTCGGCACCGGACAGGCCGCCACGGCGCGGGCGACGCGTTCGTCGTCGAAGGCGCGCAGGTCCTCGCGCGAGCCTCCTCCGCGGCCGACGATCAGGAGATCGGCGCCACCCCACTGTGCGACACGACCGATCGCGGCGCACAGCTCGGCCGGAGCACTTTCCCCCTGCACCGCGGCATGAGCCACGACGATCCGCGTGCCGGGCGCGCGACGCCGCATGACGGCGATGATGTCGCGCAGCGCTGCTCCGCTCGCGCTGGTGACGACGGCGATGCAGCGCGGGTGACGTGGCAACGCACGCTTGCGCTCGGGAGCGAGCAGACCGTCGGACTCGAGGCGAAGGCGAGTGAGCTCCAGCGCCTTGCGCCACAGGCCGTCCCCCTCCGCCTCCATGCGCTTGACGATGAACTGCATCTCGCCGCGCGCTGCATAGACGCCGAGCTGGCCGAGCACCGTCACCTGCATCCCGTCATCGGGCGACGCGGGAATGCCGCGCTGGTCGCGCGACCACACCACGCAGCGCATCTGTGATGCGGCATCGCGAAGGCAGAAGTACCAGTGCCCGTTGCGGTGCGACTTGAAGTCGCCGATCTCGCCACGGACCCAGAGGGGAATGAATGCGCCCTCGACGACGTCCTTCACCGTCTGCGTCAGCGTGGAGACCGCGATCGCCGACGCGGGACTGGCGCCGGGAAAGGTCTCGCCGACGTCCAGGTACGCCGGCTCCGGCGATGGGGGCGCGTCGAAGAGCGACGGCGCCGCCACCTGGCTCGCGCGGCTCGAGCTGGCGCGACGAGGGCTCACGCGTGCTCCAGCTGCCGCGCCGCGCGCACGGTGTTCGAGAGCAGCATGGCGATCGTCATCGGGCCGACTCCGCCGGGGACAGGCGTGATCAACGAAGCCACCTCGCGCACGGCATCGAAGTCGACGTCGCCCACGAGGCGCGTGCCGCTCTTGCGCGTAGCGTCGGGAATGCGGTTGACGCCGACGTCGATCACCACCGCGCCGCGCTTCACCATGTCCGCCGTGATCATCCGTGGCCGCCCGACGGCGGCGATGAGGATGTCGGCCTGTCGGGTGTGGGCGGCAAGGTCGCGGGTGCGGCTGTGGCAGACGGTGACCGTGGCGTCGCCGCCGCGAGCGGGCTGGACGAGGAGCGCTGCCAATGGCTTGCCAACGATGTTGCTCCGGCCGACGATCACGCAGTTGGCGCCACGCGTCTCGACGCCGCTCTCGATCAGCATGCGCTGGACACCGGCCGGCGTGCAGGGGGCGAAGCCGTCAGCCTTGCCGATCAGCACCTTCCCGACGTTGACCGGATGGAAGCCGTCCACGTCCTTGTCCGGCCGGACGTGATCGATGACCGTGTCGGGGTCCATGTGCTTCGGGAGCGGCATCTGCACGAGGATGCCGTGCACCGCCGGGTTGGCATTCAACCGGTGGACGAGCGCGAGAAGCTCGTCCTGAGCGGTATCCGCCGGAAGCCGGATCGTCTCTCCGGCGATGCCTGCCTCGCGCGAGGCCTTCTCCTTGGCGCCCACGTAGACGGCGCTCGCCGGATCGTCGCCGACGAGCACGACGGCGAGCCCGGGGATCACTCCCTTCGCTCGCAGCTCGGCTACTTCTGCCGCGACTTCGCCACGGATCCGTGCGGCGAGGGCGCTGCCATCGATGATCCGCGCCCCCTGCGCCTGGGCGCTCGTCAGCTCAGCGGGCAAAGTCCACCGCCCTCGTCTCGCGAATGAGCACGACCTTGATCTGTCCCGGGTACTGGAGCTCGGCCTCGATCCGGCGCGCGATCTCCTCGGAAAGCGTGGCCATGCGGACATCGTCCACGTCGTCCGGCATGACGACCACGCGAATCTCGCGCCCAGCCTGGATGGCGAAGACGCGCTCGACGCCCTTGTAGCTCGAGGCGATGCGCTCCAGCCCCTCGAGTCGCTTGACGTAGGTCTCGAATGCCTCGCGCCGCGCGCCCGGGCGCGAGCCGGAGATGGCGTCGGCGGCCTGGACGAGCACGGAGATCTCGCTCTCGTGCGGCACGTCGTCGTGGTGCGCGGCGATGCAGTTCACCACGAGGGGGTGCTCGCCATAGCGCGTGGCCATCTCCACGCCGAGCTGCACGTGGGTGCCCTCGTGCTCGTGGGTGAGCACCTTCCCCACGTCGTGCAGCAGCGCGCCGCGCTTGGCCATGGCCACGTCGAGGCCGAGCTCGGCGGCCATGATGCCGGCCAGGTGCGCGACCTCCTGCGAGTGCTGCAGGATGTTCTGACCGTAACTGGTGCGCCACTTCATCCGGCCGATGAGCTTGATCAGCTCGGGATGCAGGCCGTGCACGCCCGTATTGTACGCCGCCTGCTCGCCGGTCTCGACGATGGCCGTCTCGACTTCCTTGCGCGACTTGTTCACCACTTCCTCGATCCGCCCCGGATGGATGCGTCCGTCGGAGACGAGCTTCTCCAGTGCAAGGCGCGCCACCTCGCGGCGAACCGGGTCGAAGCACGAGACCACCACCGTATCCGGAGTGTCGTCGATGATGACGTCCACGCCCGTAGCGAGCTCGAAGGCGCGGATGTTCCGTCCCTCGCGACCGATGATGCGTCCCTTCATCTCGTCGTTGGGCAGCGACACCGCCGACGCGGTGGTCTCCGCCGTGGTGTCGGCGGCGATGCGCTGGATGGCGAGCGCGACGATCTTCTTGGCCTCGCGCTCGGCATTGCGCCGCGCCGACTCACGGATCTCGCGCAGCGAGTTGGCGGCCTCCGCCTGTGCCTCCTCTTCCAGCCGGCGAACCAGCTCGGCCTTCGCATCCTGCGCCGACAGGCCGGCAAGCTGCTCGAGCCGCCGACGCTCGTCGGCGATGAGCTTCTCCAGCTCCTCCTCCCGCTGCTGCACCTGCTTTTCGCGGCGGCCGAAGTCGCTCGCGCGGCGGCCGAGCTCGCGGTCGCGCTGCTCCACGACCTCCACCTTCCGATCGAGCGCGCTCTCGCGCTCGTTCAGCCGACGTTCCTCCTGCTCGGCGGACAGCCGGCGTCCGCGCAGCTCCTGCTCCGCCTCCTCGCGCAGGCGCATCACCTCCTCCTTCCCGGAGACGATGGCGCTCTTGCGCAGCGTTTCCACCTCACGCTCGGCCTCGCCGATGATGCGCTTCGCCGTCTCTTCGGCAGTGGCCCGCGCGGCTGCCTGACGTTCGACCTCGATCTGCCGGCCCGCGGCAATGCCGGCGCGGCGCCCGAAAAAGAAAAACGCCGCGGAGGCAATGACGACTGCGCCCAACGCGGCAATGAGTGCCAGACCGTTCATGGGATCTATGCTCCACCGCGGCGAACGCGGGATCGAGGAAAACCGCCGCGCGGCCCGCGGAGCGCCGCCCTGCATGCACGATCGAGGGCGCGCCGGCGTAGGGCGGTACCTGGAACGTGCTAACTACAAAGGGCGCTTCAACCTACGGGCCGAGCTGGGTACGGAGGAAAAACTACGGCCGCCGTCCGGGAAAGGCAACGATTCCGGCGCGCCCGCCCCTCAGGCGTTCACGTCCCGCTTGGCGGGGGGCAGCAGTCGCCGCACCTCGTCGCCGAGCTCCGCCATCGCCGCGACGACCGCATCGTTCGCCTCGCGTGCCTGGAAGAGCTCGGAGGTGATCTGCATGGCGGCGAGAATGGCGGCGCGGTTGGTCTCGATCACGCTGCCGCTCGTGAGAATCTGTCGGATGGCGTGATCGAGGTACTCCGCGACAGCCTTGGTGTGCTCGGCGCTCGCATCGCTCCGCACGGCGTACGATTCCCCGAGGATCTCCACCTTTACCGAGGTCTTCCGCGTACTCACCGTTCGCTGCCTCCCTGCGCCTGCTGACGGATGAAGCGAACCCTGTCGAGCATCTGCGCCGTGCGCGCCGTCGCCGCGTCGAGTCGCTCACGCAGTGCTGCGTTCTCGTGCTCGAGCTGGCTCACGCGTTCGCCGAGGTGCCGCTGCTGCTGGCGCGCGGGTTGGGATGCCTGCCCTTCCAGCTCCTTGACGCGTGCCTCGGCGACGAGCGCGCGACGACGAAATCCGGCGAGCTCGTCCGCCAGGCGGTGGACGAGCGTCGCGAGCTCGCGAAAGGCGGTGATCTCAGGTCGTTCGCTGTCGGACATTGAGCTGGCTCTGGAGCGCGGACAGGACCTTCGCGCGTCGTCCTTCGATTTCCTTGTCGCGTAGAGTGCGCTCGGGATGACGCATGGTCAACCGCCATGCGACGGAACGGTGTCCGCTCTCCACCCCTTCGCCCTCGTAGAGATCGAACAGCTCCAGTCGCTCCAGCAGGTCGCCAGCGGCGGCACGGATGACTCGCTCCGCGTCGGCTGCGTTCACGCCGGGCGGCAGGAGGAGCGCGAGATCGAAGGTGGATGCCGGCGTGGTCGGAAGCGAACGATACCGGGGCGTCCGACGGGGCTCGGGTGCTGGCGTCGCGCCATGCGCATGCTCACCGGCCGGGGCGACGTCGCTGTTCGACATGAGGGCGAGCACGAGCTCGACGCCGAATGCAGGTGCCGCCCAGACGGGCGCGTCGAGGTCGAGGCGCCTGACCGAACCGCGCTCCGCACCATCGATGATGATGTGCCAGAGCACTCCGTCGGCCTGACCGGCTGGCTCCAGCTTCGCCTCCACTGCAGGAAACGCGGTGCGCGCCACGAGCTCACCCAGCCACTTCGCATCCCAGGCGTCGTACTGTGCCGGCCTGGGGTTCGTGAAATGCACCGGCGAGCGATCTCCCATCACGACGAGGCCAACGTTGACCGACTCGTCGGGAAGGTCGTGCTCGCCCGGACTGAACACCGATCCGATCTCGTACAGGCGTACGTTGCCTTCCATGTGCGCCAGGTTGGCCTCGGCTCGGCGCTCCAGCGTCTCGAGCACCGTCCGGCGCAGGTACGCTTCGTTGTCGGCGAGTGGATTGAGCACGCGCACGTGCCCCTCGGCGCCAGCGACGAACGGCGTGGGGCGCGCCTCGAGGAGCCCGGCCGCACCCAGCGCGTCGCGCAGGCGATCCGCTACTCCCCACAGCGGTGCGTCCTTCACCGTGCCGGGACGGTACGGACGAAGCTCGCTCGGAAACCGATCGTATCCGTACAGCCGCGCGACCTCCTCTGCGAGATCGACCTCGCGTTCCAGGTCCCGGCGCCAGGATGGCGCGAGCACACGAACCATCGCACCGCGGTCCTCGACGTCGGCCTGGCAGCCCACCCCGCGCAGCAGCTCGGCAATCCGCTCTGCCGGGAGCTCGATGCCCAGCACCCGGGCAACACGTGCGGTGCGGAGCACGAGTGGCTCGCGCAGCGGATCACCGGCGTAGAGATCGACCGGCACGGCGGCCACCTCGCCACCCGCGAGCGAGATGATGAGCGCGGCCACACGCTCGAGCGCGCGCGGAGCCAGCGCCGGGTCCACGCCGCGCTCGAAGCGATAGCTTGCGTCGGTGGAGAGGCCGGCCAGGCGCCGCGTGCGCCGCGTGCGCGCCGGATCGAAGGACGCCACCTCGACGAAGATGTCGGTGGTGGAGTCGGTGACCTCGGTCTCCTGGCCGCCCATGACGCCGGCGATGGCGATCGGCTTCACGGAATCGGCGATCACCGTCATCGCGGGCTCCAGCTTGCGCGTCACGCCGTCGAGGGTCACGAGGGTTTCCCCTTCCTTCGCCGAACGCACGACGACGGTCTTCTGCGGCAGCTTCGTGTCGAGATCGAGCTTCCCCATGTCGAAGGCGTGCGTCGGCTGCCCGAGCTCGTGAAGCACGTAGTTGGTGGCGTCCACCACGTTGTTGATGGAGCGCGAACCCACGGCCGACAGGCGATCGACGAGCCACTGCGGGCTCGGCCCGACCTGGATGCCGCGAATGACCACGCCCATGTATCGCGACGCCAGGGTGGCGTCTTCCAGGTGCAGCACGACGCCGCCCGCGTTCCCCGCCCGACGGAACCGCTTCGCCTCGGGCACGACGACTCCGTTCGTGCCGATGTCGGGAAGGGTGAGCGTATCGCCGGTGACGGCAGCGACCTCCCGCGCCACGCCGAGGTGCGACAGCAGGTCGGGACGGTTCGGGAGCACGTCGATCACCAGGCGCGAGTCACCGACGGCGATCGCGTCGAGGAAGGGCGTGCCCGGCGCAACGGCGAGGTCGAGCTCCATGATGCCGTCATGCTCCTGGCCGAGACCAAGCTCGCGCGCCGAGCAGAGCATCCCGTTCGACGTCTGTCCGCGGATCTTGCGCTTCTCGATCTTCAGGCCGTTCGGCATCACCGTGCCTGTCGGCGCGAACGGATAGAGCTTGCCCGCCTCCACGTTGGGTGCACCGCAGACGACGTCGAGCAGCTCACCGGTGCCCATGTCCACCCTGGTGACGTGCAGGTGATCGGAGTCAGGGTGCGGGCCTTCCTCGACGACGCGCGCGACGACGATCGGCGCGAGGTCGGCGCGCAGCGCGATCAGCTCGTCCACCGTCGCGGTGTGCGCGGTGATCAGGTCGCGCAGCTCCACGGCCGAGTGCGCGGCCGAGAGGAAGGTGTTCAGCCACTCCACCGAGGCGTTCATTCGGCCACCTGCTCGAGGAAGCGGACGTCGGAATCGTAGAGCAGGCGAATATCGGGAAGGTCGTAGCGTTGCATGGCGATACGCGCCGGCCCCATGCCGAACGCCCAGCCGGTGTACCGCTCGCTGTCGATGCCAGCCGACTCGAGCACCGCAGGGTGCACCATGCCGGAGCCGAGAATCTCCATCCAGCCCGTCCCCTTGCACGCGGAGCAGCCCTTGCCACCGCAGAGCCGACATTCGACGTCCATCTCGGCCGAGGGCTCGGTGAACGGGAAGTAGCTCGGGCGGAAGCGCGTGCGCGTGGCGCCGAAGAAGCGCTGAGCGAAGTGCGTGAGCGTGGCCTTGAGGTCCACGAAGGAGATGCCTTCGTCCACGGCGAGCCCTTCGATCTGCGCGAACGCCGGAGCGTGCGACGCGTCGAACGGGTCGCGGCGGAACACGGTGCCGGGCGCGAGGATGCGGATCGGCGGCGCGTATCGCTGCAGCGTGCGCACCTGCACGGGCGAAGTGTGGGTGCGCAGCAGAGCGCTCTCACCCAGGTAGAGGGTGTCGTGCAGGTCCATGGCCGGATGATCGGCCGGGAAGTTGAGGGCGCCGAAATTGTACCACTCGCTCTCGCTTTCCGGCCCGAGCGCCACCGTGAAGCCGAGCTCGCGGAAGATTCCGACGATCTCGTCGATCACGAGCGTGACGGGGTGACGACCGCCGCGCCAGCGCGCGCGCGAAGGAAGGGTGAGATCGAGCTCGGGACCCGCGCTCGACGCGCGAGCCAGTGCGGCCCGGCGCTCGTCGAGCGCCGCGTTCAGCTTCGTCTTCGTCTCGTTGAATGCGCGGCCGGCGTCGCGACGCGACTCGGGCGGGAGCGCGCCGAGGCCCTTCTGCAGGGCAAGCAGTTCACCGCGCTTGTCGCCGAGGAATCGAATTCGTGCTTCTTCCAATGCTTCGGCGTCGGCAGCGATCGACAACTCGGCGATGCCGCGAGCCTCGACTTCGCTGGCGTGGGCCAGGTACTGATCGAGCGTCGGATTCTCAGGGAGCATGGTTGGCAATTTACGACGTCGGTGTCATCCCGCGCTCGCGAGGCGAATGTCGGGACCTGTTCTCGTCGCGCCGGGCTCGAACAGCATCAGAGGACGCTGCTGAAGAAGCTGAAACGGCAGGATCGGCTCGGCGCGCGATCTCGGCGCGGTGCGCCGAGTCTGTCTTCTACACCCCAAGGGTTCCTGAATTGACTGGAACGTCCTCGGGACCCTGCTCGGCGCATGGAGGGGTGCCGATCATGGAGAGCATCCTGCCGTTTCAAGCCGTTTCCGCCGTGTCCTCTCACGCTGTTGTTCAAACGCGGCAGCGACAAAACCAAAGCGGCGGCGAGACCCGAGGTCGCGCCGCCGCCGAGTGCCTGCGGAAGAACTACTTACGCAGCGTTCAGCGCAGCGCGCGCCTTGTCGGCGAGCGCACCAAACGCCTGCGGATCGCGCACGGCGAGATCGGCGAGGATCTTCCGGTCGATCTCGATGCCGGCGAGGCCCAGCCCGTTGATGAACACGCTGTAGCTCATGTCGTGCTGGCGAGCAGCGGCGTTGATGCGAACGATCCAGAGCCGGCGGAAGTCGCGCTTCTTGTTCTTGCGATCGCGGTACGCGTACTTCCAGCCGCGCTCGACGTTCTCCTTCGCGGCTTTCCAAAGCTTGGAGCGAGCGCCGAAGGCGCCCTTGGCGTGCTTGAGGACCTGCTTCTTGCGCTTGAGGCGCGGGACGTTCGATACGGCGCGTGGCATAGTCGGCTCCTATCAGCTCGCCTGGAGGAGGCGCTTGATGTTCTTCTGCTCGCCGTTGGTGGCGATGAGCGCCCCGCGACGCAGGTTGCGCTTCCGCTTGGAGGTCTTCTTGGTGAGGATGTGGCTCTTGAAGGCCTTCATGCGCTTGACCTTCCCGGATCCGGTCACCTTGAATCGCTTCGCGGCTCCGGCGTGCGTCTTCATCTTGGGCATTGCACGCTCTCTTTATTTGGGCGTGAGAATCATCGTCATGGACTTCCCTTCCAACCGTCCCGCGCTTTCCACCTTCCCGACATCCGCGAGCTCGGCACTGACCCGATCGAGCACCGCCTGACCCAGCTCGGGGTGCGCGACCTGGCGACCACGGAACATCATGGTCACCTTGACCTTGTTCTTCTCCTCGAGAAACCGCCGAGCGTGCCGCGTCTTCGTCTGGAAGTCGTGGTCATCGATGCCGGGACGGTACTTCACTTCCTTGAGCTCGATGACGTGCTGCTTCTTCTTCGCCACGCGCGCCTGCTTCGCCATCTCGAACTTGTACTTGCCGTAGTCCATGATGCGGACGACCGGCGGGCGAGCAGTTGCGGCGACTTCGACGAGATCCAGCCCGGCTTCTTCCGCCATCCGGAGCGCCGCGTCCACCTCGAGAATACCGAGCTGTGAACCATCGGCGCCGATCACGCGGACCGGGCTGATGCGGATCATGCGATTGACCCGCACGCGCTTGGTAGTGTCCTGAATACTCGTAGCCTCGGAAAAGGAGAACAAAAAAGCGGACCTTCTGGAGAAGAGTCCGCACGACACACGACGCCCGCCTGGCGGGTTCGCGTGTTGCTCGAGGACTCCTGCAGCACACCCCGCGAACACGCGAGGGCCAGAGGGTGGGCGCACCTGGGAGGAAACGCCGCTTAGCTGGTTGTCACGATGGAACTTAGCGCTTTGGCGGGCGAGGTCAAGGCTGGAACTGCGGTCTGACCCACTCGACGGGCTGCGCCCGGCTCGTTCGTCGGACACGCTCGCCGGCGGCTTTGCCGCCGGCTGCTCGTTGGACACGCTCGGCGGCCCTTGGCCGCCTGCTCGTCTGACCGTCACTGCAACGGCACACCACGCCGATTTCATTGTGTCCTTCGACCGTCCGACGAAGAGCGGCCGCAGGTCGCGAATGGGTCCGACGAGCCGGGCGCCCGCGCCCGGCGGGTCAGACGAGCGCCGGCGGCGAAGCCGCCAAGCGCGTCAGACCTCGAGCACCTCGCACGAGTATCCCTTCCCGTCCGCCACGATCCGCCCGAAGGCATTCACGGCGTCGTGCTCGAACATCACCGTCCAGTTCTCGCTCGCCGCTTCGGCCCAGAGGGCGCGCTTCGTCTCGAGCGTGACCAGGGGCTCAACATCGTACCCCATGATCCAGGGGAGCGGGACGTGTGACGTGGTGGGGGCGAGGTCGGCCAGGTAGAAGAGGCGCTCGTTCCCCGACTCCACGAGGATCCCCTGATGGTGCGGAGTGTGGCCCGGTGTCCTCCGGAGGGAGATTCCCTTGACCAGCTCGACGTCGGCGTCCACCAGCTCCAGCCGTCCGGCCTCGAGGAGCGGGTCGTAGTTGTGACCGAAATAGCTCGCGGCGGTCCGCTCGTTGGTCCGGTGCGCCCAGTCCCACTCGCCACGCCGCACCACGTAAGTGGCATTGGGAAAGGAGAGCTCCACCCTCCCGCCCTCCACCACCCTGGTGTTCCCGCCCGCGTGGTCGAAGTGCAGGTGGCTGGAGATCACCATCGTGACGTCCGATGGCGAGAAACCGGCCTCGGCGAGGGCGCTCTCGAGCTGCGTGGGACCTCGTGCCCCCACAGGGGCGTTCTCGATCCCGTAAATGCCGTAGAACTTCTCGGTCTCCTTGTTGCCTGCCCCGGTGTCCACGAGGACCAGTCCCTCGGGATGCTCGATGAGCAGGCAGCGCATGCCGAGCGGGATGCGATTCCTCGCATCGGCGGGGATCTTCCGCTCCCAGAGGGTCTTCGGAACGACGCCGAACATGGCGCCTCCGTCGAGCTGCTGCAGGCCGGCCTGCAACGCGTGAATGCGCAGCGAGCCCAGGTTCCGGGACTGGAGGAGTGGGAGGAGAGGCATGCGGAAAAACTACAGCGTGAACCGTTGACGGTGAACGGTGAACCGCTAACTGCAACCGCACGGCGATCTCACTCCGGTGTGCCGCTCGCCGTTACGGTTCACGGTTCACGGTTCACGGTTCACGGTTCACGGTTCACGGTTCACGCGCTGTCATGCCGTCGTGTCCTTGTCCACCGGCTGCGGCATCCCCGGGGCGCGGTGTGGACGGCGCTTGCGCCGCGTCGAGGACGCCGTGGCGAGGAACCGCTCGAGCTCCGACCAGCGCTCGCAGCCGTGGCCGCGCGCATCGTCGAGGAGACGAAGCAGGCAGTGGGCGGTGGCGAGCGCATCGCCGGCGGCGCGGTGACGCATGCCGGCGGGAATCTCGACGTTGTAGTGGCGCGCGACCCAATCGAGCGAGCGCGAGCGCAGCTGAGGCAGCAGACGCCGCGCGAGGCGCACGGTACAGAGGCGGCGACCCGTCAGCTCGCGGCCCGTGCTGCGCACGACCTCGGCGCTCACGAAGCGCCAGTCGAAGTTCGCGTTGTGGGCCACGAACACCTTGCCGTCGAGCGCGGAGAGCACGTCACCGCACACGTCGCGGAAGGGCGCCTTGTCGCGCACCATGTCCCACGAGATGTTCGTGAGGCGGGTGATGAACGGCGGTATTGATCGCTCGGGATTCACGAGCGTCTCGAACACGTTGGTCACTTCCCCGCCCTGCACGGTGACGACGGCAATCTCCGTGATCCGGTCACCGTTTTCGGGCCGGCCTCCCGTGGTCTCGACGTCAACCACGGCGAAGTCCAGTGCGGACAGCAACGGCTCCTGGGACACCGGCTGCGTGCGCCAGGCGGGAGCTGCGGGCTCGGAGAGCCGCCATGCGCCGTCAGGGGTGCGCGCGAAGCGCGGATGGTCGCGCAGCAGCGTCACGGCCATGTGCTCGGCAACGACGTCGGGAAGGAGCGAGAGCTGGCAGACGCTGGCGATGAGCGAGCGGGAGTCGGCCGGTCCACCCTTGAGGTAGTCGGCAGCGCGCTCGGTGAGGAGGGTGCGCTCGGCAACCGTAGTGATCCCCGCCGGGGCGTGGGGCTCGAGGCGGGTCCCACTCATGACGTCGACGTCGCTCACGTGGCTCTGCTCAGGGGATGATGGAGGTGGCAAGGGAGGGACGACTCAGCACCACGGATCGTCGCGCTGCACCGGGCAGGTCATGCAGCGCGGACCGCCGCCACCACGCACGAGCTCGGCGCCCTCGAAGGTGATGACCGCGCGCTCGTCGTCGGCGACGCGAGCACCACCGGTGAGGAAGTCCACTCCCTCTACAATGCGAAAGCCCGCGCGTTCCATTTCCGCGAGCGTCCCCACGTTGCGAGCGTAGGAGAAGACAAGCCCGGGCCGCATCGCGACGAAATTGCATCCCGACGCCCACTGCTCGCGCTCCTGGACCACACGACGGTCGCCGCCGCAGCGGATCGGGCTCATCGGCATCCCGCAGTCGCGAAGCGCGGTGAAGATGTCGCTCTTCTCGTGCAGGGTGTCGTGTCCCTTGTGCCAGTGCAGCACGCTCAGCCGCTCCGGCCCGATGAAGTGGGGCGGAAATACCACGCACTGCTCACGGTCCACCTGGGTGAAGATCATGTCGAGGTGGATCGCCGTGTTCTCCTTCGGCATCACGACGACGATGATGTCGGTGACCTTCGTCTGCCCGAACAGCACGGAGGCGATATGATCGATGGCGCCGGGACTGGATCGCTCGCTGAAGCCGATGACCACGAGATCCTCGCGCAGCGGATGGATGTCGCCACCCTCGAGGGTGTAGTTGAGGCGGCGCTCCACCGAGCCGTCGTAGATGAGTCCTTCGTTGCGCAGGAGCGGATGGTAGAGGAAGAGGGCCTTCATGATCAGCTCTTCCGGCCAGCGGATGCCGTAGCGCATGGAGCCGATCAGCACGTGGCGCCCGACGCTCATTGCCGAGTCGCGGGTGAAGAAGAGGTTCGGGAGGGGGGGCAGCTCGTAGCCGAACTCGTTGAGCGTGCGCGCCAGGGGACCCGGCGTCTCGACACGTCCCTCGATGAGCATCGTGACCAGCGCGGCGGGGGGCAGCGCGGCGATCTCGCGCGCCAGTGGCTCGCTGGGTACGATGTCCATCGTCTCGCGCACGAGCAGGTCCCGCGTCTCGTCGTTTTCCAGCACCTGAGCCAGCAGGTCGCGCACCTCGTGGACCTGGCAGAAGCGCTCGAGCATCGCGGTGAAGCGCCGATGCTCCACCCGGGCCTGATCGGCGTCCGGAAGGTCGTCGTAGAGGTAGTCTTCCCGCGTTGCGGGGGTGACGCCGAGCAGCTCGGCGCCCGGAGTGTGGACGACGACGGAGCGAAGCCGGCCGATCTCTGAGGTGACGTGGACGGTCATAGACGCCGAAGATAACCCGTCAGGGCGTATACCGCCCGTCTGCATGAACATGCATGTAACGGCGGCACATGAAGTTGTGTGGAAATGCCAGCGCCCGCTGGTGCGGAAAGTGAGCGCGCGCTAGCTTGTGAAGGAATTCACAAGCCCGCCCAGTGAAGAGAATCGCCGAGTCTACCGTCCGTCGCCTGTCGATCTATCTCCGCTTCCTGGAGGAGTTCGAGGGGAACGGCCTCGCCACGATCTCCAGCGACGAACTGGCCCGCCGAGGCGGGACGACGTCCGCCCAGGTCCGGAAGGACCTCTCCTTCTTCGGCTCATTCGGCAAGCGCGGACTCGGCTACTCGGTCGCCGAACTGCGCACTGCGATCCGCGAGATCCTCGGGCTCCAGCGCGAGTGGCGCGTGATCATCGTCGGCGCGGGAAAGATCGGCGCCGCCCTCGCCCAGTACCGCGGCTTCCGGCAGCGCGGATTCCAGATCATCGCCACCTACGACACGAATCCGGAGAAGATCGGCCGGACGCTGGACGGGATCGAAGTGCGCGACATGGCGAGACTCGAAGCGGACATTGGCCGAGACAAGCCGGACATCGCGGTGATCGCGGTCCCGAGCGAGGGAGCACAGGAGACTCTCGACCGGCTGGTGCGGGCGGGCATCACCGCCGTGCTGAGCTTTGCCGCCGCCCAGCTCCACGCGCCACCCGAAGTGACGGTGAAGACGGTGAACATGGCGATGGAGCTCGAAGGGCTCACGTTCGCGCTGACGAACAAGGACTAGCTCTCAGTTCTCAGCAGCTTCACGAACTGCTCGACCGACAGTGTCTCCGGCCGTGCTTCGGGGTCGATGCCAGCAGCGCTGAGCACAGCATCCGCTTCGTCGGCCCCGAGCGATCGCAGCTTCCGGATCACACGTCGCATCTGCTTGCGGCGCATGCCGAACGCGCCCTGCACCAGCTTCCGCAGTGGCTCCTCCTCCCCGCGAGTCGCGAGCGGCTCGGCGAGCGGGATGATGCGTATCACCGCGCTCTCCACCTTCGGCGGCGGCGAGAACGCGCCGGCGGTGACCTTGAACAGCATCTCGGCGCGCGCGACGGCAGCCACGTTCACGGTGAGCGCGCCGTACTCCTTGCTCCCCGGCGCCGCCGTGAGGCGGTCGGCCACTTCCCGCTGCACGAGGTAGACGGAGCGCTCGGCGCGCGGATGCTCCAGCGCGTGGAAGAGGATCGGCGTCGTGATGTAGTACGGCACGTTGCCGACGAGCACGTACGGGCCGGCGGCTAGCTCGCCGAGGGGGACCTCGAGGACGTCGGCTTCGGCGATGAGCACGTTGCTGCGTCGTGCGTACCGCTCCCGCAGCATCGCGGCGAGGGCGCGGTCCACCTCCACTGCGATCAACCGCCCTGCGCGCTCGGCCAGGATGTCGGTGAGCGCACCTCGGCCGGGGCCGATCTCCACCACCGTCTCGCCGCCCTGGAGCTGCAGTGCGTCGGCGATGCGGCCGAGGACGCGGCGGTCGGTAAGGAAGTGCTGACCGAGGCTCTTGCGTGCGGGCGGCAGCGTGCCGCGGTCGCGGCGTGGCCGACCGGAATCACCCGCGGCCATCAGCTCTTGAGAATGACAAGCGTGAGGTCGTCGCGGCGCGGTGTGTCGCCCGTGTAGTTGTCGAGGAGGGCGAAGATGCGGCCGGCGATCTGCGCCGCCGGCTCGTCGCGATGGCGCACGACGCAGTCGAGCACCGGCCACTCGTCGAGACGCTGCCCCTCCCGGTTGCGCGCGTCGGTGATGCCGTCGGTGAACAGGACGAGCACGTCTCCGCCCACGTCCCACGGACGCGTCACGGACTCCGGCGCTTCGTCTGCCATGCCGAGCGGAGGCCCACCGGCGGCGAGCCGCTCCACCGTGCCGTCGCGGCCGACGACGAAGGCGTGCGGGTGCCCCGTGTTGCCGTAGCGCAGCACGCGCTGCTCGCGATCCACCACGGCATACAGCGCGGAGACGAACATCTCGGTCGTCGACAGCTCTTCCTTCACCGACTGATGCAGGCGCCGCAGCATCTCCGCGGGATCGTCGGTGCCCTGCGCATGGATGGCGGATGCGCTCATGGTGAGTGCCATGATGAGCGCGGCCTGGTAGCCGTGGCCGCTCACGTCGCCGATCATCACGCCGATGCGCCCGCCGGAGAGGCGGTACAGGTTGTAGAAATCCCCGCCGACGTCCTCCGTCGGAACGACGCGCGCGGCGACGTCCGCCTCCGGCGCGCCATGGGCTGCATCCGGGAGGAGCTTCATCTGCAGATCGTGCGCGAGCTGCATCTCGCGCTGCAGGCGCTCCTGCGCGAGCGACTGGCGAACCAGCCGTGCGTTCTGGATGGCGGCGCCGATCTGCGATGCGATAGCGGTGATGAGCTTCTGGTCGCCGGCGGTGAACGGCTGTCCGGACCGGCGATCGGAGAGGTTGACGACGCCGAGTGGCTCGCTGCCGTCCTGGGTGGTCCACAGGATGGGAACGGTGAGCATCGCGCCGCGGCGGAATCCAGCTTCGGCAGCACAGGGCATCTGCCCTTCCTCGGCTACCATCGAGTGCAGGGTGCGGAAGACGTGCGCACTCACGCTGCACTCGTCATCGAGTGCGATCGGGGGCGTCGGGATGTTCTCGCCGCCCAGGCGGGCGATCACGACGAGGGCGTCCTGGTCGCGGTCGTGCGCGAGGATGGAGGCGCGGCGCGCGCCGACCGTCTCGCTGACCTCGCGGAGGATGGTCTCGGCGCCCTTCTCCAGCGACACCGTGCGGCCGAGGATCTCGCTGATGGAGTAGAGGAGATTGATCTCCTCGTATCGCTCGGCGAGCTCGTTGGCGGCGTGCTCTACCTCGAGGGTGTTCTGGAGGTATTGCGCGACGACGGGCCGGAGGAACTTGAGGTAGCGATCCACCTCGCGCCGCTCGATGGGGCACGGCCCGAGCACGAGCCACGCAGGGCGCGGGCCGGCAATCGGAACGATCACGAGCCGACCGCGTTCGGTCGGCTCGTCTCTGATGATGCCGAGCGGAGGAAGCAGCGCTTCGGGGGGCGGCGCCTCGCGGCGCGTGCCGGCAATCCAGCGGAGGGGTGAGTCGTCAGCGCCCTCACGGCGCCACACGGCGGCGTCGCAGCCGGTGGCCTCGTAGTAGGCGGTGAGCACCTCACCCAGTTCGCTCATGCGCGGGCGAGCGTGAGCCGGACGACGTTGCCGCGCGAATCTTCGGTGCGCGCGTCGAAGCGCTCCACCTGGTCCATGAGGGCGCGCATGAGGAAGAGACCGCGGCCGTCCTCGCGCTCGAGGTTCTCGGGATCGGTCGCGTCTCGCATGTCGGCGTCGAGGTCGAATGGATTGCCTTCGTCCACGACCTCGAGCACGAGGAAGCTCGTGTCCACGGCCGCGCGCACGCGAACCCGCTTGTCGGGGTCCTCGTGGTTGCCGCGCAGGATGGCGTTCGACAGCGCTTCGGAGAGCGCCACGGGAACGTTGAGCGCGAGCTGGCGGGGAGGGAAAGCGAGCTCGGAACAGGAATATCGCACCAAGTCCACGACGCGTTCGATGTACGCGACGTCACTCGGAATTTCGACTTCGAGGGATACGCGCAGCCCGGCGTCGGGCTGAGGGCGAGGAGACGCTGCCATGACGAGGGCGTAGGCGTGAAGACGCGCGTGGGGGATCGCGGCCGGATGACTCCGGAAAACGAAATCGCGCGGCCCGTCGTCCGACGGGCCGCGCGAGAGGTGTTCAGAAGCTGGACAGCGCGCGGTCGCGGGTGTCCGAGATCTGGAAGAGCGTGTCGAGCTTCGTGAGCTCGAACAGCGTCTTGAGATCGTCGTTGAGGTTGGCGAGGCGCAGCTCGCCGCCCTGCTCGCGGATCTTCTTGGAGAGCGAGACGAGGACGCCCAGACCCGAGCTGTCGATGTAGCCGGTCTGCGCGAAGTCGATGAGGAACTTCTTCTCTCCCCGCTCGAGCTCATCGAGCACCTTCTGCTTGAGCTCCTGTCGGTTGCCGACAATCAACTGCCCTTCGACGTCCACCACGACGATATCGCCCTCTTTCTTGATCGAGAAGCTCATGTGCCTGTCTCCTGGCGGTGCTCGGTCAGTGCGGTGGCCGACTCACCGTCCGCCTGGAGTGCGGTGATCGCGGCCACGTTGAAGATGTCCTCGGCTGTCGCCCCGCGCGAGAGATCGTTGCAGGGTCGCCGCAATCCCTGGAGGATCGGCCCGATTGCCCGAGCCGACGCCAGCCGTTGTACCAGCTTGTACGCGATGTTGCCCGCGTCCAGCGAGGGAAACACCAGCACGTTCGCACGACCGCCAACCGGGCTGTCGGGCGCCTTCCGGGCCGCCACCTCGCCAACGAGCGCAGCGTCCCCTTGCAATTCTCCGTCCACGGCAAGCTCGGGCGCTTTCGCCCGCACTTCCGCCACCGCGGCACGCACCAGCTCGACGCTCGATCCCTCGCCGCTGCCGTGCGTACTGAAAGATAAGAAGGCGACACGGGGTTCGTCGCCCACGATACGGATTCGATCGCGCGCGGCTGCCAGGGCGATGTCCGCGAGCTGGGTGGCGGTCGGATAGCGCACCACCGAGCAGTCGGTGAAGGTCAGCACCTCATCCGCTGTACCACGGAAGGGAGGCACCACCATGTAGAACGAGCTCGACACCGTTCGCACCCCACCGGCGGGCCCCACGAGCCAGATGGCGGAGCGAATGACGTCGGCGCTCGTATACACGGCGCCGGCGACGCAGCCATCGGCTCGGCCCCAGTGGACGAGCGCGTCGGCCGCCATGAGCGGGTCGCGCGCATGCTTCTCGGCCTGGGCCGCGGTAAGCCCCTTCTCTCCCCGTTGCCGCAGCAGCTCCGCCGCCACCTCGGCGACAAGGGAGGGCTGGGTGGGGTCGACGACCTCGCAGTCGGGCGCGCCGGCGCCGGGGCGGCCAATGAGCACGGGCTCGACCAGCCCGCCCTGGATGAGCGAACGGACGGCAGAGAGCACGCGCTCGTCACCGCACTCGGGGAAGAGGATGCGGCGGCGCCGAGCCTGGGCCCGCGTCCGAATGGCGGCCAGGAAGCTCACTGCAGCGGCGTGCCCGAACCCAGTCGCTCGCGCAGCGCGTCAGCCACGGTGGGATGAACCAGATCGCTCACGTTGCCGCCGTACCGGGCCACCTCGCGAACGAGGCTCGCGCTGATGTAGGTGGTGTCGAGCGAGGGGACCATGAACACCGTCTCCAGCCGCGGCGACAGATGGCGATTCATGAGCGCCATCTGGTACTCGTACTCGAAATCGCTCACGGCGCGCAGGCCGCGGATCAGCAACGATGCGTCGACCTTCCGCGCAAAGTCCACGAGCAGGCCGCCGAAGGAGTGCACCTCGATGCGCGGCTCGTCGCGAACGGTGGCCTGGATGAGCGACACGCGCTCCTCGACCGTGAAGAGAGGAGTCTTCGCCGAGTTGACGGCGACGGCAACGACGAGGCGGTCCACGAACTCCAGGCTGCGGAGCATGAGGTCCTCGTGCCCGCGCGTGATCGGGTCGAAGCTCCCGGCGTAGATGGCAATGCGTGAGTTCGGCACGGGCGAACGTTCCTATGGAGATCGGGAAAGCGCAACTGGCCACAACAGCACAAGTACTGCGTACCCTGTACGTCGTACGCCGACCGACGGGCTAGCCTCTCCAATGCGCCTCCGGCTGCGCCGCCGGGACGCGTCGGCGCATTGGGGAGGCGTCTGCGCGGGTCATGGTACGAGGTACCGGGTACGCCGTACTTCAGTTGTGGTTCAGGGCACCTTGTAGAACGTGACCCCCGTCCCCCCATACCGCCGCGTCTCCCCGCCAGGGGGTAGCTTTTCGTAAATGCGATGCTCGATCCCGATGAGGTCCGCGAATGGCGTGGCCAGCCATGCCTCGGCGATGGAGGTGGCAAGGCCGAGGTCGTAGGGGGGATCGGCGAAGGCGACGTCGTAGGCGTGCGGCGTGAGGTCAGCGACGAAACGGATGGCATCCGCGCGATGGACGGTCACCTGCTCCGCCGCGCCGAGGGCTTCGACGTTCGAGGCAATGACGCGGAGGCTGGGCGCGGCGCGCTCCACGAGATCGGCATGCTCGGCGCCCCGCGAGATGGCCTCGAGGCCGAGCGCTCCCGATCCGGAAAAGAGGTCCAGCACCCGCGCGCCCGGAAGCTCCGGCTGGACGATGCTCATCCACGCCTCGCGCACGCGGTCGGCCGTGGGGCGAACGGCGTCGCCCTTCGGGGCAACCAGGCGGCGGCCGCGCCAGCGGCCGGCAACGATGCGCACGCCGGCTAGACGCGGAAGTCGGCGAGGCGCGCCTGCAGGCGCGAGACGCCCTGGTACTCGTCGCGCTCGAGGCGATACACCATGTCGAACGGACGGGACTCGTCGAGCTCCCGGATCCGCGCGCCGAGCGACCAGCCGATGGCGTCGAGCGGCTCACCCGACTCGGTGTCGATGCGCAGCTTGAGGCCGCCCTTGCCGACGAGCCGTGGAGGGGCCGCGAGACGCACTCCGCGCGTGAGGAGCGTCGGCGCAGGGTTCCCCACGCCGCAGGGCTCGAGATGGCGCAGCAGCGACTCGAAGCCGGGAGTGAGGTCGCTGAGATCGACCTCGAGATCGACGCGCAGCTCCGGTATCAGGTCCTCGGCGGTGAGCTTCGCGCGCGCGACGTCGTTGAAGCAGCGCGCGAACTCGTCCACCTTGTCGCGCGCGATGGTGACGCCGGCTGCGCTGCGATGGCCGCCGAACCGCTTGAGGAGATGCTTGCAGGCACCGATCCCGGCGTGCAGGTCGAACCGCGGAATCGAGCGACCGGAGCCCTTCCCCTCGTCTCCCTCGAGGCCGATGAGGATCGTCGGGCGGCCGAACTCCTCGACGAGTCGTGAGGCGACGATGCCGATGACGCCAGGGTGCCAGCCATCGCCAGCCAGCACTACGCCGTACGTCTCGTCGAGGTCGAGCCGGCGCACGCGGGCGGATGCCTCTTCCAGGACGCGACGATCGATGTCCTGACGGCGCGCGTTCATCTCCTCGAGCTCGCGGGCGATGGAGTTCGCCTGGTGCTCGGTCGTCGCCGTGAGCAGCTCCACACCGCGCAGCGCGTGACCGAGCCGACCGACCGCGTTCAGCCGCGGAGCGAGGATGTACCCCACCCGCCCGGCGGTGAGCGACTTTCCGTCCATGCCCGAGGCGCGGATCAGCGCACGCAGGCCGAGGTTCTTCGTCTCGGCGAGCATCTTGAGGCCGTAGCGGGCGAATACGCGATTCTCGCCGCGCAGGGGCGCGATGTCGGCGATGGTGGCCAGCGCAACGAGGTCGAGCATCCCGAACACGAGATTCTCGTTGCCGCCGATGGCGCGGGTGACGGCGAGGGCGAGCTTGAACGCCACGCCGACGGCGGCGAGGTCCTTGTCACCGGAGAGGCAGCCGGGGCGCCGAGGATTGAGGACGGCGTACGCGTTCGGCAGCTCGCCACCCGGCAGGTGGTGATCGGTGATGATGACGTCGATGCCGCGGTCGCGAAGTGCAGCCACCGGCGTATGGGCGCTCGTGCCACAGTCGCAGGTGACGACGATCGAGGCACCGGCATCCACGGCGGCCTGTACACCCGTGTCGCCGAGATCGTAGCCGGCGCTGCGATGCGGAATGAAGGGGACCACCTTGCCGCCGAGTGCACCGAACGCGCGCAGGAGCAGCGTGGTGGAGCACATGCCGTCCACGTCGTAGTCGCCGTGGATCAGAATGGTCTCGCCGTCGCGAATCCCGCGGACGATGCGCTCGACCGCCTCGGAGAGGTCGAGCATCTGCTCAGGCGGAAGGAGCTGCTCGAGCCGCGGCCGGAGGTAGCGCTTGGCCATTTCCGTATCGCCGTGGCCGCGCGCCGCGAGGAGCCGGCAGATCGGCTCGGGGAGCATCAGCTCGTCGCAGAGCGCGCGAACGACCGCAGGATCCGGGGGCTGGGGAAGGAGCCAGCGGGTGCGATGCGGCGGTGCGGCGGCTGGCGCGGTCATGCCTTTGAAGCTAGGCCGGCGTCGCCGGCTGTTCAACGCTGGCGGCGGATCATTCCCCTGCGTACAGGAGCGCCCCGCACCCCTCGCACATCTCGAGCGCACCGGTGGAGGCCATTGACGCGCGGCGTTGCGTGGGGACTGCGGTGTCGCAGGACCCGCAGCTCGGGCCACGGAGGGGGAACACGCTCTCCGCATGCCGGCGGCGTCGCACCTTCTCGTAGGTGCCCAGCATGGAGCGCGGGACCACGCGAGCGTGCTCGTCGCGCTTCGCGCGCGCGGCGGTGAGCTCCGACTCGATTGCGGCGCGATCAGCGTCCAGCGTGGTGCGGGCCGCGGCCTGGGTGTTCGCGATCTCGTCGAGCGCGTGCTGGAGATCGGCGGCCTGCTTGCGGAGCTGCTCGATGCGCGCGTGGATCGCGTCGGCATCGCGCTCGCTCTCGGTCACCATGCGCTTGGTCTGGTCGAGCTGCGCCATCGCCGCCATCGCCTCACGCGGGTTCGTCACCGATTCGTACTGCCGCTGGCTGCGCTCGGCGAGCTGTCGATGGGTCTCGATGCGCGCCTTCGCCTCGCGATGCCGCGCCTCTTCCGCTTCGGCGGCGTGACGGGCTCGCTCCAGCGCTTCGGCGGCCCGGCTTCGCTCCTGCTCGAGCGCCGCCAGTCGTGGCGCGAGCGAGTCGAGCTTCGCCTCCAGCGCATAGATGTCGAGGTCGTCCTGCTGCAGGGCGAGGAGAGACTTCACGTCAGGATGCATGGCGGTAGGCATTGGTCTGGTGGGCGCGGGCGGTCCTGAGTGATGATAGCGTGAAGCGCGCCGCTAGCGAAACTGTTTCCAGCGACGGCTCCCCAGCGCCCTGAGCTCGTCGCTGAGCTGCATCTTCTCCAGCGTGAGGGCGTCCTTCTCCTCGGTCGATGCGAGCGGCATCAGCGCGTCGATCTCATCCATCCGCGCGGCCAGGTTCCGCTCGTGCAGCGCGGCGAGGCTGCCGGCGACGATCTCGTCGGCCCGATCCAACCCGCCACTCTCCTCCAGCAGGGCCTGCATCTCTGCCACCGCGTCATCCTCGAGCCTGCCAGCGAGCGTGGCTGCATCGGCCTCCGAGCCCTCCTGCACGATCGCCTCGTAGATCGCGCGAAGCAGGAGGTCCTGAAAGCTCTCGGCGCCAAGCCGCTCCGCCACCTGCTCCACGTACGAGGGGCGATGGAGGAGCACGCGAATGAGCTCGCGCTCGGCACCGAAGGCGCGTGCGCCGGTGTTGCGTCGGCGCTCACCGTGACGGACGCGCGTCGCGTCACGGGGCGCACTTTCGACCGGGGGCGGCTGCGGCGTGGCGGATCGCTGAGCGGCGGCCGCACGGCCGCGCGGCGGCGCGGCGATCTCGCGCTCGAGCAGCTCCCGCGACACGCCTGCGGCGGCCGCAGCGTGATTCAGGTAGAGGTCGCGCGTAATCGGGTCCACGGTGGCGCGCAGCGTCGGCAGCAGGCGATCCAGGGCCAGGCGCTTGCGTCGCAGGTCGGAGAACCAGCCACCGCGGTCGAGGAGCTGGATCTTCCGCTCGAAGAGATCGAGGGACTCGGCCAGCTTCGCCTCCAGGCCGCGTGCGCCCTGCTCGCGGACGAAGCTGTCGGGATCCTCGCCCTCCGGCAGTGTGACCACCTGCACCGATGCGCCCTGCCGCAGCAGCTCGTCGCCGGAGCGGAAAGTCGCCTTGAGGCCGGCCTTGTCGGAGTCGTACAGCAGGTACACGCGATCGGTGTAGCGCCGGACGAGCCGCGCCTGGTCCTCCGTGAGCGCCGTACCCATGGGTGCCACGACGCTCTCGATGCCGGCACCGATCAGGCGAACGACGTCGAAGTACCCTTCGACGACCAGCATGCGCTCGTCGCGACGCGCCGCCTGCTTCGCCCAGTTGAGCCCGTAGAGCAGCTTCCCCTTGCTGAAGATCCGCGACTCCGGGGAGTTGAGGTACTTCGGCTCGCCGGGCCCGAGCAGGCGACCGCCGAAACCGACGACGCGCCCGGACACATCATAGATCGGGAAGATCAGCCGGCCGCGGAACCGCGGTCGCGGCTCGGTGGCGCCTTCCGGCGTGGTGAGCAGCCCTGCCTCGCCCTGACGCTCGTCATCGAAGCCAAGCGTGTTGAGATACGCGCGCATCAGGCCGATCTCGCGCGGCGCGAAGCCGATGCCGATGCGATCGGCGAGCTCGCGCTCGATGCCACGCTCGGCGAGATAGGCGCGCGCGTCCTCGCCGAGCGGGTCGTTCCAGAGGATGTTGCGGAAGTACTCCGCCGCGGCGCCGTTCACTTCCCAGAACGGCTCGCGGTCGTCCTTCTCCTCGCTCCGGCGCGCGGTGGTTTCCACGACTTCGATGCCCGACTTCTCGGCGACCATCTTCACCGCCGTCGGCCAATCGACACCCAGCCGCTTGGTGAGGAAGCTGAAGACGTCGCCCCCTTCGTGGCAGACGAAGCAGTAGTACATCTGCTTCTTCGGCGAGACGGAGAAGTTGCGGTGCGTTCCCTGGTGGAAGGGGCACGGGCCGCGATAGTCGGTGCCCTGGCGCTTGAGCTCCACGTACTCGCCGATCACGCCGACGATGTCGGCCGACTCGCGGACGCGCTCGACCGTTTCGTCGGGGATCACGCGAACACCGCGATGGTGACGCCGGCGCCACCCTCGTTCCAGGCGCCCATGCGGAACTCGCGCACGCGGGTGTCCTTGCGCAGCATCTCGTCCACGACCTGGCGCAGCGCGCCGGTGCCCTTGCCATGGATGATTCGCAGGCTCTTGAGGTCGGCGCGGATGGCGCTGTCGAGAGCCTGCAGCACGACGTTCTCGGCTTCGTCAGCCCGGAGGCCGATGAGATTGATCTCAGTGGACGCGAACACCTCGGGCGCGTCACCGACGTAGCTGACCGCCGTCTCGGCAGGCTGGTTGGTCGTGCGCCGCAGCGTGTTCAGCTTCACGGTGAGCTTCATCGAGCCTACTGCGACGACGGCTTCCGTGCCACGAACGTCGATGACGCGGCCGATCTTCCCGCCGAGTGTCCCGACCTCCACCGCGTCACCTGCCGCAACGGACTCGCGGACGCCGTTGCCGGCTCTCGACGTTGCCGCGCGACGCGCGACAGCGCGCTCCTCCGCGTCGAGCCGGTCGAGCACATCCGCCTGCTTCGCCGCAAGTTCCTCGGCGCGGCGGCGCGCGTCGCGGCCCATCTCGTCGATCGCGGCGTCCGCGGCCTCGGCGCCCTTCTTCTTCAACTCGCGGATGGTGCGCTCGATCTCGTTGCGCGCCTCGAGCACGTAGCGACGCGCCTCCTGCCGGCTGGCCTTCTCCACGGTGCGCTCGCGCTCGCGGACGTTCTGCTCGCGCTTGAGCACGGCGGCGATGCGCGTGCGCGCGTCCTCGGCCATCGCCGTCGCCTCGCGTTCGCGCTCGGCGAGCTCCTGCTCCTTCTGCTCCAGTCGCTCGATGAGCGCCGCCATATCGCGCTCGGCCTGCGGCAGCCGCTCCTCCGCGCGCGCGACGATGGATTCCGGCAGCTCCAGTCGGCGCGCGATGCTGATGCCGTACGAGCGGCCGGGCACGCCCTTGATGAGCCGATAGGTGGGCGCGAGCTGCACGGCGTCGAACTGCAGCGACGCGTTCACCACGCCGGGCACCTGCGTCGCCAGCTCCTTGAGCTGGCCGAGGTGGGTGGAAGCGAGCGTCGTGGTGCCGCGCGCGGTGAGCGACTCGAGGATCGCCCAGCCGAGCGCCGCGCCTTCCTGCGGATCGGTGCCCGAGCCCAGCTCGTCCACCAGCACGAGGGAATCCGCCGTCGCGCGGCGCAGGATCTCCGACAGGTTCTTCAGGTGCGCCGAGAAGGTGGAGAGGCTCGCCTCGATGGACTGCTCGTCGCCGATGTCGGCGAGCACGTCGTCGAACACGGGGACGCGGCTCTCCGCGCCGACGGGCGCCGGAATTCCCGCCTGCGACATGACCGAGATCAGGCCGAGCGCCTTGAGAAGGACGGTCTTGCCGCCGGTGTTGGGCCCGGAGACGAGCAGCGTCCGTTCGTCGGCGGCCATCGCGAGGTCGAAGGGGACGACCTCCACTCCCTTGGCCAGCAGCAGCGGATGGCGTCCGTCGCGGATGGCGAAGCCCTGGCGAGCTGGCACCAGCTCCGCCGGTGTGCAATGGTACTGCACGGCGAAGCGAGCCCGCGCGTGCAGCGAATCCAGCTCGGCGAGCGCATCGAACGAATCCGCCATCGCCTCGCGATGCGGACGCAGGCGATCGGTGAGCTCGCGCAGGATGCGTTCGACCTCCTCGTGCTCCTCGGCCTCCAGCTCGCGGATACGGTTGCCGTACTCCACCGCCGCGGGCGGCTCGACGAACATCGTGCCGCCGGTGCTGGAGGTGCCGTGGACGATGCCGCCGACGCCTCTCACGCCTTCGCGGCGCACGGGGATCACGTAGCGGCCCTCACGCAGCGTGACTGACATGTCGGGCGCACGGTGGTGCGCCTCGAGCCCGTTCATCACGCGCTCCAGGATACGAATGAGCTCACCATGCGAGGCGCGCAGCTCGCGACGGATGCGGCGCAGCGCCGGGGAGGCGTCGTCCTTCACCACGCCGTCCTCGCCGACGGCCCGAGTGATGTCGTCCTCCTCGGTGCGTGCGACGACCATCCGGTCGGCAAAGGGGGCGAGCACGGCACGGATCACCGCCGGCCGCCGGTCGTCGCGCAGCGTCTCGCGCGTGCGACGCGCCGAACGGAGGAGCAGCGCACCGGCCACGAGCTCGGGCCCGGTCCAGAGGCTGCCGATCACGCGCAGGCGATTGATCGCGCCTTCCAGCTCGGGCACCGGTTCGGGCGACCAGGCGAGCTCGCCGCCGAGCAGCGCGCGCACGGCGCCCACGCGCCGGTGCTCCCCGTCGAGCCACGCGATGTCGCTGCGCGGCTGCAATGCGCGTACGCGCGCCGCGCCCGGCGCCGACGCTGCCCGCTCGGCCACGAGGTCGAGGAGGCGCGGGAGCTCGAGGATGCCGAGGGCATGGACGTTCATGATGCGCGGCTTCTCGTCATCTCCACGGATCGTCTCCGACTGTCTGACCGTCGGACAGTCCGACCGTCAGACTCCTTTCGCCAGCTCCTCGCGTGCGATCGCGTTGATCGTGCTTCCCTCGGCGCGGCCCTTGAACTGCGGAAGCACCTTGCCCATCACGGCGCCGATCTGTGTCGCCCCGCCTGCGATCGCGGCGCGCACGGCGGCACGCAGCTCGTCGTCGCTCACCGCGGCCGGCAGGTACTGCTCGAGGACCGCGACTTCCGCGCGTTCCTTCTCGGCCAGGTCGTCGCGCTTGCCGGTGTACATCTCGATGGACTCGCGGCGGCGCTTGATCCCCTTGCGGAGCACGTCGATCACCTCGTCGTCGGTGAGGTCGCGGCGCAGCTCGATCTTCCGGTTCTTTGCGTCGGAGAAGATGGTGCCGAGCACGAGCACGCGCGCCTTGTCCTGCGACTTGCGGGCGGCGTTCAGGTCGGCCTGGAGGGTGTCGAAGAGGGACATGAACGAAAGCTACTCGTCGCTCACCCGGGCGGCCACTTGAGATGACGTCCGCCGAGCAGGTGCACGTGCACGTGATGCACCGTCTGTCCGGCGTCGGCGCCGGTGTTGATCACGGTGCGGTAGCCGGAGGTCTCGATCCCCTCGTCCTTCGCGATCTGCGCAGCGGCAAGGAGGACACGGCCGAGGGTGGCGGCATCTGGCGCATCGGCGAGCGAGGCGACGTGCGTCTTCGGGATGACGAGGACGTGCGTGGGCGCCTTGGGATCGATGTCGCGAAAGGCGAGCGTGTGCTCGTCCTCGCGAACGATCGTCGCCGGAATCTCGCGGCGCACGATGCGGCAGAAAAGACAGTCGCTGGACATGGTCACCACTGGAGCGAGCGGACGATGGCGAGCGCGGCGACAGCCGCCGTCTCGAATCGCAGCACGTTGGGGCCGAGGGAGGCGGGACGCCAGCCCGCCCGGAGGATTGCGTCGCGCTCGTCAGGGTCGAGGCCCCCCTCCGGGCCGAGGGCCAGCGTGACCGGTGAACCGTGAACTGTGAACCGTGACAACGCGTGGGGTAGTGGGTCGCCGGCGGGGTCGAGGAAGATGCGATGCTCTGCGACACACTCGGCGAGTGCGCGGTCGAGGGTGGATTCCGGCAGGATCTCCGGAAGCCAGGCGCCGCCACTCTGCTCGAGCGCGGAGATCATGCGGGCGCGCACCTTCTCGCGAAACGCCTCGCCTTCGCCGCGCGGGGTCACGCTGCGCGAGCGACGGAAGATGACCGGACGCCAGGCGCCGAGCCCGAGCTCCGTTGCCTTCTCGGCGAGCCAGAGCATCCGTTCACGGTCTCCGACCGGCGCCCAGAGCTCGATCGGGGTTGGCGCTGGAACCTGCTCGACATCCTCGCCAACGGCGGAGACGGCGAACTTCCGCTTCCCGAGCTCGGTGATCGTCGCGTGCACACGGCGTCCGTCGCCACTCGTGAGGCGCACGGGATCGCCGACGCTCAGCCGCTTCACCGACGCATGGTGCGCCGCGCCTTCGCTCAGCGTCACGACCGGTCCCCACGCACCGGGCGCGAAGAAGGTGCCTACCGGCGCGCGATCCGCGCGCTCCACCACGCTCCCTCTTCGTCCTCGCCCAGCAACTTCCAGCCGTTCGACGCGAGCGCCTCGAGCATCATGGCCCGCTCTTCCACCAGGATCCCGCTCAGCACCGCCTCGCCGTCCGGGGCGAGCGACTCGGCAATCACCGGCAACAGCTCGAGCAGCACCGACGAGATGATGTTCGCCAGCACCACGCGCACCGGCGCGACGAGCGGCAGGAGGAGCGCGGCGTCGCCCTCGATCACCGTGACCTGTTCGGCGACGCCGTTGCGCGCCACGTTCTGTTCGGCGTTGGCAATGGAATCGTGGTCCAGCTCGATCGCCGTCACCTGCCTCGCGCCGAGCTTCACGGCGGCGATGCTCAACACGGCGCTCCCCGCGCCGAGATCGGCCACGCGATCACCCGGACGAATGACCGACGGGAGCAGGCGCACCACGCCGCGTGTCGTCTGGTGCTCGCCGGTGCCGAACGCCATCTCCGGCTCGATGACGATCGTCGTCGCCGGATCACGGCCGTCGGCGAGCCAGGGCGGGACGATGGCCAGTGGCCCGAGCTCGTGCGCGCCGATGCCGCGCTTCCACTGCTCGCTCCAGTCCACCGCCGGGATGACGCGCGTCTCCACGTGGGCGTGCGGGTCGGCGGCGAGGATGGCGGCGCGCACCATCACCTCGTCCGTGTCGCCGGGAAAGTGGGTCAGCAGCTCGCCTCCCGCCTCCTGTACTCCCTCGGAGCCCATGTCGAAGAGCGCGGCGAGCGCCGCATCGGGTGACTCGCTGGGCCGCACGCGAACGGAGAGCCAGTTCACGCGCCGAGCGCTTCCTTCATCTTCGCCCAGAAGCCCTTGTCGCGCTCGGTGGGTACCGCGCTGGACACGGTAGCCAGCTGCTCGATCAGCCGGCGCTCCTCGTCACCGAGGCGGTCGGGCGTCCAGAGCTGCACGCGCACGTGCAGGTCGCCGGTGCCGCCAGAGTTGACGCGCGCGAGGCCGCGGCCGCGCAGGTGGAACACCTGCCCGCTCTGCGTGGCCGGCGGGATGGTGAGCGCCACCGACGACGTGACCGTCGGCACCTCGACCGTGGCACCGAGCACGAGCTGCGGATAGGTGAGCAGCACCTCGGTGTAGAGATCCTCGCCGTCACGCTCGAAGCGCGGATCGTCAGCGACCTCGAAGACGACGTGCACGTCGCCGCGGCCACCGTTGCGCGTACCCGCATTGCCGACGCCGCGCAGCGTCATGTACTGCCCGGTCGCCACGCCTGCCGGCACCTGCACCTTGAGCGTCCTGTCGCCGCGCACACGGCCTTCACCCCGGCACTTCCTGCACGGCTGCTCGATGATCTGCCCTTCGCCCTTGCAGGTGGGGCACGGGGCGACGGTCACGAACTGGCCGAAGAACGAGCGCTGCGCGCGACGCACTTCGCCCTGACCGTTGCAGGTGTCGCAGGCGTGTGCCTTCGAGCCGGGCTCGGCACCGCTCCCCTCGCAGCGGTCGCAGGGCTCGAGCACGCGGAGGCGCACCTCCTTTTCCACTCCCGTGGCGACCTCCGCCAGCGTCAGGGGCATGCTGATGCGGACGTCGGCGCCCGTGCGCGGGTTCGCGCCCCCCTGCTGGCCGAACAGGTCGCCGAGGCCGGAGAAGCCGCCGAAATCGCGCATGAAGATGCTGAGCGCCTCGGACAGGTCGACGTGGTGGAACCCACCGCCGCCGCCGCGAAGGCCGGCCTCGCCGTAGCGATCGTACGCGGCCCGCTTCTGCGGATCGCGCAACACATCGTAAGCCTCGGTAATGGCCTTGAACTTCTCCTCGGCCTCCTTGGAGCCGCCGTTGCGATCGGGATGATATGCCATCGCGAGGCGGCGATATGACTTCTTGATCTCATCGTCCGAGGCGGTACGCTCGCACTCGAGGACTGCGTAGAAATCTGCCATAGGGAGAGAAACGGTTCTTCGGTGCTTCGGCTTGTCGGTTGAGGGCCTGCCTCGGTCAGCTCATGCGTGCCGAGGTACGCCGTGAGCCGAAGAACCGAGAAGCCGATGAACAGTAATCAGTCAGAGCAGGTCGCTGAGCAATCTTGACGTGTGTTGCACCAGCGAGATCACCTTGTCGTACGGCATGCGCGTCGGACCGATGACGCCGATCACGCCCGTAAGGGCACCCGAACGATACTCGGCGGTCACGACGGTGAACTGGTCGAGCTGCGGGTCACCGTGCTCGGCGCCGATGGTGATGGAGACGCCGGGCTTCTCGTCGCCGCGATGCTTGCGGCGCAGCGCATCCGCCAGCCGCGACGGCTCCTCCGTGAGGGTGAGCAGCCGACGCATGCTTTCGGCGGCGCCGAACTCCGGCTGCGCGGCGAGCACGCTCGCCTGCCCCACGATGACGCTGCCGCTCGCCTCGGAGACGGGAAGAGCCGCGTCGAGCAGCTGCTCGCCCTCCTGCACGAAGACGTTCAGCAGCTCGGCGGCATCGGAGTTGGTGGCGCTGTCGCGCAGCCGCTCGCCCACCGACGCGCGAAGCTCGCGCAGCGAGTGGCCGGCCAGCCGCTCGTTCAGCACGCGCGTGACCTCGACGACGGCCGAGTCGGCCAGCGAGCCGCGCACCTCCACGAACACGGTGCGCACCATACCGCCGTCCAGCGTGAGGACGAGGAGCAGTCGCTCGCTGCCGACACGCAGCAGCTCGAGCCGGCGCAGCACGCTGGCATCGAGCCGAGGACCCAGGGCGACACCGAGCTCCTGGGTCAGCACACCGAGGCTCTGCGCCGCGCGGCGCAGCAGCGTCTCGATCGTGGAGGTGCTGCGGGCGATGTCATCGCGCAGTCGATCGCGCTCGGCGAGGACGAGCGCGCTGACCGGTGCGCTCAGCAGCGAGTCCACGTACAGGCGATACGCCTTGTCGGTGGGAACGCGGCCGGCGGAGGTGTGCGGGTGGGTGAGAAACCCCTTCTCCTCGAGGTCGCTCATCGTGTTCCGGATCGTGGCCGGCGACACGCCGAGCCCGAAGCGGCGAGCAAGGACCCGGGAGCCAGCCGGCTCAGCGGTCTGGACATAGGTCTGGATCACCGCCTCCAGGACGCGGCGCTCGCGTGGCGTGAGCTCGTCTGCGGTGGCCATAAGTGCAAATGTACTAACGACTTCGATGATGGGTCAAGGCGGCGGCGAGGGAGTCGAGACGGAGCCAGCCGTGAGCGGTGCAGCGAAGGACGCCGTCATCGTCCAGCGTCGCCCAGCCGGCGTCGAGCCACGGCTGCACGAGCCGCCGCTCGCCTGGCGGGATGGCGAGCCCATGGTCCGAGCGCAACCCAAGGTACACCTCTTCCGCCACCCGGTTCTCCGGCGTCAGCGACTCGTAGCCCTCACGCGGGTCGGTCCCCTGCGCCAGGAGGCGGCGCCAGTCAGCCCAGGCGCGAGCGTTCCAGCGGCGCTCAGTCCCGTCGAACTCGTGCGCCGACGGTCCGAGCCCCACATACGGGACACCCGCCCAGTACGCCGAATTGTGCACGGCGCGTCGGCCGGGTCGGGCGTAGTTGGATACCTCGTAGTGCTCGAAGCCCGCGCCGGTCAGGAGACCATGCGCGGCGAGGAACTCATCCTCGTAGCCCTCCTCCGGCTGCTCGCTCTCCTTCCCTTGCGCGACCCATCGGCCGAGCGGCGTGGCCGGCTCCACGGTGAGGCCGTACAGCGAGACGTGATCGGGCTGGAGCGCCAGTGCGCGTTCCACGTCGTGCCGGAAGTCGCGCTCGAGCGCGGCGGGAAGGGCGAAGATCAGGTCGAGCGACAGGTTCGTGATGCCGGCGTCGCGCGCGTCGTGCACCGCGCGCTCGATGGCTCTCGCGTCATGCGTGCGGTGCATCCAGGCGAGCACCCGGTCGTCGAAGCTCTGCGAGCCGATGGACAGGCGGTTGATCCCTGCCGCTCGCCACCTACGGAGCGCTTCCGGCGCCATGTCGTCCGGATTCGCCTCGGCGGTGATCTCCGCGCCGCGGGTCGCGACGAATCGGCGCTGCACGAGCTCGAGGGCGCGCGCGAGCCCCTCCCCACCCAGCCGTGACGGCGTGCCTCCGCCGAAGTAGATGGTATCCACCTCGGTCGGCTGCTGAGCGCCGAACCGGAGCAGGAGCTCGGTCTCGAGCGAGGTGAGGTAGTCATCCACCGGCACGTCGCGGCGCACGGCGATGGAGAAGTCGCAGTACGAGCAGCGGCGCGCGCAGAAGGGAACGTGGATGTAGACGTGGCGGGGGGAAGACACCCCTGAATATCGCACAGCGAGCACCCCACCGAGGGATTCCGACAGCCGATCCGCGGCTGCGGGATGACACGTGAGGTCACATCCGCCTGATCTCACCCGAGAGGGCGCACTCGATCATGCCGCGGATCTCGAGCGCGCTGACGGCGGCGAGGCCTTCCTGAGCGGGAAGCGCAGCGCGGGTGCACAAGGTGTCGAGGTCAGCGGCGCCGAGCGCCAGTGCGTCCCACAGGCGGCGCTCAGCGCCCTGTTCGGGGAGCTCCGAGGCACGAATGGGCGCGACCAGGCCAGCGAGCAGCACCGCGTCAGCCATGGAGGCGATCACGACGGCGCCATCGGCGAGGAGCCTGTTGCTTCCGGCTGACTGCGGCACGTCGATCGGGCCCGGCACGGCACCCACGCTGCGGCCCATCTCGAGAGCGTGCTTCGCCGTGATGAGCGCCCCGCTCTTCTCTCCCCCTTCGACCACGATGGTTGCGACGCACAGGGCGGCGATGATGCGATTGCGCTCGGGAAAGGAGCCGCCGTGCGCCGGGTTGGCCGGCTCGAGCTCGGAGAGAAGCAGCCCCCGCTCGGCAATCGTCCGCTGCAGGCGTGCGTGCGCGCGCGGGAACACGACGTCCAGCCCCGTACCCAGTACCGCGGCGGTTGCGCCGCCTGCGTCGAGAGCGCCGCGGTGCGCCGAAGCATCGACGCCTCGCGCCAGGCCACTCACCACCGTGGCGCCGGCGAGAGCGAGCACCCGTCCCAGCTCGCGAGCGACCCTCTCCGCATACGCGGTGGCGCGTCGCGTTCCGACGATGGCCACGCAGCGCCGATCGAGAAGGGAAAGATCTCCTTCCGCCCACAGGATCTTCGGCGGGTGGGGTGCGTCGAGAAGCCGCTCGGGGTAACCCTCGTCACCCCGGCGGAGCGCCTTACGGGAGGTGGACGTCACGGACCGGCGTGGCGACGGCTCGCTTCATCTCGAGCAGCCGGCGCCACCATGCGAGAATGAGCTCGTCCAGTCCGGTCCTTCCTGCCGCGCTGATGGCGAAGACGCCAAACGCCTCGGGCGCCTGGATCGGGGGCGGCTCCTCGTCGCCGAGGAGGTCCATCTTGGTGAAGACCACGCAGTGCGGCTTCGCCGCCAGTTCGACGGAATACTGCTCCACTTCGTTGCGAAGCTGGTCGTACTCGGACTGCCAGTCCTCCGCGTCGATGGGAATCATGAATGCGAGCAGTCGGGTGCGCTCGATGTGCCGAAGGAACTGGATGCCGAGTCCCTTGCCCTCGTGCGCCCCTTCGATGATGCCGGGAATGTCGGCGACGACGAAGGTGCGCTGATCGCTCATCTGCACCACGCCGAGGTTGGGGGCGAGGGTGGTGAAGGGATAGTCGGCGATCTTCGGGCGGGCGGCACTGATGACCGAGAGCAAGGTGGACTTTCCCGCGTTGGGCTGGCCCACGAGCCCGACGTCGGCGATGAGCTTGAGCTCGAGCTCGAGGGTGCGCTTTTCGCCATCCTCGCCCGGCTGCCACTCGCGTGGGCTGCGATGCACCGAGGTTGCGAACCACGCGTTGCCCTTACCGCCTCGCCCGCCACGGGCGACGACGAACTCGTCGCCGCTCTCGAGCACCTCCCCGACGATCTCGTTGGAATCGGCGTCCCGCACGATGGTCCCCGGCGGCACGGGGAGGATCACGTCGACGCCCGACGCGCCGGTCTTGTTCGATCCGCTCCCATGCTTCCCCGACTCGGCAGACCAGGAGTCGCGGTAGGTGTAGTCGAGCAGCGTGGACAGGTTGCTGTCGGCGCGAATGATCACGTCTCCTCCCTTGCCTCCGTCGCCGCCATCCGGGCCGCCGAGCGGAGTGAATTTCTCCCGCCTGAACGACGAGATGCCGGACCCGCCGTCGCCGGCGCTGACGCGAACGATGACGCGGTCTATGAACATCTCGTGAACATCCCGTGAACGGAGTCGAAGGTAGGAAGAGAGGGAGCGGCAGCGGCATCGATCGATTGCGCGCCGCATCGATGCCCCGCGATGTTGCAAGCTACTTGCCGATCACCCGCGCAAGGAGGAGTCGTGCCGAGCTGGCGCGTGACTCCCCGATGAGGGGAGCCAGGACGTCGAGCGCCTCGCGGAGGTCCTCGGCGGGTACGCCGACGTTCAGCGCGCCGTGAAGGTGCGAGTGGAGCTGGCGATCCTGCGCCGTCGCCGCACAGGCTGCGACGATGCACAGCTCGCGGCGCGGCAGGTCGAGCCCGGGCCGGCCGAGCACCTTGCCATAGCCCTCGACGATCATCCACTCGTCGAGCAGGGGGTGCAGGTCGCGCACGTTGAGGCGGAGCTTCTCGTACATGCCGTCGTACACCGCGGCGCAGGTAGCCTCACCGCGCAGCCGCCACTCGCTCACCTGGTCGGCGTCGTCCACATGCTCGGCGGCCGGCGCGTCGAGCTGGGCTTCTGCGCTCGCGGCGCTGCGCGGCGACTGGCGGCGCCACTCGCGTGCCGCGTTCAGGGCGCGCGGAAAGCCGCAGAAGAGGTAGCTCTGCAGCACGAGCTCCTCGACCCACTGTGCCGGCACGTTCGCGGCGATCGCCTGCGAGAAGGCGTCGCGTACGCTGGCTTCATCACCGCCGGCAATGCGGGCGGCAAGGTGGATGAGCGAGCGAGTCTGGGCGTCGAGGGGCATGGTGCGGCGAAAGCTAAGCCGTGATTG
This sequence comes from Gemmatimonadaceae bacterium, assembly GCA_036377775.1. Classification (GTDB taxonomy): domain Bacteria; phylum Gemmatimonadota; class Gemmatimonadetes; order Gemmatimonadales; family Gemmatimonadaceae; genus AG11. Next base: position 7,062 of record DASUXT010000017.1, on the reverse strand, counting down.
CGTGCAGCGAAGCCCACCGTCTCATCCCGCAGGGCGAAGTCCACCGTGTCATCCCGCAGGGCGAAGCCCTGTCGGGACCTCCTGCCACGCGCGTGTAACTGACTTCGGTGCCAAGTACAGCAGGTCCCGACACTCGCTCCGCTCGTGCGGGATGACACCGCGCGGTTCACGCGACAGCGCTCAGGTGCCTCGGACGAGGCGTCCCCCTGGTTCCGGCTACGAAATACGGTCTACCCGCTACGTCAGTTGCCGTTCTCCGGCACCCTCACCTCGCCCACCACCTCCCCGCGCGTATTTCGCAGGAGGCGGGGCATGTATTCGGCAAGTCGCGGCGGCAGGTCGGCGGGAAGGGCGTCGAAGTGCTGGAGGATCCGGATCACCGCCGGGTACTGCGCGCGCTGGGCGCCGTCCTCCACCTTGACGGCGATGCCGATCCCGTCATCGATGAGGGCGATCGAATGCACGCCCTCGGCGCCGATCTTCGAGATGACGCGGCCCTCCGTGGCCTCGATGAGGGCGGAGTCGAAGCGGTCCGAACCGCCGATGAGGAACGGGCGCGTCTGCATCGCGTGCACGATGCGCGACGGCAGCTCGAGCGACCGGCGCGCGTCGTCGGCGAGTCGCGCATAGGCGCGCGCCATCGCACTCAAGGGCAGCGCGAACTCCACCACGCCGCAGCCGTCCACGGCCTGGCCGATGTCGCCCTCCTTCACGCCGGTCCAGCGCGCCACCTCGCGCAGGATGTCACGCTGCACCGGATGATCGGCGCGTTCGTATCCCACCGCGGGCCATTCCGACGCGTGAGCGCGCGCGAGCATCGCCGCATGCTTGCCGGAGCAGTTGTTGTGCAGGCGCGTGGGACGCGCGCCCGTCTCACGCAGGACCTTCTGGCCACGCTGGGCGAGCGGCTCGTGGGGGCCGCACGCAAGGTCCCCCTGCTCCATGCCGATCGACTCCAGCATCGCCTCGGCAATGGCGACGTGCTCGGGCTCTCCGCCGTGCGACGCACAGGCGAGGGCGAGCTGGTCGTCGCCCCAACCGATACGGTCGAAGCCGCCGCTCGCCAGAAGCGGCATCACCTGGAAGGGCTTGGCGCAGGAGCGCCAATGCGTGACGAGCTGCGGCTCGCGGGCCGCAGCGATCAGGCGTCCACTTCCATCGACGACCGCTGCGTGCACCCGGTGCTGCGATTCCACGATCGCGCCGCGAGAGACGATGGCGTCGAGATGGAGGGGATCCATGTAGTAAACATAATGGCGGGGACGCCGTCGCAACTGCAAATGACGTACGGCGTACTTCGTACCTCGTACCAGGTACGATCGACGGTCGATCGTCGTGCGGCGCCGTGAATGATCTCTCATGCTCACGGACCATCGATCCCACGAAATACGGGTTACGAAGTACCTCGTACGGCAGTTGCCGTCCGTGCCGCCATCAGTATCCCGATCAGCACCACCGCTCCGCCGAGCAGCGTGAGCATCCCCGGAACCTCACGGATCCCCGGCAGGAGCGCGGCGATGATCGTCGCGCCCACCGGCTCGCCGAGCAGGGTGAGGTTCACCACGTAGGCGGGCGAATGCTTGAGAGCCCAGTTGAGCCCCGTGTGACCAAGGAGCATGGGACCGAGGGCGAGCGCGGCGAAGATGGCGAGCTCGCGAGGCGGCTGGGGCGCGAGTGGTGTCCTCATCGCCGCGGAAAGAAGGAGAAGCACCACGAAGCAGCTCCCGTACACCAGGCCCACGTATGGCCACAGGTCGAGCGTCGCGCGAAGCCTGCGGCCGGCAACGAAATAGGTCGCCGCCGTGAGCGCACCGAGCAGGGCGAGCAGGTCACCAAGAAACGCATTGGGATGCGTCGTGCCCGCGGCACTGCGGAAGTCGGGAAGGGCGACGACGAGCGCGCCCAGCATGGCGACGGCAATGCCGAGCCACTGGCGAACGGTGGGCCGCTCGCGAAGCCAGAAGGTGGAGAGCAGCGCGACGACCACTGGCTGGGTGTTCACCAGCACCACCGACGCCGCCACGCTGGTGAGCGCGATGGACGCGTTCCAGCTCCAGAAGTGGATGGCGAGCATCGCGCCGGCGCCGACAGCGATGCCGAGCTCGTTTCGCGTGATCGCACGCCACTGGCGCCACTCCCCGGTGAGGAGGAGGGCGACGGCGATGACGACGAGCGAGAAGCCGAGCCGCCAGGTGGCGATGGCGAGGGCGCTCGCGTGCGAGAGCCGGACGAGCGGTCCGCTGAACGAGACGCCGATCAGCGCGAGGGTGAGGACGAGCGGGGCGCGGCGGTCCGGCTTCTCATGAGGGACAGGAGCTCCCGACAGGCGCTCACGCGCCTGCGGGATGACATCCTGATCCGCGTCCGAGGTCGACGTCGGCCTACCGACGGGTGATGACGACGATCGTCGCCAGGCTGGCCACTACCTGGGCGAAGACTGTGGCGAGTCCGACCCAGTCGTTCCGCTCGGTGCCCGTCGGCTTCTCCGGTACCGTCACCACCGCTCCAGGCCGAGGCACCGGGACACCATCGGGCAACAGCCGGCGCTCGTGCACGCTCTCCAGACGCCCACTCGGCTGGGTCACGTAGGCGTGCGACTTGTCGCCGGTGCGCGACGGGCCGCCGGCGGCGTCCACGTAGTAGTTGAGGTCGCGGCCCGGCACGTACGCCACGTTCGACGGTGCGTTCACGGCTCCCTGCACCCGCACCACGGCGTTGTAGCGCGGAATGATGATCTGGTCGCCGTCCTCGAGCACCAGGTTATCGGCCGATTTCGGATTGCGCATCGCCTCGTTCAGATCGAGGCCGATGCGGCCCTTCATCACGCGGATCAGAGTGAGGCTGTCGCCAACGAGGGAGTCTCCTCCCGCCCCTCCATCGCCGAGCGAGTCCGGGAGCAGAGCCCGGCCATCGAGAGTCAGACGATCGGGATTGCGCACGAACACGATCCCGTCCGCCTGCGCCTCGTCGGTGAGCCCCCCAGCGCGCATGATCACGTCGCGCAGCCGCTCGCGCTTGTTCTTGAGCGCGTACGTACCCGGGAACTTCACCTCGCCGCGCAGCGTGACATCGCGCTGGTACTCGAAGTTCTCCTGACGGAAGATGAGCACGTTGTCGTACGGCTCGAGCGGCACCTCGGGCGCGCCGGCGGACGACACTTGAGTGCCCGGCGGTCCCTCGTAGCTGCCGTCACGGGCGCGGCCGAACAGGTAGGTGGAATCGAGCGGCACCCGGATCGTCACCGCCGTCTGCCCGTTGGAGCGATCCTCGGGCAGCCGTGCGATCTCGGCGTCAGTGAGCCGCGCCCCCTCCTTCACGCCGCCCGCCAGCAACACGAGGTCACGCATCGTCATCCCGCGACGATACGGAAAACGTCCCGGCTTCTTCACGAAGCCGGAGATGGCCACATACCGCTGCGGGCGGAAGGTGGCGAGGGAGAAGACCTGGATCTGGTCGTTCTCCTGGAGCGGGAAGTCGTTGATCACCGCGCCGGTGGTGTCGGCGAGCCGCGCGCGGAGCTGGATGCGCGTCCGGTCGGGCTGCAGCCGGCTCACGAGAATTTCGCCGAGGTAGGTATCCGGCTTCACGCCGCCAGCGGCGCGAAGTGCGTCGGCGACCGTCATTCCCGGCGTGAGCCCCTGCGGTCCGGGCGTGTTCACGTTGCCGATGACGGCGATCCGGTTGTGCACTTCCTCGGCGATCGGGAACACGCGCACCACGTCGCCATTGCGGATCGGCACGTCGGGGCCGAGCCCGTTGGCGAGCGCAGACGAGGAGACGTCGATCGTCGTGCGCGCGAGGCCACCCGCCCGCTCTGTCGCCGGCAGAATGCGCTCGATGAACACACGCTGCCGCGCCGCGGTGGCAGTGAAACCGCCAGCGGCCTGCAGGAGCTGCGGCAGCCCTTCGCCCTCGCGCACTTCATACGTGGCAGGACGCACGATCTCGCCAACGACGCGCGCCCGCGGCCCGTGCACGGGCACGAAGACGATGTCACCCGTCTGAAGGCGGACGTCGTGGGATGCGTCGCCACGGATCAGGTAGTCGTAGACGTCGAGCGTATCCACCGTGCGGCCGCCACGGCGGATCTCGATCGTGCGCAGGGAGCCGTTGATCGTCGGGCCACCGGCGGCGTAGAGCGCGGTGAGCGCGGTTCCGGCGCTCGAGACCTGGTAGCTCCCCGGACGCATCACGTCGCCGACGACGAACACCTGGTTGGTGCGCAGGCGGGCGACGTTGATGCTGAACCGTGTCGAGCCGCTGCCGATCCCCGAGTACACGCGGCCGAGTCGCGAGCGCAGCAGCCGCTCGAGCTCACCGAGGGTGAGGTTGTTGACGAAGATCTGCCCGACCTGTGGCACCACCACGAAGCCCTCGCGTGTCACGTCGAGGGAGTAGGACGCTTCCACGTCGCCAGTGAGGATGAGCACCAGCCGGTCGCCCGGGCCGAGGCGGTAGTTGGGATCGACCGGACCAGCGAGGTTCGGCTGGAACTGGGTCGTGCTCGAGCGGAAGACGTCGAGCCCGAAGATGACGAATCCCGAATCCGGGTTCGTCATGATCCGGATCACCGAGTCGCGCGCGAAGCGGTTCCTGATCGTGTCCGGCCGATACGGGGCCTGGATGCGCGACAGGATGGACAGGTCCACTGCGCCGGGAAGGCGGCGGGCGACACCGGTGCTGTCGAACAGGGTGTCGGCCATGAACCCGTTCGCGAGGTCGGTGGAGTCGGCGATGCCGAGCTCCTGGACGGCACGCAGGACGGTGGCGCTGGGCGGGATGGAATCGCCGCGCGAGCCCGGCATGTAGGCGTCGAGCAGGTTCTCCGGGTAGCCCTCCTCACGAAGCCGGGCCCTGATCTGCTCCGGGGACAGCCCGCTGCTCAGCATCCGCTCGCGGAGCTGCTGGACGAGGTCGGGGCGGGTCTGGAGGAGAATCCGCGCCTGCTCCGGCGTCGGCTTCGTCGTCGGGACCTGGGCCTCGACAACGACGGGCACCAACAAAAAGAAAGCGGTCACCAGAAGTGACCGCAGGTGACGGACGCCGATCATTGTTGCCTGCGGGAGGAACGCGCGAAGGGACTTCATCTCGAGGGAGAGTGGTCACGCACGGACTCGAACCGTGGACCTCTGCTGTGTGAAAGCAGCGCTCTAACCAGCTGAGCTACGCGACCTTGGCCGGCACAGTGGAGTGCGCCGGAATCCTGATTTTAGCGGGAGAGGGGACGGGGGGCAAGGGTGCTGCTCACTCCGTGGAGCTCGAGTGGACAGTTCATGGTCGGGAGTGCGCACGGCGCAGCTGAAAGTGAAAGCTGAAAGCTGACAGTTTCACTCGTAGCCCCCTGGGCACCGAGAGCACCTCGCACCGGGGCTGTCAGGGAACGAACTGACGGAGGAGCCAGGGCGTCGTAGGGCTCCTTGTTGGCGGCCAGACCACGAAGGGCGGAGAGCAACGCCGTTGCCCGTCCGCCCTTCGGTCCTTTCCCGCCCTGGTGCCGCGAGCGCTCGGCGCGGGATGCGCTACGACGAGAACCAAGAGCTTACAGCTTTCACTTTGAGCTGCGCCGTGCGCACCCCCGACTGAGCGACTCTCGACTCTAGAATACCTTGATCATCCCCTTCATGTACCGGCTCGGATCGCGTCGCACGTCAGCGAGGATCGCCGACAGGTCCGTCACCAGCTTGTTGAGCTGATCGTACAGCGTCTGGTCGGTCAGCAGTCGCGAAGCCGTGCCCTGCCCGCTCGTGAGCGCCTTCATGAGCGAGTCGGCACCCTGCGTGATTCCGACCATGTTCGTGTACAGCGTGGTGTCACGCAGCAGCAGCCCGGCCGTGCCCTTGCTCGAGTTCAGCGTGGTGACGAGCGAATCGGTGGAGGCGATCACCGACGACAGGCGGTTGTACAGCGTCGGGTCGTTCAGCAGCCGGCCCATGGTGCCGTTCGGGTTCTGGAACTGCGCCAGCATCTGGTTGGCGCGCGCCAGCGTGCCGTTGAGCTGGTCGTAGAGCGCCCGGTTCGTCATCAGCTGGCCCACCGTGCCCCGGCCGGCGACGATGCCGCCGGTGATGGAGCGCAGGTCCTTGGTGAGGCCGACCATGTCGTCCACGGCGCCGCTGGCCTTGGCGATCACCGCCTCGTAGTCGAGCGACGGCTCGATGGGGATCGTGTCTCCCGGCTGGAGGATGGCGAAACGCGGCGTGCCCGGCGTGATGTCGAACACCTTGTCGCCGAGGAGCCCCATGGTGCGGAGCTTTCCCTTGGAGTCGCGGCGGATCTGTTCCTGGACGTTCCCGTCCACGGCCAGGGTGAGCTTCAGGTTGCGCGTGGTGTCGGCGTCCACCGGCAGGAACTCGATCTTCTTCACCGTGCCGGCCAGCTGACCGGCCACCATCACGGACCCGCCCTCGCGCAGGCCGTTCGCATCGGCGAGATACGCGATGAGCTCGTAGCGCTTGGTGAAGAGGTTGGCGGCCTGACCGAGCTTGTAGACCGCGACGCCGATGATGCCGAGCGCGACGAGGATCACGAGCCCCACGCGGAGCTGGTCCCAGGTGATTTTCGGGGAGCGTTTCATGTCAGTAGCCGCCCAGGAAGTCGCGGAGGTAGCTGTCGTCGGAGGCGGCCATCTCCTCAGGGGTGCCGAAGAACTCGATGTGCCGGTCGTGCAGCACGGCCACCTTCGTCGCCATGCGGAAGACCGAGCGGATGTCGTGCGACACGACCACGCTCGTCACGCCGAGCTCGCGCTGGAGCTTGAGGATGAGCAGGGTGATCGTGCCGGTGGTGAGCGGGTCGAGGCCGGAAGTGGGCTCGTCGTAGAGCATGATCGCCGGGTTGTCCGCCATCCCGCGCGCGATCCCGACGCGCTTGCGCATTCCGCCGGACAGCTCGGAGGGAAGCTGTTCCATCACCTTGTCGGGGTCGAGGTCCACGAACTGCAGCTTCTCACGCACGCGCTGCTCGATCTCGTCGTCGTTGAGCTTCGTGTGCTCGCGCAGCGGATACGCGATGTTCTCGAACACGGTCATCGAGTCGAACAGCGCGGCGCCCTGGAACACCATC
>DASUXT010000016.1:0-3029 GCA_036377775.1 Gemmatimonadaceae bacterium | reverse complement strand
CCTGAAGCACGATCCGGCCGATCCGCAGTGGCCCGACCGTGATCGCTTCGTGCTCTCGTGCGGCCATGCGTCCATGCTGCTCTACAGCTGCCTCTACCTGAGCGGGTACGACCTCTCGCTCGAGGACCTGAAGCAGTTCCGCCAGTGGGGAAGCCGCACGCCCGGACATCCCGAATACACCCACACCCCCGGCGTCGAGACCACCACCGGCCCGCTCGGCCAGGGGGTCGGCAACGCGGTCGGCATGGCGGTGGCCGAGGCGCACCTCGCGGCGAACTTCAACCGCGACGGACATGGCATCGTCGATCACTACACCTACTTCATCTGCAGCGACGGCGACCTCATGGAAGGCGTGTCCCATGAGGCGGCGTCGTTCGCCGGCCACTTCAAGCTCGGGAAGCTGATCGGCTTCTACGACGACAATCGCATCACCATCGACGGCAGCACCGACCTCACCTTCACCGACGACACGGCGAAGCGCTTCGAGGCCTACGGCTGGCAGGTGCTGCACATCGCCGACGTGAACGACCTCGACGCCATCGACCGCGCCATCGCCGAAGCCAAGGCCGACACGTCGCGCCCGACGATGGTCGTCACCCGTACCCACATCGGCTACGGCAGCCCGAAGAAGCAGGACACCGCCGCCGCGCACGGCGAGCCCCTCGGCGCCGACGAGATCGTCGCCACCAAGGAGGCGCTCGGCTGGCCGAAGCCCAACGCGAGCTTCTTCGTCCCCGACGAGGCGCTCGCGCACTGGCGCGAGGCGAAGGAGCGTGGCGCCGCGGCGCGCGCCGAGTGGCAGCGCGCGCTCGACGCCTACACCCTCGCCTTCCCGCAGCCGGCCAAGGAGCTGCGTCGTCGCCTCGCCGGTGAGCTGCCGCCGGGATGGGAGAAGGTGATTCCGTCGTTCACCAGGGAGAACGGCAACGTCGCCAGCCGCGCGGCGAGCAACACCGTGCTCAATGCTCTCGCGCCGATCCTCCCCGAGCTGATGGGCGGCTCGGCCGACCTCACGCCGAGCAACGGCACGAGCATCAAGACCTGGCGCAACTTCGCGCCCGACGATCTCGCCGCGCGGTACGTGCACTTCGGCATCCGCGAGCATGGCATGGGCGCCATCATGAACGGGATGGCACTGCACAAGGGCGTGATCCCCTTCGGCGGCACCTTCCTGATCTTCAGCGACTACATGCGTCCCCCCATCCGCCTCGCCGCGCTCATGCGGCAGCGGGTGATCTACATCTACACGCACGACTCCATCGGACTCGGCGAGGACGGCCCCACGCACCAGCCGGTGGAGCAGCTCGCCGCGCTGCGCGCCATCCCGGACATCACCGTCATCCGCCCCGCCGACGCGACGGAGACCGCGGAAGCGTGGAAGGCCGCCATCCGCCATGAGGGCGGTCCCGTCTGCCTCGTGCTCACGCGCCAGAAGCTCGGCTTCATCGATCGCAAGGTCTACGCGAGTGCCGAGGGCGTGTCGAAGGGTGCCTACGTGCTCGCCGACGCTGAGGGTGGCGACCCGCAGGTCGTGCTCCTCTCGAGCGGCAGCGAGGTGGCGCTCATCATCACGGCGCGCGAGAAGCTGAAGGAGCAGGGCGTGCGCACCCGCGTGGTGAGCATGCCGAGCATGGAGCTGTTCGAGCGGCAGTCGGCCGAGTACCAGGCGTCGGTGCTGCCGAAGGGCGTGCCGCGCGTCAGCATCGAGGCCGCGGCGACCATGCCGTGGTATCGCTGGATCGGCCCCGACGGCGTGGTGCTCGGCATCGATCGCTACGGCGCGAGCGCGCCGTACGAGAAGGTGTACGACGAGCTCGGCGTGACGGTGGACAAGGTCGTCGAGGCGGCGAAGATGGTGATCGCCGAGCAGCAGACCGCATGACGCTGCGCCGGGCGCTGGCCTTCCTCGCTGCTGCGTGCATCGCAGCACCGGCGAGCGCCCAGCGCCCGGCAGCACGCGAGCTCGTCGTACGCGTGCTCGACGTCGGGCAGGGCGACGCGATTCTCATCCAGAACGGCGGGTCGACCGTGCTCGTCGACGGTGGCCCCGACCCCGCCGCCCTCGGCAAGCATCTCGATGCGCTGAAGCTGAACGGCGACACCGTCGACGCCGTGATCCTCACCCATCAGCACGCCGATCACTATCAGGGACTGCGCGAGCTGTTCGCGTCGCGGCGGCACATCGTCGTCCGCTTCTTCTGGGAGAACCAGGATCCGTCGCCCAACGTCACGCTGCAGCGGCTGCGCGACTCCATCGCGTCGCGCGTGCGGCAGGGATCGCTGACGTATCGCGACACCGATGATCCATGTGCCAACGGGCAGCCCATCTGCAACATTACCCTCCGCGGGGGCGCGGTGCTGCACATCATGCGTCCCGATCCCAGGGGGCGCGGCGCGAACAACCGCTCTGCAGTGCTGAAGCTCGTCGGCCCCGACTCGGCCTCGTTCACCATGTGGATGGCGGGCGACGCCGAGCACCAGGCAATTCAGTGGTTCGATCGCTCGGCGAAGTACGGCGCGAATCCCGGCATGAAGGTGGACGTCCTCAAGGCCGACCACCACGGGAGCTGCAATGGCGTGACGACGCGGTACCTGCAGCTCGTGAAGCCGTCGCTGCTCGTCGTGTCGCTCGGCGCCGAGAACGACTACGGGCACATGCACGAGCAGGCGAAGGCGCTCTACCGCAAGGCGGGCGTGCCGTGGTATCGGACGGACCAGAACGGGACGATCACGCTGCGATCGTCGGGAGTGCCTGGTGCGAAGTACACGGTGAGCGTGGAGCGGCCGGGGACGAACCTGAACGGGCCGAGCGATCGGCGGGCCAACCAGCGGAACTGCCGAGGGATGTAGCGCTCAGCGCCTGCAGGCCACCCGCCACGCCCTGACCTTCGCCTCCGGCGCCTTCACCGCCCCGTTCGCCACGAACGCGCTCGCCCGCCCGACGACGGTATCTCCCACCGCCGGCGTCCGCGTCGGCAGGTCCACCCGAACCCCCGCCGGCCACCACGCGGGATAGAGGATGAGCAGCG
>DASUXT010000015.1:0-8747 GCA_036377775.1 Gemmatimonadaceae bacterium | reverse complement strand
CGGGAGCTGTTCGCGGCGCAACTCCGTTCGCCGATGGAGGTGATCCTTCTCGCCGAGCGGGATGGAGATGCGGTGGGGGTGCTGCGGTGCGTGGAGTCCATCGGCTCGCCGCTGATGGAACCGGCGCGCTACGCGTACGTGTCCTCGGTGTATGTCCGTCCCGAAGCGCGACGGCGCGGCGTGCTGCGTGCGCTCCTTGGCACCGCCGAACGCTGGGCGCGTACCCGCGGACTCAAGCAGATGCGGCTGCACAACGTGGCCGGCAGCATGAACGCGGAGGCCGCGTGGTCGGCGCTCGGATTCGGCGTGGTGGAGCAGGTCCGGCTGCGCGACCTCAACGTGGAGAGTGATTGATGCCGATCGTCACCGTGTCGCGGCAGTACGGCTCGGGCGGTTCCGAAGTGGCCGAGCGTGTGGCGCAGGCGCTCCACTGGAAGCTCTACGACAACGCGGTCGTGGAGGAAGTCGCAGCGCGACTGCGCATGACGCCGGCGGAAGTCTCGGCGCGCGAGGAGCGCGTGCCGTCGCTCGTCGAGCGCATGGCGTCGGCGATGGCGCTCGGCGTGCCCGAGGTGATGCCGGTGGTGGGCGAACTGGCCACCGTGCCGAGCGAAGAGCGGATGGTGATGATGACAAAGCGCGTGATCGAGGACGCGGTGCAGGCCGGCCCCGCGGTGCTCGTAGGGCGTGGTGCGCAGTGCATGCTCGCGCGCCGCAGCGACGCGTTGCACGTGTACTGCTACGCAGCCGAGGAAGACCTCATCCGCTACGTGATCGAGAATCTCGGCATCCCTGCCGCCGACGCGCCGAAGAAGGTTGCCGAGATGAATCACCAGCGCGAGGCATACGTGCGCCTGCACTGGAAGCGCAACTGGCGGGACGTGGCCAACTACGACCTCTGCGTGAACACCGCCAGCCTCGGGGTGGAAGGCGCGGCGCGGCTGGTGACGGAGGTGGCGCGGGAGCGGTTCGGGTAGCGGCCAGGAATCCGAAAAGCGTTCGGAACGGAAGAGGCCGATCCTACTGAAACTGCAGGATCTGCCCCTCCGCAGGATTTCGCTCCGCGCACCGAAGCATGCTTCTACATCGTCAAATTCATTCTATTGGTTGGAGCCGCCTCCGGAGGCTTCGTGGTGCAAGGAGCCATCCCGAACAGAGAGGGAATCCTGCCGTTTCGCAGTTCAGATCCGGCCTTTCCCGTTCATTCGCTTTTGGGCCGATCGCTGAAAGTCTTTTCTCCCTTCAGTCTCGCCAGTTCCGTCTCCACGGACTCTGGCACAAACATGTCGTCGGCGATCTTCGCGATCTCCTCGGCGTTGCGCCATGCAGCTTCGAGCACATGGAGCTCGCCCTCGAGGGCGCGGCGCTCGGCATCCTCGTGGGCGGCCATCTCGAGGGCAAGGCGGGTGTGCAGCGGGAGCTTGTGCAGCATGCTCGCGCCGTGCTTCCCCGTGTCCCAGCGGCGCGTTCGTTCGACCGAGCCGATGGCACGCGTGAACACCGTTTCCGGCGCGGGATTCTCCTCGAGCAGCGACACGGCGCGCTGCACCTCTGCCTGACTGCCGCCGCTCTGGTTGATGCGCGGCAGGAGGGCGCCAGCGGCGCGGATCGCGGCGTCGCCCGTGAGCTCGTGCATGGTGCGCCCAGTGTGATAGCGATACCACGGACCGATGAACTGCCGCGTCGGTGTCGGCACCTCGATCACGATGTCTCCACCCACCGATGACAGCCGCACGCGATTCAGGTCCGTCAGTCGCGTGCGGATGGTGCCGTCGGGGGTGGGCACGTTGACGAAGGTGCGGTGGCGATAGATGCCGCGCCCCGCGTTGATGAACTGCCACATCGGGTTGATCGCCACGCCGCTGACGAGGCCGAGCACCGGTCCGGCGACGACGACCACACCGGCGACGGCCACGCCACCGGCGATCATCGCATAGTGTCGCTTGCGCCGTCGGCCGAACTGGTCGCCGTAGCGCCACGCCGCCATCTCGGGACGCTGCGGCTCGCCGATGCGCACCAGCTCGAGACCTTCCTTCAGGCGCGCGAGGCCGATCTGGTCGGTGGAGACTCGAAGCCTCGTCGCGCGGAACTGGCGCTCGCACTCCTCGATCGCTTCCCACCGCTCCTCGAGGGGGCTGAGGTTCCACCGCTCGCACTTCCGGCAGACCACCCAGAGCCGCCCTTTCGCCGCATCGAAGGCGAGGCGTCGCCCGACGGGAAAGGGCTCGATGACCTCGTTGCGACCGAGGTCGCCGTTACAGAACAGACAGGTCGTGTACACGTGACGTCTCCAGCGTGCGCAGCTCCGGGCGGCGGAAGAAGGCGTGCAGCCCGTACACCAGCATCAGCGCGGCCGCGATCCCGATGGCGGTCGCGACGCCCAGGAAGTCGGCCACGACGCCGGCACTGAACGCCCCAACCACCTGCGCCAGCCCCACGACGACGAGACTGTACGCCGCCATCACGCGCCCGCGCAGCTCATCTGGTACCACCGATTGCAGCAATCCGTTCGAGATGGCGCCGTTGAGGATCATCGTGCTCCCGATGCCGAGCAGAAGCAGGTAGCCGAGCAGCGGGATGCGGCAGAAGGAGAAGGCGATCAGCAGCGCCGGCCACGACATGGAGGCGAAGATCAGCAGCTTCACCCGCGACACGCGCGGACCGAAGGCGGCGAGGGAGAGCGCGCCAGTGAGCCCGCCGATACCGAGGCAGGAGAGCAGCACGCCGTAGCCACCGGCGCCGAGCGAGAACATGTTGCGCGCCACCACGGGCATCAGGGCCAGCACCGGTGTGCCCAGGATCGAGTACGCGGTGACCATGAGCATCAGGGCGCGCACGTTCGGGGTGCGGCGCATGTAGCGCATCGCCTGCAGCACGCCGATCCACGGGCGTGCGTGGCCCGGTGGCCGCTTGAACTTCGGCAGCCGGATCATGAACAAGCCGACCAGCACGGCGACGAAGCTGAGCGAGTTGAGGAAGAAGCACCACGCGATGCCAAGTCCGGCGATCACCGCCGCGGCGATGCCGGGCCCCACCACGCGCGCCAGGTTGAAGCCGCTCGAGTTGAGGGCGATGGCCTCGGGCAGGTCCTCGCGTCCCACGAGATCGATGTACATCGACTGCCGCGCCGGGATCTCCAGCGAGGCAATGGAGCCCGCCACGAAGGCGAGGGCGAGCAGCGAATGGATGGTGATGTGGTGCGTCGCGGTGAGCGCCCAGAGCAGCGACGCCTCCACCAGGTAGCAGGCCTGCGCGATGCGCACGAGCCGCAGCTTGTCGGCGCGATCGACGATCGCGCCGGCCGGCATGGAGAAGAGGAGGATCGGGATCGAGTTCGCGACCGCCACCAGGCCGACGAGGAACGGGCTGTTGGTGAGCTCGAGCGCGAGCCACCCCTCGGCCATCGTCTGCATCCAGGTGCCGATCAGCGACATCGTCTGCCCGATCAGGAAGATCCGGAAGTTCCGATGCCGGAAGAAGACGCGGAATGGATTGAGCGAGGCGCCGCTGGGCGGTGCGGCAGGTGCGACGAAGGGCACGACGAAAACTACAGGATGTCGGGATGTCGGGAGGTCGGGAGGTCAGGATGAGAGACGATGATCCCCGCCTCCACGTCCCGACTTCCCGTCCTCCGGTCCTCCGGTCCTCCCTTCCTCCGGTCGTCATTGGCACTCTCCCCTTCCCGAGGGTATCTCTCAGTCGGAGGGCCCACATGCGATTCCATACCTACAGCAAGTTCTCCCCGGAGATGGCCGATGCGGTCGATCTCCAGGCGCTGCTCGACAAGCTCGCCGACTTCCTGCTCCAGTCCGGCTTCGCCGGCGGCCAGGGGCAGCCCTTCCACGGCTTCGGGTTCGACGAGCCCGGCGACCGTTCCATGGATGCGCTGCGGCAGGCCATCCTGGAGGCGCTCATGGAGAGCGGCCAGTTCACTCCCGAGATGCTCGAGGCGCTCCGGGGCGAGGGCGACGAGGAGGCGACGGCGAAGCTGGCAAAGCTGCTCGACGACCTCGTCCAGCGGCTGATCGACGAGGGCTACCTCAAGCTGGACGCCCCGCCGCAGATGCCGGGCGCGCACCAGCCGGTGGAGGGCAAGGGCTCGATCGCCCAGGCGGCGGCACGGGACGTCAACTTCAACCTCACCGACAAGGGAATCGACTTTCTCGGCTACAAGACGCTGCGCGGCCTGCTCGGCTCGCTGGGCAAGTCGAGCTTCGGGAGCCATGACACGGCGTACCTGGCCACCGGCATCGAGTCCGACGGCTGGAGCAAGCCGTACGAGTTCGGCGACGTGCTCAACCTGGACGTCAACGAGACGCTCAAGAACTCGATGATCCGCACGGGGAACATCACCGTGCCGATGGACCTGGACTACAACGACCTCATGGTCCGTCAGGCGGAGTACCGATCGAGCTGCGCCACCGTGCTGATGCTGGACTGCTCGCACTCGATGATCCTGTACGGCGAGGATCGGTTCACCCCCGCCAAGAAGGTGGCGCTGGCGCTCACGCACCTCATCCGCACCCAGTTCCCGGGAGACACGATCAAAGTGGTGCTCTTCCACGATTCCGCGGAGGAGATCCCCCTCGCCACGCTGGCCAGCGCGCAGGTGGGGCCGTACCACACGAACACGGCGGAAGGGCTCAAGCTCGCGCGGCGCCTGCTGATGGCGCAGAAGAAGGACATGCGCCAGATCATCATGATCACCGACGGCAAGCCCAGCGCGCTGACGATGCCCGACGGCCGGATCTACAAGAACTCCTTCGGGCTCGACGCGACCGTCATCGCGACGACGCTGCAGGAAGTGGCGATGTGCCGTCGTTCGGGGATCATGATCAATACGTTCATGCTCGCGCGCGACCGGGCGCTGGTGGAGTTCGTGAAGCGGATGAGCGAGATCAGCCGCGGCAAGGCGTACTTCACGACGACGATGACGCTCGGCCAGTTCATCCTGATGGACTTCCTGAAGAAGAAGACGCGCAAGGTGAGCTGAGCGACAGCCGGCGGCACCCCGCGCGCGGGGTGCCGCCGGCTCAGAGCTCGCGATTCAGGATGCGTCGCAGGACCGCCGTGTCCATGTTGGCGCCGCAGAAGATGATGCCGACGCGCTTCCCCTGGAGCCTCGGCGCGAGCTTTCGCGCCGCGGCGAAGCCCATCGCGCCGGCG
This sequence comes from Gemmatimonadaceae bacterium, assembly GCA_036377775.1. Lineage (GTDB taxonomy): Bacteria > Gemmatimonadota > Gemmatimonadetes > Gemmatimonadales > Gemmatimonadaceae > AG11. Next base: position 3,581 of record DASUXT010000015.1, on the reverse strand, counting down.
CCCTCCACCACGTGATGCGTCGCAGACAGGACGACGCGCACCGCGTCGGCGATCTCCGCATCGGTGACGGTGATGAAGTCGGCGAGGCCGTCGATCAGGGGCGCCAGCGTGAGCGGGTAGGACGCGCGCGTCGCCACCCCTTCGGCGAATGTCGCGGCGCGCTCGGTGCGGCGCGGCTCCCGGGCGTGCCAGCTGTCGTGCACGGCCGGCGCACCGGCGGCCTGCACACCGATCACCTCCAGCTCCGGGCGCAGGGAGCGGACGACGGTCAGCGCGCCGACGGCCTGCGAGCCACCGCCGATCGCGATGATCAGCGTGTCGAGCGAGGCGATGCCGTCAGGCTCCTGCCGGAGCTGCTCGTGGATCTCCAGCGTCATGGTGCCGGCGCCGGCGAGCACGTTGACGTTGTTAGTGGAGTGGGCGAGCGTGCGGCCTTCCTGCTCCACCAATCGCTGCGCAACGGCGATCGAGGCGTCGTAGTCCTCGCCCTCCTCGACCACGGTTGCGCCCCACGCGCGCATGGCGGCGTTCTTCTCCGGGTTGTTCCCCCGCGGCACGCAGATCGTGACCGACACGCCGAGCTGCCGGCCGGCCCAGGCCAGCCCCTGCCCATGGTTCCCCGTCGACGCACCGACCACGCCCCGCGCGCGCTCGGCCTCCGACAGCGCGGTGATGGTGGCGAGGCCGTTGCGCACCTTGAACGAGCCGGTGGGCTGCACGTTCTCGTGCTTCACGAGGAGTGTGACGCCGGGGACCGCCGCATCGAGCAGCGGATGGTGGCGGAGCGGCGTGGGAGTCAGGAACCGGGAGATCCGGTCGCGCGCGGCGAGCACGTCGTCGAGCGTGATCGGCGTCGCATGAATGGCAGGCAGCGCGGTCATGGGCGCAAGATGGCGCCTGCCCGGGCGCCACGCCATCTTGCGCGCTACTCCCTGCTCGAGGATCCGGTGAAGAACTTCTGGGCGGTCGCGATCGGTGCTGCCATCGGCGGCGTGTCGCGCTATTACCTGTCGCTGTTCGCGACACTGCGGCTCGGTGACGCGCTGCCGTGGGCGACGCTGATCATCAACGTGACGGGCAGCTTCGTCCTCGGCTTCCTCATGCGCTTCGCGCTCGCCTCACCGGCAGCGAACGTGGAGCTCCGGCTGCTGCTGGCGACGGGCTTCTGTGGCGGGTACACCACCTTCTCGACCTACAGCTACGAGGTCGCGCTGCTGATCGAGGAGGGCCAGTACGAGCGGGCGGCGGCGTACGCGTTGGGCAGCGTCGTGCTCGCCCTGCTCGCCACCTTCGCCGGATTCCTCGTCGCCCGCGAGCTGATGGCCGGCCGCGCACAGCCATGACGGCCATGCTCCGTCGTCCGCGTCCCGATTAGCTTTCGCGCCATGCTCGCCGCGCTCCTCACCGTGCTGCTGCTCGGCTTCCTGCTGGGCATGCGACACGCCACCGATCCCGACCATGTGGTGGCCGTCACGACGATCGTGTCGCAGCAGCGCTCCCTGGCGCGCGCGGCACGCACCGGCGTGCTGTGGGGGATCGGCCACACGACGACGATCCTGCTCGCCGGCGGGGTGATCATCCTGCTCAAGGTGCAGATCGCCGCCATCCCGCCGCGCGTAGGCCTCTCGCTCGAGTTCGCGGTGGCGGTGATGCTCATCGTGCTCGGCCTGCTCACCCTCGCGGGGAACGAGCGCCGGGTGGCCGAGAGCACGGCGCGCCCGATCACGGTCGGCTTCATCCATGGCCTCGCCGGCTCGGCCGCCGTGGTGACGCTCCCCTCGGTGGCGCTGATCCCCGATCCGGCGTGGGCGGTGGGCTACCTCGCCGTGTTCGGACTCGGCACGATTGCGGGGATGATGCTCATCACGGCATCCATCGCCGCGCCGGCGCTGTTCGCCACGAAGCGGTTCGCCGGCATGAACCACAAGCTGCGCATCGCGTCGGGAGTGGTGAGCATCGGCTTCGGGCTGTTCCTGGCGCACCGTATCGGGTTCGTGGACGGGCTGTTCAGCACTGCGCCCTCCTGGACGCCGCAGTGAGCACAGGCACCACGCGTCGCTCGACGGATCGGGCACGCGCAGCGGAGGTCATCGTGGATTCGGGACGGGGGCGGCGCGTGAGCGAGAAGCTGCGGCGCTGGTTCCGCGCGAACGGTCGCGACCTTCCCTGGCGGCGAACGCGCGACCCGTATCACGTGCTCGTCTCGGAGCTGATGCTCCAGCAGACGCAGGTGTCGCGGGTAGTGCCGCGCTACGGCGAGTTCCTCGAGGCCTTCCCCACCCTGCACCACGTGGCCGGCGCGAAGCCGGCGCGAGTGACGGAGGCGTGGTCGGGGCTCGGCTACTACGCCAGGGCGCGCAACCTCCACGCGCTTGCGCGCCAGGTCACCGACGGCGGCCGCGACGCGAGCGCCACCCTGCCTGCCGAGCCGCACGAGCTGCGTTCGCTCCCCGGCATCGGCGCGTACACCGCCGGTGCCGTGAGCTCCTTCGCCTACGAGCGCCGCGCCGAGCTGGTGGACACGAACGTGGCCCGGGTGCTGAAGCGCGTCTTCGCCCCTGACGCGGACCTCAAGACCACGAGAGGGCAGAAGCGCGTGTGGTCCATCGCAAGGGCGATCCTGCCACGCACGGGCCGCGCGACCTGGACCCACAATCAGGCGCTGATGGAGCTCGGCGCCCTGGTCTGCACCGCCCGCGTGGCGCGCTGCGACATGTGCCCGATCAGGACCGACTGTCAGACGAACCGCGGCGCGCAGCGCCGCAAGTGAGTCAGACGAGAACGGGGCGCCAGAGGCGCCCCGTTCGGGTCCGACGAGCGAGCCGGCGAAGCCGGCGAGCGGGTCCGACTTACTTCCGGACCGCGTCCTTCCGTCCCGACGCCGCCACCGCGTAGTCGAGCTTCGACGCGTAGTTCCGCTCGCCGTAGCCGACGTAGATCTGCCGCGGGCGGGCGATCTTCTGCTCCTTGTCGTTGAGCATCTCCTCCCACTGCGCCAGCCACCCCGCCGTGCGCGCCACGGCGAACAGCACCGTGAAGAAGTCGGTCGGGAAGGCCATCGAGCGGTAGATCAGCCCCGTGTAGAAGTCGACGTTCGGGTAGAGCTTGCGCGAGATGAAGTAGTCGTCGGACAGCGCGATGCGCTCCAGCTCGAGCGCGATCTCGAGATCGCGATCCATGCCGACGATCTTGAACACGTCGTCGGCCAGCTTCTTCACGATGCGCGCGCGCGGGTCGTAGCTCTTGTACACGCGGTGGCCGAAGCCCATGAGCTTCTGCCCCTTGCCGCTCTTCACGCCCTCGATGAACGCGGGGATGTTCTTCTTGTCGCCGATCTCCTTGATCATGTGCAGCACCGCCTCATTGGCGCCGCCGTGCAGCGGGCCGTACAGCGCGGCGATGCCGGCGGCCACCGCCGAGAAGGGATCGACGTGCGAGCTGCCGATGTTGCGCATCGTCGCCGTGCTGCAGTTCTGCTCGTGGTCGGCGTGCAGGATGAACAGCACGTCGAGCGCACGCTCGAGGACGGGATGCGGCTTGTAGCGCGCCTCCGTCATCTTGAAGAGCATGTTCAGGAAGTT
>DASUXT010000014.1:0-4812 GCA_036377775.1 Gemmatimonadaceae bacterium | reverse complement strand
ACTGCGCTGCAGTACCGGCCCCAAAAACACTCTCCCTCGAGGCACGGATGAAGCGAACTCTCACTTGCATGGCGGCAGCGCTCGCGCTGACCGTCGGTGCGACGGGCCAGGCCAAGGCGCAGCTCGTCAGCTACTCCACGGAGTACAGCACGGATGGCACCAACTTCTTCGCGTCGGTCATGCAGACGTTCGGTGGCATCACCCTCACGTACAATGGTCAGGTCCCGACGGTCGTCGGCGCGCCCACCTTTGGGGACCTCGGTACTGTCACGGCCGCAGGGACGGGCTCCGGCACGGCGAGCGGCAACATCTGGATGCGCATCGTCCAGACCGTTCCGACCGGCGGCTCGGCGGACGTGAGCGGATTGCTGGCGGGCACCGTGAGCGTGGCCTCCTCACTCGCCACGATCGACTGGAACAATCCGTCCAACGTTGCCCACATCGACGGCGTCACCTACACGATTGAGCCGACCGGCCACGGCGTCACGACCATCAACTCGCCGACCACGGGATTCCAGACTATCCGCGGTTCGATCACCGCGACCCCCGAGCCGGCCAGCATGACGCTGCTCGCCACGGGCCTCGTCGGCATCTTCGGCGCCGCCCGCCGCCGCCGCAAGAGCGTCGCGTAACAGGCACCATCCGTAGTTCCAGGGAGGCCGGCCTTCGGGCCGGCCTTCTTGCGTTTCGGGACTTCCCTGCTGGAGCTGTGGCGCCGATGCCACAGAAGCCGCCGCCGCCGGAAACTGCGCCGGCTAACTCTCTCGCCAGCCGCCAGTTACACTCGCCCTCGCTGGCCCCGGCATTGCTTCCTATAGTTATGAGCGCTCGGCAAGCTGCCGATCGCCCTCTTTCTGCGCCCCGTGACCTCCCTCGTCGTCGCCCTCAGCGCCCTCCTGGCGCTCGCCCTCATATGGTTCGGCTACCCGCTGGCCGTTCGCCTGCTCGCCGCCCTGCGGTCGCCGAGCAGCGCGGCGGTATCCGTGCCCGCTGGCGTGTCCGTGGTCCTCGCCAGCTGCGATGACGCCGAATCCATCCGCGCGCGCGTCGCCAACCTGCTGGAGACCGCTCACCCGGCCGACCGGCTCGAAGTGATCGTCGCCCTCGATGCCGCCAACGCCGAAGCGACGCCGGTCGAGCTGGAAGGGCTCGACGAGCGCGTGCATGTGGTCATCGGCGACGCGCCCGGGGGCAAGTCCGCCACCCTCAACGCGGGAGTGCGGGCGGCGCGCAATCCCATCCTGGTGTTCGCCGACACCCAGCAGCGGTTCGATCGCGACTCCATCCCCGCACTCGTGAGTGGCCTCGCCGACCCCCGCACGGGTGCCGTGTCGGGGATGCTCGAGCTCCCCGGTGCCCATGGCACCCTCAACCTCGCCGAACGCTACTGGCGCCTGGAGCGCTGGCTGAGGAAGTGGGAGGCCCGCCTGCACTCGAGTGTGGGGGTGACCGGTGCCATCTATGCCATGCGCCGCGAGCTGTGGAAACCGCTCCCGGCGAACCTCATCCTCGATGACGTGTACCTGCCCATGCGCCTCGTGCTGGAGGGGTGGCACGTGGGATTCACCCCCGCTGCCAAGGCGCGGGACGTGCGTCGTTTCGAGGCGGGCCAGGAGTACCGACGAAAGGTTCGTACCCTCACGGGAGTGATCCAGGTCTGCGCCTGGCTTCCCGGCGTGTTGAACCCTTTGCGCAACCCGCTCTGGCTGCAGTTCGTGTTCCACAAGCTGCTCCGGCTGCTCACCCCATACCTGGCGGTGATCGCCCTGGTCGGGATGGCGTGGGCGGTGGCAACGGCGCTTCTTTCAACAGCGCTTGGCGGCCAGCTCCTGCTCGGCGCGGCAGTGGCCGGCGTGGCGCTCTGCCTCGTGCCGCGGGTGCGTCGCAGGCTCGGCCACCAGATCGCGTGGGGGGTGGCGATGCAGGGGTCCATCGTGGTTGCCACGGTGAATGGCGTGCGTGGCCGATGGGACGTGTGGCGGTAACGATGAATCTTTCCCCAAGTGGCCTTCGGCCAGGACGACCGTGATGGAAGCTGGCGCAACGACCACGACTCGCACCGGCGCGGTGTACACCGCGGTGCGGCGCATCGCGCCGCAGCTCGCGGGTCCGGAGGAGGCCACGCCGAAGGCGCGCGCGCTGGCGCTTCTGCCGGCCGTGCTCACCGCGGTGGCCTTCATCGCGCTGTTCGCCCAGCCCATCTACCTGCTGGTGCGCGACTGGTGGACACTTCCCGAAGCCGGTCACGGGCTGCTGCTGGCGCCTGTGGCCATCTGGCTTGCGTGGAAGTCCGGCATCCGTCCCGACGCAAAGGGAAACGTGGCACTCGGCGTCACGATGCTCGTGCTGGCGGTGCTGATCCGCTTTGCCGCGGGGCTGGCCGCCGAGCTGTTCACGATGCGCGCATCGGTGGTGCTCGCGCTGGGCGGGCTCACCGTATACCACTACGGTTTCAGACAGCTCCTGCGCTGGTGGCTCCCCTTCCTCCTGGCGTGCCTCTCGATTCCGCTGCCGGAGCTGATCACGCAGGCGCTGGCGCTGCCGCTGCAGTTCAAGGCGTCGGAGCTGGGCGCGGCGCTGCTCAGGTGGCGTGAGATCCCGGTGCTGCTCTCCGGCAACGTGATCCGGCTGCCGGGGCACGAGCTGTTCGTCACCGAGGCCTGCAGCGGCCTGCGCTCCCTGACGGCGCTGATCGCGCTCGCGGTGCTCATGGGCGGCCTGATGTTCCGGCATCCCGTGACGCGCGTCCTGCTGGTGGCGCTGGCGATCCCGATCGCCATCCTGATCAACGGCGTGCGGGTGTTCCTCACCGGATTCCTCGTGTTCTTCGTTGACCCCAAGCTGGGCGAGGGGTTCATGCACCTCACGGAAGGCTGGCTGCTCTTCCTCGTCTCGCTGGCGAGCATCGGCGCGCTGGCATGGCTTGGCGTGAAGGCGGAGCGGCTGGTACGGCGTGAGCATCCGGCGGAGGTGACTGCCGATGCGTAAGCTGGAGCTGCGCGCATACATGCCGGCGGCGATCCTGCTGCTCGGCTGCGCCCTGGTGTTTCACGGCACGCGCGACCAGGTGGCGGTACCGCTGGCCGGTTCGTTGAGCACCGTGCTGGATTCCGTGGATGGGTACCGGAGCGAGGACCAGCACGTGACGGACGAGGAGCGGCGCGTGGCCGGGATGACCGACTACGTGGCGCGGATATACTGGCGTCCCGATTCGACGGCGGCGTTCACGACCTACGTTGGGTACTACGACAAGCAGACGCAGGGGAAGTCGATGCACTCGCCGAAGAACTGCTTGCCAGGGGCGGGATGGGAAGTGCTGCGCGACGGTACGGCAACGGTGAGGGCCGCGGATGGCCTGCACCTCGTCAATCGCTACCTGCTCAAGAACGGAGCCCAGCAGGCGGTCGTCTACTACTGGTACCAGGGGCGCGGGCGGACTGTGGCGAGCGAGTACCTTGTGAAGTGGGATCTGCTGCGCGACGCGGCGCTCGAGGGACACACGGAGGAGGCGCTGGTGCGACTGATCGTATTCGTGGATCCAACGGAGGGCGGAGAGGCGCGCGCTGACCAGCTGGCGCAGGAGATCGCGCCGAAGCTGCTCCATGACGTGTCCACCGTGCTCCCGACGGCGGGCCGTCCAGTCCGGACGGCGGGGCTGTAATGGAAGCACAGCTCACCAATGTTCCGGCGTCTCACCGCTCCGGACAGCGGGTAAAGGTCATCACCCCTCCTTCGCTGTCAGCCGGCAGCCTCGTTGCGGGACTTCGCGGTCTTCGTGACTACTGGGATCTCCTGCTGACGCTCAGCATCCATCGCATCAAGGTTCGCTACAAGCAGTCGGCACTCGGCCTGGCGTGGGCGCTCATTCAGCCGCTCGCGCTGATGCTGATCTACACGCTCGTGTTCTCCATCTTCGCCAGGGTGAAGACGCCCGGCGTGCCCTACCCGATCTTCGCGTACGCCGCGCTGCTTCCGTGGACGTTCTTCTCCACGGGACTGACGAGCGCCACGAACGGGCTCGTCTCCAACACCCAGCTCGTGACGAAGGTGTACTTCCCGCGCGAGATCCTGCCGCTCTCCTACATCATCGCGGCACTGGTGGATCTCGCCGTGGCGTCGGTCGTCATGGTGGGGATGATGGCGTACTATCACGTCGCCCTGACCGGCGCCGTGGTCTGGGTGCTGCCCGTGACGCTCATCCTCACGATGCTGCTGACCAGCGCGTCGCTGGTGCTCTCCGGGCTCCAGGTGAAGTTCCGCGACATCGGGATGGCGATGCCGCTGGTGCTGCAGCTCTGGATGTTCGCCTCGCCCGTCGTGTATCCGCTCGAGCAGGTGCCGGCGCGCTTTCGGGACCTGTACATGCTGAATCCGATGGTGGGCGTCATCCAGAACTTTCGCGCTGCCCTGCTGGGCCAGGCGCTGGACACCAGGTCGCTGCTGATCTCGGTCATCGTTGCGCTGGTGCTTCTCCCGGCGTCGTACGTCTACTTCAAGCACGTCGAAGCGACCGTCGCTGACGTGATCTAGCGACTGCCCCTACATGATTGATCTGTCGTTCGAAGGAGTGTCGAAGCGGTACCTCGTGCGCCGCGAGGCGGATGAGGACGCAACGCTGCACCCATGGATCCGGAAGCTGAAGGCACTGCGCCAGCCTCGCGAGGAATTCTGGGCGTTGCGTGACGTCAGCTTCGCCGTGGAGCGCGGCCAGACGCTCGGCATCATCGGCCACAACGGCGCGGGCAAGAGCACCATGCTCAAGCTGCTGGCCAGCATCACGTCGCCAACGACGGGACGCATCTCCATCAACGG
>DASUXT010000013.1:0-11878 GCA_036377775.1 Gemmatimonadaceae bacterium | reverse complement strand
TCTCCTCGGGGTACTGCGTGGTCACCTTCTCCTGGAAGATGTGCCGCAGCGTGTGCTTCATCCCGCTGAGGGTGGCACGCACGTAGCTCGTCTGCTCGATCGGTCGCTCGACGACCTTCACGCCGATGGGCATCAGTCTCCTGCCTCGGAAAGCGGTGGGGCGATCTGTGCGGTGGCACGAGGCGCCGTCACGGCGCGCAACTTGGCCAGGTCGCGCCGGTCGAGGCGCGAATAGGCCGGGCTGACCAGCCGCCCGCGGTCCACGATCATGAAGAGGATCACGACGGCGGCGAGGTTGAGCATGCCGAGGCCGAGGTGGAACGGCCACGACCCGCGGGCGAAGCCGAGCGACTCGAGGAGCACGACGGCGCCGGCGATGAGCACGATGTACCCGAGCGCGAGCGGCAGCATGAACTTCCACCCGAGCGACATCAGCTGGTCATAGCGGAAGCGCGGCAGCGTCCACCGGATCCACATGTAGAGGAACAGGAAGAACAGCACCTTCACCAGGAAGAAGCCGAGGGTGAGGATCGTCTTCAGCCCGGTGTGCGGCGCCAGGTTGTCCCACAGCGTGAAGGGGATGTCCCACCCGCCGAAGAACAGCGTGGCCATCAGCGCGCTCGCCGTGATCATGTTGCAGTACTCGGCGATGAAGAACAGCGAGAACTTCATGGCGCTGTATTCCGAGTGGTAGCCGGCCACGAGTTCCGACTCCGCTTCCGGCAGGTCGAACGGCAGCCGGTTCGTCTCGGCGAAGGCGGCGACGAGGAAGATGAAGAACGCAACCGTCAGGTTGATCACGTTCCAGGTCTCGAACGCCTGCTGGTTGATGATGCGGCTCATCGTCACGTTGCCGGCGAGGAGCAGCACCGGCACCGTCGCCATGCCCATCGCGATCTCGTACGAGACCATCTGCGCGCTCGAGCGGAGGCCGCCGAGCAGCGCGTACTTGTTGTTCGACGACCAGCCGGCGATGACGATGCCGTAGACGCCGAGCGAGGAGATGGCGAGGATGAACAGGTAGCCGATCGGCATCGGCGCCAGCACCATCTCGATCACGCCCCACTTCGAGCCCCACGGCGCCGCGAACGGGATCACCGCCCACGCGATGAGCGCCGGGATGAAGGAGAGCACCGGCGCGAGGATGAACAGCGGCAGGTTCGCCGCGTCCGGATACGTCTCCTCCTTCACGAAGTTCTTGATGCCGTCGGCGATCGGCTGGAGGATGCCGCTGCGGCCGCCGACGCGGTTCGGGCCATGCCGGTCCTGGATCCACGCCGAGATCTTGCGCTCGGCGAGGGTGAGGAGCGCAGCGCCGAGCATGTACAGCGTGAAGACGATGATCAGCTTGATGATCGTCGCGAGCAGCCAGACGCCGAAGTGCGGTTCGGTGGTCGGCCCCGTGATCTGCAGCAGCGCGTACACGTGCGTCATGCGCTGGCCCCCGTGGTGGCGCCGGCCATCATGGCGCCGCGCAGGCCGAGCCGGTCGTACGACAATCCGGCGAACGCAGGCTCCGCCGCGGCGAGCGCCGTGAACACCTGCTCAGCCGTCCAGTATCCTTCACCCTCGCCGAGCGCGGCGAGCAGGTCGCCGACGACGAAGTAGCTCGGCCGTGCGAGACCGGGCGCCGCCTTCGCCTGCAGGAACCGCTGCACGCGGCCGCGGAGGTTGGTGAAGGTGCCCTCCTCTTCCACGCAGTTGGCGATCGGCAGCACCACGTTCGCGCCATGACGGGCCCACGCCGGAAGGGTGGTGCCGATGACGAGGATCGCTCCTGCCCTGGCCACGTCCACCGCGTCGATGCCGGCCAGCTCCTCGTCGGCCACGATGAGCACGTCGCCGGCCTGCATGCCGGAGAGGGGCGTGTCGCTGCGCTTGAACCCGGCGAGCTCGGCCCCGCGTGCATTGGCCGCGCGATCGGGACGCAGCGCCAGGTCTTCCACGCCGGGCAGCGGCGCCTCGGGACCCTGGTTCACGCGGAACGCGCCCGCGCCGCCGTTCTTCTTCACGAGGCGGCCGAGCAGGAACAGCGTCTCGTTGGACAGGTTCGGTGAGGCGAGCACGAAGGCGCGCTTGCCGGCGAGGAGCTGGCCCGCGGCGCGCAGGGCGACCTCCCACTCCGCGCTGGCGAGGATCCCCTGCTGACGCACGAGCGGCTGCGCCACGCGATCCTGGCGGTTCATCCAGCGGTAGTTCAGCCGCCCGTGATCGCAGAGGAAGTACTTGTTCACTTCATCGTTCGAGCGCGGGCGCAGGCGGACCACCTGGTTGTCACGCGTCTCGACGATCATGTTGCACCCCTGCGAGCAGTTGGGGCAGATGGACGCCGACCGATCGAGGTCCCACGAGCGGGCCTTGTTGAGGAAGTCCTTGCTCAGCAGCGCGCCGACCGGGCAGAGGTCGATGACGTTCGACGCCCACGGGTGGGTGAGGTCGTGCCCCTCGAACTTGCCGATCACCGCGCGGTCGCCGCGCTCGGAGACGTTGAGCACCGGATCGTGCGCCACGTCGTCCATGAAGCGCACGCAGCGCGTGCAGAGGATGCAGCGGTTCGTGACGTACAGGACGTCGCCGCCGAAGTCCTCCATCGGGTTGAAGCGCTTCGGGTCGCGGAGCCGCCCTTCGGCGCGTCCTTCCTGGTAGGTGTAGTCCTGGAGCTCGCACTCGCCCGACTGGTCGCAGATGGGACAGTCGAGCGGGTGATTGATGAGCAGCATCTCGAGCACGCCCTTGCGTGCCTCGAGCGCCTTCTCCGTATGGACATGCACCACCTGCCCTTCCGATGCCGCCGTGGCGCACGAGGGCGCGAGCTTCGGCATCTTCTCGACTTCCACGAGGCACATCCGGCAGTTGCCGGCCACCGGAAGCGACGGATGGTAGCAGTAGTGCGGAATGAGGATGCCCGCCGTCTTGGCGGCTTCCAGGATCGAGGTGCCGTCCGGCACGCTGACCGGACGCCCCTCGATCGTGAGGTTTACCATCTTCACGTCGGCCATCAGGCCACCTGCACCGGTACCATGTGGACCTTCTTTCGCTTGATGAGCGCTTCGAAGTCGCCGCGGAACTTCTTGAGCCCCGACACCACCGGGGTGGCGCAGGAGTCACTCAGCACGCAGATCGTCTTGCCGGTCATCTGCTCGGCGATGTCGAGCAGCGTGTCGAGATCCTCGTGGGTGCCGTCGCCGGCGACGATGCGCTCGAGGATGCGGGTCGTCCACGCCGTGCCCTCGCGGCACTGCGTGCACTGCGCGCAGCTCTCGTGGGCGAAGAAGCGCGCCGCGCGGGCGATCTGCTTCACGAGGTTCTGCGCGTCGTCGATCACGATCACGCCGCCCGAGCCGAGCATCGTGCCGTTGGCGACGAAGCCCTCGTAGTCCATCGGGGAGCTCTCGGCTTCCTCGACGGTCTGGATGGGCACCGAGATGCCGCCGGGGATGATGGCGCGGAACTTCCGGCCCGGCAGCGGACCGCCGCACAGGTCGTAGAGGAAGTCCTTGAACGGGAAGCCCATGGTCACCTCGTAGTTCCCCGGCTTCGCGACGTTGCCGCAGACGGAGAACAGCTTGGTGCCGGTGGACTTCGGGTTGTCGGCGCGGCCGAAGCCCTTGTACCAGTCGGCGCCGTTGTTGAGGATGTGCGGCACCGCGGCCAGCGTCTCGACGTTGTTGATCGTCGTCGGCTGGGCGAAGAGGCCGGCCACCGCCGGGAAGGGCGGCTTGATGCGCGGGTTGCCGCGGCGCCCCTCGAGCGAGTTCATGAGCGCCGTCTCCTCGCCGCAGATGTAGGCGCCGGCGCCCTTGTGCACGTACACGTGCACCGTGCGTCCCGTCCCCATCGCGTTCTTGCCGAGGATCCCCGCGGCGTACGCCTCGCGGCACGCCTGCTCCATGCGAGCGATGGGCTCCGTGTACTCGCCGCGGATGTAGATGTACGCCACCTCGGCGCCGATCGCGTACGCGCCGATCGCGCACCCTTCCACGAGGGCGTGCGGCGTCCAGCGCATGATCTCACGATCCTTGAAGGTGCCGGGCTCGGACTCGTCGGCGTTGCAGCAGAGATAGTGCGGCTTCCCGTCGCCCGGCTTCATGAAGCTCCACTTCACGCCGGTGGGAAAGCCTGCGCCGCCTCGGCCGCGCAGCCCTGAATCCTTGACGACCTGCACGATCTCGGCGGGCTCCATGCGGAGCGCCTTCTCCAGCGCGACGTAGCCGCCGCGCTTGCGCCAGCCGTCGAGGCCGATCGCCTCGGGATCGCCGAAGTACTTCGACAGGACGAGCGTCTCGCGCTCGTGTGGCTTGTGCGGAAAACCCATGTCAGTCCAGGGAGGCGAGAAGCTCGGGCACCGACTCCGGCGTCACCGACTCGACATACCGCTCGTTGACCATGAGGGGCGTCGCGAAGCCGCACGCCCCGAGGCACTCCACCTCGATCACCGAGAAGCGGCCGTCGGCAGAAGTGACGCCGAGCTCCTCGCACCCGGTGTGCTTGAGGAGCGCCTTCACCACGTCCTCGGCGCCGCAGACATTGCAGGGCGACGTGGTGCAGACCTGGATGAAGTGCTTCGCTACGGGGTGCTGGTTGTACATCGTGTAGAAGGTGACCACCCCCTTCACGTACGCCGGCGTGAGCTCGAGCACCTCGGCGACTTCGGTCATCGCGTCGCTGCTGATCCAGCCGCGGTCCTCCTGCACCATCCAGAGCGCAGGCAGGAGCGCCGCCATCTTCGTCGGATAGCGCGTGAGCAGCTCGTCGAGCTCCTTGCGGCGCGCGCCGACGAATACCGGCTGGTAGGGCGCTGACGGATGCAGGCCGTGCGCGGCGTCGGCCGGGGCGCGCGTGTCACCCATCTCCTCGGGGCCGCGGCTCATCGGTCGATCTCCCCCATCACGATATCGATCGACGCGTTGATCGCGATCACGTCGGACAGCAGGTGGCCTTCGACCATCTTCGGAATGGCTGAGAGGTTCACGAAGGAGGGCGGATGGATGCGCCAGCGCACGGGCTTGGGGGTGCCGTCCGAGACCATGTAGTAGCCCTTCTCCCCCTTCGGGCTCTCGACGGCGACGTACGCCTCGCCGATCGGCGGGCGCGGACCCTCCATCACCTGCTTGAAGTGATGGATCATGCTCTCCATGTCGCTCATCGCCTTCGACTTCGGCGGCAGGATCACGCGATGATCGGCGACGTTCACCGGCCCGTCGGGGAGGCGCTTCAATGCCTGGTCGAGGATGCGGATACACTGCCGCATCTCCTCCATGCGCACCAGGTATCGATCGTACACGTCGCCCGCCTGGCCAACCGGGACGTCGAAGTCGTACGTCTCGTAGTCGAGATACGGGAAGTCCTTGCGCACGTCGTACGCGACACCGGAGGCGCGCAGCAGCGGACCGGAGAGGCCGTAGTTCACCGCTTCCTCGGCGGACATCGCGCCGACGCCGACCATGCGGCCCACCCAGATGGCATTCTTCGTCAGCACCGCGCTGCACTCGTCGAGCACGCGCGGGAAGGTGCGAATGAAGTTCGCGAGGTCTTCCGTCCACCCCTCCGGGATGTCGGCGCCCATGCCGCCCACACGCGTGAGCGTGGTCGTCATGCGCGCGCCGATCCAGGCCTCGAGCATGGTGTACACGCGCTCGCGCTGCTGGAAGATCCAGAGGAAGGGAGTGAAGGCGCCGATGTCGATGCAGAAGGTGCCCAGCCAGACGCAGTGCGAGATGAGGCGGGACAGCTCCGACGCGATCACGCGCAGCACCTTGCAGCGCTCGGTGATCTCGATGCCGAACAGCCGCTCCGCGCCGAGCGCGAAGGCGACGTTGTTCCCCGGGCTGTTGAGGTAGTCCTCGCGGTCCGTCCAGGGGATGATCTGGTTGTACTGGCGGTACTCGCCGATCTTCTCGAACCCGCAGTGCAGGTAGCCGATGTGCGGGATACAGCGAACCACCGTCTCGCCATCCAGCTCCAGCACGAGGCGGAGCACGCCGTGCGTGGCCGGATGCTGCGGGCCGATGTTGATCAGCATGTGCTCGCCCTCGAGCTCCGGCTCGACGGACGGGGCGGCAGTCATCGGGACGACGTTGCCCTGCTCGTCGGTGACGAGGGGCACGCGGCGCGGCCGGCCCTGGGCGTCGAGCCCGGTGGTGGAGAGCTCCACCTCCACGGTGCGCTTCACGGTCGGCATGCTACTCTCCCACCCGCTCGCCGGAGCCGAGTCGCGCCCGCACGTCCGCGGGCAGGTCCTCGAACGCCTCGGCGATGGAGATCTCTTCCATGCTGTACTTCGCCTCCGGGTTCTGCGAGAGGATCTGGCGCAGCTGCTCGGATCGGCTGAACCGGCCACGCAGCGGGAAGTCCTTCCGCAGCGGGAACCCCTCCTTGTACTGCTCCCACATCAGGATGCGGCGGAGGTCCGGATGCCCCACGAAGCGAACGCCGAACATGTCGTAGCACTCGCGCTCGAGCCAATCGGCACCCTTGTAGATGTCCCACACGCTGGGCACCTCGAGCGGCTGGCCCTTCGGGAGCAGCGTCTTCAGGCGCAGGAAGCGGCGGAAGGGGAGCGAACGGAGGTGCCACACCACTTCGAGGGGGCGCTCGAAGTCGCGGTATTCGACGGCGGTGACGTCCACCAGGTAGTCGTAGCGCTGCGTCGGGTCGTCGTGCAGCCAGCGCACGATCTCGTTCACGCGTGGCGCGTCGACGATCACGGTGGTCTCGCCCCAGATCACGTCCACGCGGGAGATCGCGCCGCCGAACCGGGAACGCAGGGCGTCGGCCGACGGGTTGGCCGCGCCGTCGCGGTAGGCGACCTGCTTCGGGGTCGTCGGGGCGGGCACGTTGCCGCCCACGGCCCGGCCGGCGAGTACGGGAGTGAAGTTGTCGCTCACAGGCCCGACCGCGTCTGCTGGACCGAGTTGCCGAACGGCTCGGAGAGCTCGTCGATGAGCGGCGGCGCGATGTAGAGCTGGCTCGCCGGATCCGGTTCCATCTCGTGGCGCAGCGACTTGTCGGCCATGCGCTCACGCATGACCTTCTGCTGCAGCATCAGGATCCCGTACATGAGCCCTTCCGGGCGCGGCGGGCATCCCGGCACGTAGACGTCGACGGGGATGATGGTGTCGATCCCCTGCACCACGGCGTAGTTGTCGAACATGCCGCCGGTTGACGCGCAGGCGCCCATGGAGATGCACCACTTGGGCTGCGGCATCTGCTGCCAGATGCGCCGGAGCACCGGGGCGAGCTTGAACGGCACGCGGCCGGCGCAGATCAGGACATCCGCCTGGCGCGGCGAGAAGCTCATGCGCTCCATGCCGAAGCGCGCAAGGTCGAACTTGCTCGCCGCCGTGGCCATGAACTCGATGGCGCAGCAGGCCGTGCCGAATGGCATCGGCCAGAGCGAATTGGCGCGTCCCCAGTTGACGAGGAAGTCGAGCTTGGTGGTGACCCAGCTCTCCTGGGAGGAGGGTATGTACTCGACGCCCGTGTCGACACGGCGGGTGTCAAGAGGGTCTAGTCCCATTGCAGCGCTCCCTTCTTCCACACGTAGATGAAGCCGACGAGGAGAATGACGATGAAGACGAGCATCTCCCAGAAGCCGAACAGCGAGAGGTGGCCCGCCGGGCAGGCGCCGCCGACCAGCTCGACCGTGCACGACAGGCGCCGGAAGTAGGCGCCCCACGGGAGCATGAAGACCGTCTCGATGTCGAACAGGATGAACAGCACCGCGACCATGTAGAACTTCACGGAGAACCGTTCGCGCGCATCGCCCAGGACCGGCATGCCGGACTCGTACGGCGTCTGCTTCACGGCGGTGGGCCGGGGTCGCAGGGTCAGGTGGGAGATGAGCAGGATCAGCGCGGCGTTCAGCGCAACGAATCCGACGAGGAGGAGCAGCGGCAGGTACGAACGTTCCATTGGTCTCCGAACTTCGTGAAATCTTTCACTAAGTCGCAGCGCCTCAAGTTATCGAGTGGCGCAAAGCAGTGTCAACGGCGCGTGGCGCATTCACTCCGCGGACAATTACCTTTCGCGCCAATTCAATTTCGCACGTCACCCCGCAGTCGCGAAGCGACTCTCGGGGCATGCCGCAGGCCAAAGCCCTGTC
The DNA here is from genome assembly GCA_036377775.1 of Gemmatimonadaceae bacterium. Classification (GTDB taxonomy): domain Bacteria; phylum Gemmatimonadota; class Gemmatimonadetes; order Gemmatimonadales; family Gemmatimonadaceae; genus AG11. The sequence continues at coordinate 3,774 of DASUXT010000013.1, read as the reverse complement.
GGGACGCTCCCTCCCGTTCGCGATCCCTCCCACCCGAGCCCGCATTCGCATGAGCATCATGTCCGACCGCTGGATCACCCGCATGGCCCGGGAGCACGGAATGATCGAACCGTTCGAGGACCGCCAGGTCCGCGAGGGGGTCATCTCCTACGGCGTCAGCTCGTATGGCTACGACATGCGGGTGGCCCGCGAGTTCCGCATCTTCACCAACGTCCTCAACTCCATCGTCGACCCCAAGAACTTCGACAAGAACTCCTTCGTCGAGTTCGAGGGCGACGTGTGCATCGTTCCCCCGAACAGCTTCGCGCTCGCCCGGTCCGTCGAGTATTTCCGCATTCCCCGCAACATCCTCACCGTCACGGTGGGAAAGTCCACATACGCGCGCTGCGGCATCATCACGAACGTCACGCCTTTCGAGCCGGAGTGGGAAGGCTACGTGACGCTGGAGATCTCCAACACGACGCCCCTGCCGGCGAAGATCTACGCCAACGAAGGGATCGCGCAGGTGCTGTTCTTCGAGGGGCGCGAGGAGCCGGAGGTCTCGTACCGGGACAAGAAGGGGAAGTACCAGGGCCAGCACGGCGTCACGCTGCCCCGTCTCTGAGCGGAGCGGACGTCAGCGCCCGAAGCCGAGCAGGTAGACGAGCACGGCGGCAACGACCAGGAAGATCAGGATCGCCCACGTGGCGCCCTGCCCTCCGCCCGGCGTGACGCGCGCGCTCGGCCCGCTCCCCTTGCGGGCGTCGGGGTCGGTCCCGCTTCCGGTGACGTAGGTCGTCTTCTCGACGGCATCCGCGCCGCCAAGCGCCGTCTCCGGATCCACGTAGCGGTCCTTCGGAAAGCCCTTGTTGTCGGTCGGCTTGTCGACCATCGCACGCTCCAGTGCTGGAGCGGACGAAGGCTGCAGCAAGCGGGCCAGAACTACGGGAGGTCAGGAAATCAGGCTGTCAGGAGATGGGCAACGACCTCCCGACATTCCGACCTCCCGACCTCCCTCAGTTTTCAGCCTTCCCCGCCCCCTGACTTCGCCCCCTCGGTCTCCCGCATGCTCGCCGTCAGGTAATCGCGGTTCATGCGCGCGATGACGTCGATGCTGATCTCCTTCGGGCAGGCTTCCTGGCACTCGCCGTACCAGGTGCAGTAGCCGAAGCTCTCGAGATCCATCTGCTCCACCATGCTCAGCGCGCGACGATAGCGCTCCGGCTGTCCCTGCGGCAGCAGCCCGAGGTGCGAGATCTTCGCGCCGGTGAAGAGCGACGCCGAGCCGTTCGGACACGCCGCCACACAGGCGCCGCAGCCGATGCACGCCGCGGCGTCCATCGCCGCGTCGGCGGCGTCCTTGGCGACCGGGATGTTGTTCGCGTCCTGCGGGCTTCCCGTGTTCACCGAGATGTATCCGCCGGCGGCGATCACCCGGTCCAGGGCGCCACGGTTCACGACGAGGTCACGGATCACCGGAAACGCGCGCGCGCGCCACGGCTCCACGACGATCGTGTCGCCGTCCTTGAAGCTGCGCATGTGCAGCTGGCAGGTGGCCGTCCCCTTCATCGGGCCGTGCGCCACGCCGTTGATCATCACGCCACAGGAGCCGCAGATCCCCTCGCGGCAATCGTGGTCGAAGGCGATCGGCAGCTCGCCGCCCTCGATCAGCCCCTCGTTGACCACGTCGAGCATCTCGAGGAAGGACATGTCCGGGCTGATCCCGGTGGCCTTGTATTCCTTGAGCCCGCCCGGGGCATCGGGGCCGGCCTGCCGCCACACCTGCAGGTTGAGATTCATCGTTCCGTCTGGTGTGCTCACTTGTAGCTCCGCGTCGACAGCTTGACGCTCTCGAACTCGAGCGGCTCCTTGTTCAGGATCGGCGCCTTGTCGGGCCCCGCGTACTGCCACGCCGCCACGTAGGCGAAGTGTTCGTCATCGCGCAGCGCCTCGCCTTCCGCCGTCTGGTGCTCCACGCGGAAGTGTCCGCCGCATGACTCCTCGCGGTGCAGCGCATCGCGACACATCAGCTCGCCCAGCTCGAGGAAGTCGGCCACCCGGCCGGCATGCTCCAGCGTCTGGTTGAGCTCCGTGCCCGCGCCAGGGATGCGCACGTCACGCCAGAACTCCTGGCGCAGCTGCGGGATGAGCTCGAGCGCCTTCTTCAGTCCATCGGCCGAGCGCGCCATGCCGCAGTACTCCCACATGATGTGTCCCAGCTCGCGATGGAAGCTCGCCACCGTCCGCTTCCCCTGCACGGACAGGAGCTTCCGCGTACGCTCGGCGACGTCGGCGACCGCCTGTTTCACCTCGGGCGCGTCGGCGGACACTGGCTCGAGCCTGTTCGAGCCCAGGTAGTCGCTCACCGTCGCCGGCAGGATGAAGTAGCCATCCGAGAGCCCCTGCATCAGCGCGCTGGCGCCGAGGCGGTTGGCGCCGTGATCGGAGAAGTTGGCCTCGCCGCCGACGTGCAGGCCGGGGATCGTGCTCATGAGGTTGTAGTCCACCCAGAGGCCGCCCATGGTGTAGTGCGGCGCCGGGTAGATGCGCATCGGCACCTCGTACGGATTCTCGTCCGTGATGCGCTCGTACATCTCGAACAGGTTGCCGTAGCGCTCGCGGATCTTCTCCACGCCGAGCCGCTTGATGGCGTCGGCGAAGTCGAGATACACCCCGCGGCCGCCCGGTCCGACGCCGCGACCGTCGTCGCACGCCTCCTTCGCGGCGCGCGACGCGATGTCGCGCGGCGAGAGGTTGCCGAAGCTCGGGTACTTCCGCTCGAGGTAGTAGTCGCGGTCCTGCTCCGGGATCTCGCTCGGCTTCTTGCCGACGTCCTCGCGCCGCTTGGGCACCCACACCCGTCCGTCGTTGCGCAGTGACTCCGACATGAGCGTGAGCTTCGACTGGTAGTCGCCCGAGACGGGGATGCAGGTCGGGTGGATCTGGGTGTAGCAGGGGTTCGCGAATGCCGCGCCCCGCTTGTACGCGCGCCAGATGGCCGTCGCGTTGCACCCCTTCGCGTTCGTCGAGAGATAGAACACGTTGGAGTAGCCGCCGGTGCACAGCACCACCGTATCGGCGAAGTGCGGCTCCACGGTGCCGGTCAGCTCGTCGCGCACGACGATGCCGCGTGCCCGCCCGTTCACGACGATCAGGTCGAGCATCTCGGCGCGCGGGTACATCTTCACGCCCCCCTTCGCGATCTCCTTCTCCAGCGCCTGATAGGCTCCGAGGAGGAGCTGCTGCCCGGTCTGGCCGCGCGCGTAGAAGGTGCGCGATACCTGCGCGCCGCCGAAGGAGCGGTTCGCCAGCAGGCCGCCGTACTCGCGGGCGAAGGGGACGCCCTGCGCCACGCACTGGTCGATGATGTTGACGCTGATCTGCGCGAGGCGCCAGGTGTTGGCCTCACGCGAGCGGAAGTCGCCGCCCTTGATCGTGTCGTAGAAGAGGCGACGGATGCTGTCGCCGTCGTTCTGGTAGTTCTTCGCCGCGTTGATGCCGCCCTGCGCGGCGATGGAGTGCGCGCGCCGCGGCGAGTCCTGGTAGCAGTAGCAGCGGACGTTGTATCCCAGCTCGCTGAACGAGGCCGCGGCGGCCGCACCGGCCAGCCCGGACCCGACGACGATGATGGTGTGTTTCCGCTTGTTCGCCGGGTTCACCAGCTTCATCTCGAAGCGGTGCCGGTCCCACTTCTCCGGCAGCGGTCCGCCGGGAATGCGAGAGTTGAGCTCGAGTGGCATCTATCGAATCACTCCGAGGAACACCGCGACGGGAATGGCCGTGAAGCCGAGCCAC
>DASUXT010000012.1:0-2012 GCA_036377775.1 Gemmatimonadaceae bacterium | reverse complement strand
TTCGCCCTCTGGCTCCTCGTCGGTAAGGAGATCCCCCTCGGCTGGCCGGCCAAGGAGATCCTGCTCGACACGATCGTCCTTGCCTCCATCATCGGCTTCTCGTGGCGCGTGCTGCCACGGTCGGCGCCGCATTGGCTGGCGAGCATCGCGCTCGGGCTCGTGGTGTTCGTGCTCTGGATCGCGCCGGACACGCTGATCCCCGGCTGGCGCGATCACTGGATCTTCCAGAATTCCGTGACGGGGCAGGTGAAGACGACCATCCCGGCCGCCGAGCTCACGCCGATCATGCTCGTGCTGCGCACGATGCGGGCGGCGCTGCTGATTCCGGTGCTCGAGGAGCTGTTCTGGCGTGGGTGGCTTCCACGCTGGCTGCAGGACACGCGCTTCTCGCGCATTCCCCTGGGGCAGTACACGCCCTTCGCCTTCTGGGCGACGGCGGTGCTGTTCGCTGCCGAGCATGGCCCGTTCTGGGAGGTGGGCCTCGTGTGTGGAGTGATCTACAACTGGTGGATGCAGCGCACGCGGTCGCTCGGCGACCTGATGATCGCGCACGGGGTGACGAACCTGGCGCTGTCGCTGTACGTGATCTGGAGTGGGAGGTGGGGGTTCTGGATGTAAGGCCAGCTACTCGGGGCGGGGGGCGTGGAACGCCCCCCTTTCCGGGCGCCGGGCTCGCTGCGCTCGCCTGTGCTCTCGGGGCGCGCGCTGCGCGCGCTCTCGGGGAAGGGCACACCAATCCGGCCAACGCTTCACCCAAACGCCCTGCCCGAAAGGCGCGCCCCTGCGCGCCGCCCCGAGCGCGAGCGAAGCGAGCACCCTGAAAGCAAGCCAAGGCGGCGCAGCCGCCGGGCAGCGCCCCGACTAGCTGTCAGTGCGCGCCCCGACTGGCTATCAGCGCCCGCTCACGGTGTCGAAGTGAGAGGATGGCCGGTGTCGAGGCGTTCATGCGCGAAGGGCGTGCTGTTTGCACGCCACCCGCGCCGTTCACGGCTGTTCCGGTCGGCCCGACATCCTCCATCTTATGAGGCTCCGCATGAAGCACCCCCTTGCCGCGCTCACTCTGGCCGTGGCGAGCGTAGTCGCCGTCCAGCCGGTCGCGGCGCAGTCGTTCAGTTACCCGGATTTTTCCAACGTCAGTGGGCTCAAGCTCAATGGCAACGCCTACCAGAACGGAAACGTCCTCACGCTCACCCCTCCACTGGAGGGACAGGCGGGAACGGCGTGGTCGCTCAACCAGGTCCACCTCGGCAGCAACGCGTCGTTCAGCACGGTGTTCACGTTCGACATCCAGAAGCGTGGTGGCCTGGCCGGCGGCGCCGACGGCCTGACGTTCACGCTGCAGAACAACACCAACACCACCGGCGGTGCCGGCGGCGGGATCGGCTACTACGGGATTCCGAGCAGCGCGACGGTGGAGTTCGACACCTACATGAACGAGTGGGACCCGAGCTCCAACCATGTGGGCATCAACACGAACGGCAACCTCACCTCGCTGACGACGTCGAACGTCTTCCCCGACTTCGACAACGGCGCCACCTGGTGGGCGTGGATCGACTACGACGGCAGCACGCACAACCTGGCCGTGCGCTGGGCGGACAATGCCACGCGGCCGACGTCGCCGATGCTCTCGTGGATGCTCGACCTGCCGACGATCCTCGGCAGCAACGACGTGTACGTGGGCTTCACTGCCGGTACGGGTGCCGGCTGGGGGGAGCACAACATCACGTCGTGGAACTTCGTGAACAAGTTCGACGAAGGGGGTGCGCCGCTGCCGACGACGACGCCGGAGCCGGGGACGGTCGTGATGCTTGCGACCGGGCTGGCGGGAATGGTGGCGGTTCGGCGGAAGCGGCTCTTGAAGCGCTAGTCGGGGCGGCCCGCGTGGAACGCGGGCCTTTCCGGGCGCCGGGCCCGTCGCTTCGCTCGGGCCCATGCTCTCTGGGCGGCGGCGCTCCGCGCCGCCTTTCGGGGAAACGCTCCTCCAATCCGGCGAAACGCTCCATCCAGACGCT
>DASUXT010000011.1:0-13962 GCA_036377775.1 Gemmatimonadaceae bacterium | reverse complement strand
AGCGACTCGAAGGTCGGCACCTCGAACGGAATGACGCGCATCACGATCATGAAGCTGTTGCGCTGCTTCAGGATGTTGACGCGGAACCGCCCGATCCCGTTCGCCGACCACGAGCAGTCGTAGTCGGTGAGGTTGTCGATGCGCGCCTTGTCGTCGTCGTTCGGCATCAGGTGCAGCGCGATCGTGCGCGTCTGCTCCGGCGTGAGCGCCTGCTTCGTCAGCGGCACCAGTCGGCCGTTGATGCGCGCCCGGAACACGTCGCCCGCCTTGATGTGCAGGTCCGAGGCGCCGCGATCCACGGCGGCCTTGATGATCTTTTCCATCAGTTCAATATCCTGCGGTCTTGTCGACGAGGTTGAGCAACGGCTCGCCGCGGACGTAGCGGTGCCAGTTGGACAGGAACAGGTCGAGTTGCCGCGGCCAGAAGCGCCGCGGCGACACGGGTGAGGTGTGCGGCATGATGAGCGCGTTCGGCAGGCTCCACAGCCGGCTCGTCTCCGGCAGCGGCTCCTTGCGGAACACGTCGAGCACGGCGCCACGCAGGTGGCCGCGCTCCAGCAGGTCGGCGACCACCTCCTCGTCGAGCAGCGCACCACGCGCCACGTTGACGACGATCGCTCCCTGCGGAAGACGCATCAGGCGCTCGCGGGTCATCATTTCCGAAGTATCGGCCGTGAACGGCGCCGCCAGCACCAGCACGTCGGCCTTCGGAAGCTCCTCGTCCAGTCCGTCCGTCCCCACGACCCGTGCAAATCCCTCCGGCGCGCCGAGCTCCGGCCGCCGTCGCACGCCGACGCACGTCGCGCCCAGGCACGCGAGCCGTCGCGCCGACTCACCGCCCAGGCCGCCCGCGCCCACGATCAGCGCGCGACATTCGGAGATCTCCCGCAGCGGCGTGTCTTCGGCGACGAAGAACGCCTTGTTCCACTCCCGCCGTCGCTGCTGCGCGACGGCCACGTCGAGCCCGCGCAGGAAGTACAGGATCCCGGCGACGACGAACTCGGCGATCGGCGGGCCGTGAATGCCCGCCGAGTTGGTGAGCAGGATGTCGGACTGCTCCACGCCGGTATTGAGCACGCTGCCCACGCCGGCGGCTGCGGAGTGGATCCAGCGCACGCGCTCCCCCGCCTGCAGCAGATCGCGCGAGAACCCGAAGCCGAAGTACACCTCGGCGTCGCGAATGAGCTGCAGGGCTTCGGCGCTGCCCCCGTCCGAGCCGTCCCCATCGGATGACGTGGGGGCGGATACCATCCGCACCTCCCAGCCCGGCGGCGCCTCGCGAACCAGGCGCGCTGCACCGTCGGGCGGGAGTGCCCAGTTTCGTGACCGCGCTGCCAGGTCGACGACGAGCCGCCGCTCAGTCAACGTGCACCGAGTAGATGAAGTCCTGCGCCAGCAGCGCCGACGTCGCAACCGGGAACTGGCGCGACGGGCCGGACAGCTTCAGCTCGAAGGTGCGGTCCTGCTCGTGATCGAACACGTGTCGCTCCTCGATCCTGATCCCGTGCGCCCGCAGCGTGCCCGCAATCGCGTCTTCAGGCGTGTTCACGCGCGCGCGCACGGTGGCGCTCACCACGCGCCGCGCCCGCTGCACCCATCGCTCGAGCCCGCCCAGCCCGGAGAGCACGAACGTCACCAGCAGGCCGGCGCCGATCCCCTCGATGTAGAACCCCGCGCCGACCGTCATCCCGATGGCGGCGACGACCCAGATCGTCGCCGCCGAGGTGAGGCCGGTGACCACGCCCTGCCCCTGCAGGATCGTCCCCGCGCCGAGGAAGCCGATCCCCGACACGATCTGCGCCGCGATGCGTCCAGGATCGCCCACCCGGTGGCCATCGATCAGGCCTACCCGGGTGGAGACGTCCATCAGCAGCGCGGCGCCGATGCAGATGAGGATGTTGGTGCGCAGGCCGGCAGGCTTCCCCGCCAGTTCGCGCTCGAACCCGATAATGCCGCCGAGCAGCACGGCCAGCGCCAGCTTGACGAGGAGATCGATGCGCAGGATGCGCGCGATCTCCAGGATCTGTGGGACGTCGTCGGCGTTCGCTTGAATGAAAATGGCGGGCTCCCGCCCGCCGCTCGGCTACCGTTGCCCGAGGTCGCGAACGTCGCCGATCGTGGTGTCCGGCGAGCTGTCGCCGTACGCCATGCTGCGCGCCTGCGCCTCGAGGGCATCGATTGCCGCCTCGTCGGGCTCGGTGGGGGTCGCAAACGTCCGGAACACGGTGCCCCCGCACTGCTCGCAGGTGACCGCTGCCGGAACATCCTGGGAAAAGAATCGTTCCTTACCGCACGTGAGGCAAACCAGTGTCACCAGGCCCCGGGGACCGTCATTCGCCATTGCGCCCTCGCCGATTGAGTTGAGGTCGAGAATGCAAGACGCATGCGGGGTGGCGACGCGGCATCCTCTGCTGCGGCGACGGTAAGATGAGGCTGCCACCGCGCCTGCGCCAGCGACGGATTCCACTGGCGCCAGGGCTGGTGCCGGATTCCGTAGTCCAGCACGCTCTGGATCAGGACCAGCGTGATCGCCGCCATCGCGATCCACCGGCGCTGCCACTGCTCCGGCGCGTAACGACGCCGGTACAGCCACGCGCAACCGACCACGAGCGCCGACTCGATGATGAAGTCCGCGATCGGGAGGTTGTAGAGATCCAACCCGATCACCCGTCCGCCTGGATCGAGCAGCGGCTTGTGCGCCGTCAGGAAATCCGCCGGCCAGTGCAGCAGCCAGGCGATCGCTACCCATCGTCCACCGCGGCGCCGGAAAAGGATCTCGTAGAGCAGTGCGGCAGCGCACGCCCCGAGCAGCACGGCGGGAATGAAGTGGCTGTAGACCTCTCCCGTCGCACGCCCTTTCAGCAGGCCAAGGAACAGCTCCACCCAATCCGGCCCGAAGGCGGCAGCAACGAGCACCCACATCGGGACGCGCGGCGCGCGTGTCTTGAGCGCGAGCGCGACCGCCGCATGCCCTGCGTACACGCTAGCGCTGCCGACGGACGCGCCAGTCCGCGATGGCGAGCACCACGATGGGCAGCAGCAGCAGCAGGCCGAAGCCACGCGCCCGCGTGTTCAGATGGCTGACGAGCCCGAACAACCTCAGTACGCTGTCGGTGAGGTCCACTCAGGAGTTCGGCAGGGACCGGCTGCGCGCGCACGCGTCGCACAGGGTGGCACTCGCGGTGAGCTGGGCGCCGCACTGCCCGCAGAGCGAGTACACCCGCACGCCGCTCGGCGTCACTTCACGCAGGATGGGCCGCGCCTCGACGATGAAGAAGGGCCGCGTCGCTGACGGCGCGACCGGTGGGCGACCAGGCGCCTTCCACGGGCGCCAGGCGCGGATCCGATTGACCAGCTGCTGAAGGGCTCGCATCGCTCGCTCGCTCGCAACGGTTCCACCGTGGGGCCGTCCGCACCGGCGTGGACGCCCACCCTGTGACGGAGAGCAAGAGCTATGCACGCGTGCCGCGGCGTGGTTCGACGTGTGCGAGGTCACCCGAAACCCATGCGGTCGCGAACGCCCCGCATCGTTTCCTCCGCCAACGCGAGGCAGTGCCGCGCCCCGGTGGCCAGCGCGTCGTCCACGCGAGCCGGTTCCTCCTGCAGCATCGCGGCACGGCGGCGGATCGGCACCAGCTCGGTCTCCATGTGCTCGGCGAGCACCTTCTTGCACTCGATGCACCCCCACCCCGCCGTCCGGCACATGTTCGCCACGTGCTCCACCACCGGCGGCGGGCTGAACGCCCGATGCAGGTGGTAGATGTTGCACACCTCCGGCGTCCCGGGATCGGTCTTCTTGACCCGCTTGGGATCGGTAACCGCCGGCCGCAGCTTCGCCCAGATCTCGTCCGGCGTGTCGAGCAGCCCGATCGTGTTGCCCATCGACTTGGACATCTTCGCCTGCCCGTCGAGCCCCATGATGCGGCGCGTGGGCGTGAGCACCGCCTGCGGCTCCGGGAAGAACGCCTCGTCCGGCGCGTACTGCGCGTTCCACCGCCGCGCCACCACCCTCGACAGCTCCAGGTGCTGCAGCTGGTCCTCCCCGACCGGCACCTGGTCGGCGCGGTAGAGCAGGATGTCGGCGGCCTGGAGAATCGGATAGTTCAGCAGCCCCGCACTCACGCTCTCCTGGCGCTGCGATTTCTCCTTGAACTGCGTCTGCCGCTCCAGCTCACCGAGCGGCGTCACGGAGTTGAGGATCCAGGCCAGCTCGGTATGTTCCGGCACGTCGGACTGCACGAAGAGGCTGGCGCGCTCGGGATCCACGCCGGCGGCAAGGATGCTGATCGCCATCTGGCGCCGCCGCTGGCGGAGCTGCGCCGGCTCGTAGGGCACGGTGATGGCGTGGTAGTCCACGATGCAGAAGATGGACTCCGCCGTGTCCTGGAGCGCGACCCAATTCTTCACCGCACCGAGGTAGTTTCCGATATGGAGCTCCCCGGACGGCTGAATCCCACTGAAGATGCGAGGCATCCCGAGAACGTAATGAGCGCCGCCGACGCGTCGCAAGCAAATCAGGGCGCGCGCGCCGGTGGCGATCACGCCGACCGCCGCGCGCTGCTCGCCACCTGCGTGGCTGCCGCCGCCCGCTCGGCCGAGGTCGTGCGCGCGGGAGCCGAGCGTCGCGAGTCGCTCGTGTGGGAACCCAAGAGCACCTTCGACTTCGTGAGCGACGTCGACCGCGCCAGCGAGCAGGCACTCGGTGACGTGATCGCCACCCGCCACCCTGACGCCACCATCCTCGCCGAGGAAGGCTCGCCCGACGCGCAAGCCACGCGCGGCCTCGTGTTCGTCGCCGATCCACTCGACGGCACGACGAACTTCCTGCACGGCTTTCCCTGGTACGCGGTGTCCATCGCCGCGGTCGTCGACGGCGAGATCCAGGCCGGCGCCGTCATCAACGTCGCCACGGGCACGCTCTTCACGGCAACGCTCGACGGCGGCGCCCGCATGGCCGGCGCGCCGATGCGGGTGAGCGCGAACACGGAGCCATCGCGCGCACTCATTGCGTCCGGCTTTCCATTCAGCCGTGAGGAGGAGATCGCGCGCTACGTGAAGATGCTTCCGGCCGTGATGCGCGGAACCGCCGGTATCCGTCGGGCCGGTGCCGCCGCCCTCGACCTCGCCGACGTCGCCGCCGGCCGCTTCGAGGCATTCTGGGAGCTCCGCCTGGCGCCATGGGACATCGCCGCCGGCATCCTCCTCGTGCGCGAGGCGGGGGGACTCGTGACGACGCTCGACGGTGCGCCGTGCAGGGTCACGGAGACCTCGCTCGTCGCGGGAAATCCCGCCATGCACGAATGGCTGCTCCAGACCCTGCGTGAACCGTGAACCGGAACTGCGTTGGTGGTTACGGTTCACGGTTCACGGTTAACGGTTCACATCGTCCCCCAAGCGGAACTGTCCATGAAACTGATCGAGTGCGTCCCGAACTTCAGCGAAGGCCGCCGTCCCGAGATCGTGGCTGCCATCCGTGACGCGATCGCGAGCGTCGCCGGCGCGCACGTGCTCGACACCAGCGCCGACGCGAGCCACAACCGGTGCGTCATCACCTTCGTCGCCCCGATCGACGTCGTGGCCGATGCGGCCTTCGCCGGAATCGCCGAGGCACACCGGCACATCGACCTCACCACGCATTCGGGCGAGCACCCGCGCATGGGCGCTGCCGACGTCGTGCCGTTCATCCCCCTGGAAGGCTCGACGATGGAGGACTGCATCGCCCTCGCGCGCGCCTTGGGCGAGCGCGTGGGTCGCGAGCTGAAGATTCCCGTCTTCCTGTACGAGCGTGCCGCTACCCGGCCCGACCGGGAGAACCTCGCCGACGTCCGTCGCGGCCAGTTCGAGGGGTTGCGCGACGAGATCGGCCGCACGCCGCAGCGCACACCGGACTTCGGCCCCTCGACGATCCATCCCACCGCCGGCGCCGTCGCCATCGGCGCGCGGCCGTTCCTCGTCGCCTACAACGTCTACCTCGGTCCCGCCTCCAACCTGCCGATCGCCAAGGAAGTGGCGAAGGCGGTGCGCGGCTCCGTCGGTGGCCTCAAGTACGTGAAGGGGCTCGGCTTCGAGGTGGACGGCCAGGCACAGGTGTCCATGAACCTCGTCGACACCGAGAAGACGCCGCTGCACCAGGCCTACGACATGGTGAAGATGGAAGCCGAGGCGCGCGGCGTGACGCCCACGTGGAGTGAGCTCGTCGGGCTCGTCCCAGAGCGCGTGCTGTTCGAGGCGGCGGCGCGCCATATCCGGCTGCGGAACTTCTCCACCGACATGGTGCTCGAGCGGAAGGTGCGCTCGGCGATCGCCGGCGGCGAGTCGCTGAGCAGCTTCGTCGGCTCCGTCGCGTCGCCATCACCCACGCCCGGTGGCGGGAGCGTGGCGGCGCATGCCGGTGCCCTCGCCGCTGCGCTCGCGCAGATGGTCGCTGGCCTCACGGTGGGCAAGAAGAAGTACGCCGCCGTGGACGCCGAGATGCGCGAGCTCGCCGTCCGCGCGGCGGGACTTGGCAATACCCTTTCGGCGCTCGTCGCGCGCGATGCGTCGGCGTATGCCATCGTCGCCGCCGCGTACAAGCTTCCGGCCGACAGCGACGAGCAGCAGCGCGAGAAGACATCGAAGATCGACGGCGCCCTCCTTCACGCCGCCGAGGTCCCGCTCGAGACCGCCCGCGCCTGCGCCGAGGTCGCCGAGCTCGCGCTCGCGGTGGCCGAGCGCGGCAACACGAACGCCGCGAGCGACGCCGGCGTCGCCGCCCTGCTTGCCGAAGCCGGCTGCGTCGGCGCGAGCTACAACGTTCGCATCAACGTCGGCTCGCTGACCGACAAGTCCCGCGGCACCCACCTCTCCGCGCAGGCCACCGACTACGTGAAGCGCACCCGCGACCTGGCGAGGCGCACGGGCGAGATCGTCGAACGGTCGCTGGGCGCGTAGGCATCACGGCGGGATCGAAAAGCGAGAGGAGCGGACACGGCCGGAAAACGCTGAACCTGCGAGATCATTTCCGCTCGCGATCGTTGCTCCGCGCCCCGGAGCCGGCTTCTGAACCCACAAAGTTCCTGAATTGATTGGAACGACCTCGGGAGCTCCCTTGCGCATGGAGGCGTGACAGAAGGGGAGCGAATCCTGCCGTTCTGTAGTTCAGATCCGGCCGTATCCGCTCCCCCCGCTGTTGCGGTTCACCGTTCACGGTTCACCGTTCACGGTTCACGCGCTTTCAGCGCTCCCCGTAGATCCCGTTGAACAGCCACTTGAACGTCCCGTGCGGCTGCGCGCGGAAGGTGATCTCGGGAGCGAACAGGTACAGCGTTCCCTTGCCGATGTCCGCCTGCACCGCCTCCACCGCGCCGTCCAGGTAGCTCTGTCCCCACGCCCAGCCGCTGCGGAGCGGGGTGCCGTTCTCGAACCACGCCAGCGGTTTCACCCCGTTCGCGGCCGCATCACTGCCGAGCCGGAACGCCGGGCTGTTGTTGTAGAAGACGTCGACGCCACGCGGCATGCCGGACGAGATGGCCTGCGTCGTGTCCACGATCACCCGCAGCAGCGAGCCCGGCACGTAGAACTTCTCCGCCGGCAGCGGACGTTCCTGGCCGTTCGCATTCTTCTCCACCAGCGCGCTGGTGATCGGCAGCCCGAAGTCGAGGCCGAGGTTCGCCGACGAGCCGACGGCGACCACCGTCCCACCCTGCTCCATGAACGCGCGCAGCGCGGGAACCGTCTTCGCGATCGTGAAGCGGCCCAGCCGGTTGCGATACTCTGCCGGAATGTCCAGCGAGTCCGGCTCGCCGCGACCACCCGCACGGTCGTTCGCCGGCACTGCACCCGACGGCAGGATGATGACGTCGTACTTGCTCGCCAGGTTCCCCGCATCGAGCTCTTGCGGGTAGACCACGTGGTACGGGAAGTCGAACTGCTCCAGAATGAACCGCGTGTGGCCCGACGGCATCGATCCGCCATACTGGTCCCACAGCGCGATGCGCACCGGGTGCAGCCGCTTCGCGTCGGCGCCAGGCTTCGTCGTGGTACCCGTCGCCGATAGACCGATCGTCCTGGCGAGCTGCTGCATCATCGACGTCGTGGCGCTCGTCGCGCCGATGTAGAACGTGCCCGCCGGCCAGGTGCGACCGTTCGCCGACACGGGCGAGCGCAGCACGTACACCGGCGCCTTGGCCGCCAGCGCGCGGTTCACGGCGACGAACGCGTCGTTCACCTCGTGGCTCACCAGGTAGCCCGCCGCGTTGGCGACGTTCGTGACAGTGCCCGCCGGCGGTGTGGCGAGCCCCTTGATGGGCTGGAATGGCCCGTCGAACCCGTCGAGGATGCGGTCGAAGTGCACGCCCATCTGGTAGGCGAGCGTCCACCCCGCGTTGTCGTACGGCCGCTTCGGCGGGCCGCCCGGATACGCGAGGTCGTTCGGGTGGTCCTGCGGCTCGAACATGTCCAGCACCATCGGGCGGAACGCCTGCGCCGTCTTCACCACGTACGAGCCGGCGGGATAGCGCTTGCCGTTCACGGTGAACGGCGCGGTGGCGCGCTTCACCGTCACGCCCACGTGTCGCAGCGTGTTGACGAACTTCGTCGCCGTCAGGAAGTCCGGCTGGTCGCTCGGCAGGATGTAGCCGCGCGGGTCACGCTTCGCCGGCGCGTGCAACACCTCGGTGTAGTACTTCGGGTCGGAGCCGCGGCCGAACTGGAACACCGCGTCGCCCACCGCCCCGGCGCCCGCACCACCGGCGCTGCGCCCCTCGTCCCCCTCCGCGGCGGCGCGATCCTTCGCGATCGCCGCCTTCACGCGCTCGATGTCGCTCGGGCTCGCCGTCCAGCTGTCACGGCTTCCGCGCTCGATCGAGTTCTTCCCCATCCGGTAGATGTTGTACAGCAGGTTCTCGCGCTCACGAGAGGCCACGTCGAGCACCGCCCGGTTGGCCGTCAGCGAGTACTCGATGCTCTGCCGGAAGTGCCATTTCTGCGGCGCGATCGGGAACGGCAGGTCGGCGCGCGGCAGCTGCTGGTCCGGGATGAAGGGAATCGTCGTCGGCGTCGGGTTGCCGATCGTCTCCGTGAGCAGGCCGATCATGTTGTGGAAGTACGGCGTCGTGCGCAGCCCACCGTTCCACCACGTGGAGTACGTGGAGCCCGTCCGCATCGTGACGCCCGGCTTGCCTTCGGCCTCGAAGCGCGAATGCATCTGCGCCGCCACCAGGTCGAGCTCCGTCACGACGAGCGGATCGTAATTGTAGTTGAACGGATCACGGAATGGCGGCGCGAACATCACCGTCCCCGCGGGGCCCGTCTGATGGTGGTTGTAGACGATCTGCGGGAACCACTCCCAGTAGAGCACGTGGTTGATGTTCTGCGACTCGGGCTGGCTGCTCAGGTAGAAGTCGCGGTTGATGTCGTGCCCCTGGTACTTCTGGTACAGCCGCGGGATATCCATCCCGCGCTTGAGCGTGTCGGCGTCCTTCATGTACCAGTCCGACACGAGCTCCATCCCGTCCGGGTTCGCGTGCGCGGCGAGGATGATGCAGTCGTTCAGGAACCGCATCGTCTCCGGATCGTTGCTGCTCACGAGCTGGTAGACGGTCTCCATCAGCTGCGCCGCACCGAGCACTTCGGTGGCGTGCAGGCCGCCGTCGATCCAGACGACGGACTTTCCTTCCTTCGCCAGCGCGCGCGCCTCGGCATCCGTCAGCCCCTCGGCGTGGGCGAGCCTGCTGGAGATCTCCTTGTAGCGATCCAGCTTCGCCATGTTCGCCGGCGACGAGATGATCGCCATCAGCTGCGGCCGCCCTTCGGCCGTCCGGCCGATCTCGACGACCTTCATCCGGTCCGACTCCGCGTCCAGCTTGTGCCAGTACTGCTGGAGCTGGGTGTAGTTGGCGAGCTTGTAGTCGTCGCCGATGTTGAACCCGAACTGCTCCTTGGGCGACGTGATATGCGTCTGGGCGACTGCGAGCGGGGCCTGGACGGCCAGCGCGCCGGCCACGACGAAGGCGGCGCGCCAGCGACGCGCCCTGGTGGGGAGGGAATGCATCTCAGCCTGGTGAGGGTGACGGAGGAGAGGAACCGCCTCGACTAGAGAACGCTGGGGAGGCGGCGACTGTTGAGCAAGGGAGGGTCTGAGGGTCTGACCCGCTCGGCGGCTTCGCCGCCTGCTCGTCGGACCCATTCGCGGCGCTCCGCGCCGCTCTTCGTGCGCGGGTGTAGGGACTCGTCACGCCACATGGGCCATAATGCCGCTGGACGAGCAGGCCGCCGCAGGCGGCCGAGCGTGTCAGACGAGCACGGGGCGCCGAAGGCGCCCCGTGCGGGTCGGACGAACGAGCCGGCCGAAGGCCGGCGAGTGGGTCAGACTGAAGTCGTCAGACTGAAGTTGTCAGTACCCGGTTCCCGTTCTCCGTGATCGCCACCGTGTGCTCGAAGTGCGCCGACCGCGTTCCGTCCACCGTCACGATCGTCCACTTGTCCGGCAGCGTGCGCGTCTGCGGGCTCCCCATGTTCACCATCGGCTCGATCGCCAGCGTCAGTCCGGGCACGAGCTTCAATCCGCGCTTCGGCTTGCCGTAGTTGGGCACCTGCGGCTCCTCGTGGAACTCCACGCCGATCCCATGGCCCACGAGGTCGCGCACCACGCTGAAGCCCGCGTCTTCCACCACCGCCTGGATCGCCGCGCCGATGTCGCCCAGGTGATTCCCCGGCACCGCCGCGGCAATCCCCGCCTGCAGCGAGCGCTCCGTCACGGCGAGCAGCCGCAGCGTCTCGGCGTCCACCGTCCCGATCGGCACCGTCGTCGCCGAGTCGGTGAAGTAGCCCTTGTAGCCGACGCCGACGTCGATCGATATCACGTCGCCATCCTTCAGCACCCGCTTCTTCGACGGGATGCCGTGCACGATCTCGTTGTTGATCGACGTGCAGAGAGTGCCGGGAAATCCGTACAGCCCCTTGAACGCCGGCGTCGCGCCGGCGTGCGACCGGATGAACTCCTCGGCGATCGCGTCCAGCTCCAGCGTGGACATGCCGGCGCGCGCGACTCCACGAAGCATCTGCACGGTGTCGCCGAGGATCTTCCCTCCCTCGGCCATCGTCTCGATCTCGCGCGCGCTCTTGAGCTGGATCACGTCGTCCTCCGGTCTGTCGTCAGCCCACCAGCGCGCCCAGCGCGCGTGCGGTGACGTCCTGCACGCTGCCCACGGCGTCGATCACGGCGACTCTCGTGCCGTGCTCGCGGTACCAGTTCAGGACCGGGGCCGTCTGCCGCTCGTACACGGCCAGGCGATTCCGGATCGCCTCCGGCTCATCGTCCTTGCGGCGCACGAGCGTGCCGCCGTCCTTGTCGCACTTCGTTCCCGGCTCGCGCCCCGTGTAGGGGCTCTGGCAGCTCTCGCACACCGTGCGGCCGGCCAGTCGCCGGACGATCTCCTCGTCGTCGATGTCGAAGAAGAGCACGGCGTCCACCGTCCGCCCGAGCTCCTTGCACACGCGATCGAGCCCTTCCGCCTGCGGTACCGTCCGCACCACGCCGTCCAGCAGCACGCCGTTCTCGGCGCGCGGCTCGCTCAGCGCGTGCTTGATGATGCCGAGGATCACGGAGTCCGGGACCAGGTCGCCGCGGTCCATGAACGCCTTGGCCTCGAGGCCCAGCGGCGTGCCCTGCCGGATGGCGGCGCGAAGCTCGTCACCGGTGGCGAGGGTGGGAACGCCAAGCGCCGCTGCGAGCAGCGGCGCCTGCGTTCCCTTCCCCGCTCCGGGCTTCCCGAAGAGTACGATGATCATGGGAGGGAAAGTACTGTGGCGGCGGGGCGCCGGGACGCCCCGCCGATGTGCCCCAGAAGCCGCTGCTCGTCTGCTGGCGGCCGCGGAACTTGATGCGCCCCTTCTTCATGAAGCCGTCGTACTTGCGCAGCAGCAGGTGCTGCTGCATCTGCGCCAGCGTGTCGAGCGCCACGCCCACCACGATCAGCAGCGACGTGCCGCCGAAGGTGAACGGGACGTTGATCGCCGTCGCCACCACCACCGGCAGCAGCGCCACGATCGTCAGGAAGATCGCGCCCGGGAAGGTGATGCGCGACACGACCTGGTCGATGTATTCGGCCGTCCGCGCGCCCGGCTTCACGCCGGGGATGAACCCGCCCTGCTTCTTCAGGTTCTCCGCCAGGTCGATCGGGTTGAAGATGATCGACGTGTAGAAGTAGGTGAAGAACAGGATGAGGATCGCCGACGCGATCAGGTACCACACCGTGCCCGGGTTGAACAGCTCGGCCATCCGCTGCGCCGTGGCGTTGTGCGAGAACTGCGCGAACGCACCCGGCACGACGATGATGGACTGGGCGAAGACGATCGGCATCACGCCCGCCGTGTTGATGCGCAGCGGGATGAAGCTTCGCGCCGCCTCGCGCATCCGCCCCCGCGCCATCGTGCGCTGCGGGATCTGGATGAGGATGCGGCGCGCCGCCATCGTGATCGCCACGATGGCCGCCACGATCGCCACCATCAGCGCGATCAGCACGACGAGCGAGAAGCTGCCGATCGCCCCCGTGCTGACGAACTTGAAGGTGGACATGATGCCCGGCCAGATGCGCTCCACGATCGAGAAGAAGATGAGGAGGCTCGCGCCGTTCCCCAGCCCCCGCTCGGTGATCATCTCGCCGAGCCACATCACGAACATCGCGCCCGTGGTGAGGAAGAAGGTCGTCTCGAGACGGAAGGCGAACCCGGGGTGCGCGATGGCGCCCTGGAGCGACTCCGTGAACAGGGCGAAGCCCCATCCCTGGACCGCCGCCAGCACGATCGTGCCGTACCGCGTCCACTGGTTGATCTTCTTCCGCCCTTCCTCGTCCTTCTGCATCTTCTCGACCTGCGGCATCACCGCGCCGGCGATCTGGACGAAGATGCTCGCCGAGATGTACGGCATGATGCCCAGCGCGAACACCGTGGCCCGCGACAGCTGGCCGCCGGTGAACAGGTCGTACAGGCCGAGCAGTCCGCCCCCGCTCTGCGACTGGTTGCGGAAGAAGTCAGTCAGCGCGACGACGTCCACGCCTGGCGCCGTGACGTGCGCGCCGACGCGGTAGAGGAACAGGCACAGGAGCGTGAAGAGGATCTTGTCCTTCAGCTCCGGTGTCTTGAAGACGTTCGAGACCGCCTGGGCGGCGGCATTGGTCTGGGCCATGGGGACTCCCTGGAGGGTACTGCGTTACTCCTCGACCGTGCCGCCCGCCGCGACGATCGCGTTACGGGCCGATGCGCTCACCTTGAGCCCGCGCACCGTCACCGCCTTCGAGATCTCCCCGTTGGCCAGCACCTTCACCGGGCCGTTCCGCTTGACCAGCCCCGCCGCGCGCAGCGAGTCCGCCGTCACTTCACCCTCGACCTGCGCGAGCTGGTCGAGGCGAACGACGTTGGCCTCCTGGCGGAACGGGTTGGTGAAGCCCCGCTTCGGCAGGCGCCGCGTCAACGGCATCTGCCCACCCTCGAACTGCGGCTTGCCGCCACCGGGACCGTGATGGCCGGCGCGTGCCTTGATACCCTTGTGCCCCTTGCCCGACGTCTTGCCGGTGCCGGAGCCGGGACCGCGGCCAAGACGCTTGCGATCCCGGTTGCTCGCCGGCGCCGGCGAGAGGTTGTGGAGCCCGATCTTTTCCGTCGCCACTGTCTTACTCCTCGACGGGCTCCACCTCGACGAGGTGGCGCACCTGCTTGAGTTGGCCACGCAGCGACGGGCTATCCTGCTTGATCACCTCGTCCTGGTGGTGCTTGAGGCCGATCGCCTCGAGCGTCGCGTTCATCCGCCACGAGTGCCCGATCCCGCTCCGGACCTGCCGGATGCGGACCTTGCCCGTGGTCAGCTCGTTCTTGTTCGTCTTCTTCGGCCCCCGGCTGGGGTGCCACACGAAGGTGCGTGCCATGTTACACCGCCTCCTTGACCTTGGCGCGCGACCGGTAGCCCAGCTTGCCCGGCTCCACGCC
>DASUXT010000010.1:0-17757 GCA_036377775.1 Gemmatimonadaceae bacterium | reverse complement strand
CCGCTGGTCGTACTACTACTTCAAGCGGTACGGCACCGGCTCGTCGTGGCAGAACGGCCCGCAGCCGGCGCTGACGGTGACGGAGATGAACCTGCTGAAGGCGGAGGCGCTGATCCGCCTCAACCGCGCGGCGGAAGCGGTGCCGCTCATCAACCTGACGCGCGTGGCGAACGGCAACCTGCCGCCGGTGACGGTGGACGGTCCGCCGGACGAGCCGGGCTGCGTGCCGCGCAAGCTCAATGGCCAGTGCGGCAGCCTGTGGGATGCGCTGCGCTACGAGAAGGGAATCGAGCTGCTCGGCATGGACGGCGTACGCGCCTTCTTTGACGCCCGCGGCTGGCAGACACTCCCGCAGGACACGTTCGTGCAGCTCCCGATCCCCGGCCGCGAGCTCGGCGTGCTGCAGCGCACGCTGTACTCGTACGGTGGGCCCGGTGGCGAGTCGAGCGCACCGGCACCGGACCCGGAGCACTGCCCGGTGGCGCTTGCGCGCTGCGAGTGATGGACTGCAACTACAACTGACGTACTGCGTAGCACGTACTTCGTAGCGGGACCCAGGGGGCTGGCCACTCCAATGAGTGGCTGGCCCTTTTGGCATTCAGGCTCTCGAAAAGAAAGCGAAGGGAGCGGAAACGGCCGGATGAAAGCTGAAACGGCAGGATTCTCTCCTCTGCATCGACGTCTCCATGCGCTGAGGAGCGTCCCGAGGCCGCTCCAATCGATTCAGGAACTTCAGGGTGTGGGGGCCAGTCTCGGTGCGCGGAGCGCAGATCGTGCGAGGGACAGATCCTGTCGTTTCCGTCACGATCCGGCTCTTTCCGCTCCCCTCGCTGTTCATGTCGTTCGCCAATTGGTCCCGAACGAGAGACGGGCCGCGCCTTGGAGAGCGCAGCCCGTCGGTCCCGATACGAAGTACGAGGTACGTACTACTTCAGTTGTAGTGCAACAGCATCAGTTCACCCTCACCCTCTGCAACCTGATCTCCCTCCCATCCCGCACCCCCACGTACACGATGCCGCCCTTGCCGAAGCCGGCGATGGTGGCGTTGGCGGGGACCTGGATGCGGTCCACCAGCTTGCCGCTCCGGTCGACGATGTCGTAGGTCACACCGGTGGAGGGCTTGGTGGGGATGGTGCGGATCCAGAGGCGGTCGTCCATGTCGGCGCGCACGGAGCCGACGCCGAAGACCGGCTTGTAGTCGGGAAGATCCGACGGCGACACGAAGTTGAGTGGCGGGAGCTGGTTCGCGCTGTCAGCGCTGCTGCCATTGGCGGCGTTGCCGTTGCGCTCGCGGTTGCCGCCACGACGCGGGGGCTCGCCACCGCCCCCGCCGCCCATGCGCATCGTGATCACCTGCTGCCGCTCGCCACCGCCGGCGCCACCGCCGAAGACCACGGCGCCGTCACCGGCGGCCGCACCACCGCGGCCGAACTCGGCGCGGCGGCGCTCCATCGCCGCGCGGGTGGAATCGATGAACGCCACCTTGTCCTCATCGGTGAGGCGCTGCCACTCGAACGGGATCTTGTCCGCGAGCGTGTGGGATCCATCCGCGCCGATGAACTCGACGCGATAGTCGCGGCCGTGCACGATGGCGATCGTGCCGTCGCTCATCACCGCCCAGTCGTCGGTCACCGGCAACGGGTTGATGGTGGTGGTGATGCTGATGCGGCCGTTCTCACCGCGTGACACGATCATGTTCTGCTTCGGGATGCGGAAGAACGCCGCGGTGTCCAGCTTGCGCGTGGCGAGGTCGAAGCGCACGAGCGCCGCGCTGTCCGGGAATTCCGGCGACTGGGGAGTGCCGTCGGCGCCGCGCCGGAAGTTGGGTCGTGCGAAGCTGCGATAGACGATGCGTCCCTGGGCATCGAACCCGGGATTCCCGAACGCACCGCCGACGAGAAACTGGACGTCGTTGGGACGCGGGGCCGCCATGACACGCACCACCTTCCCCGCCCCGTCGATCACCAGCATCGAGAGCGAGGCGGGATCGATGAACAGCGTGGAGTCACCATGGTACGCGAGCAGCCCGCCGGGACGCACACCGTACGCGTTGGCGGTGCTGCTCGTGGAATCGGCGACGACACCGATGACCTTGAGCGAGGAATCCATCAGCACCACACGCCGGCGCACCTGGTCGTTCACGAGCAGGTTGCCGTTGGGCAGCTGCCGCACGGCGGCGATGGAGCCGAGGGAGTCGGTGCTGGTGGCGCTCGCGGCGGGCAGCGCACGCACGGCGGGCGCAGCGGCTTTCGCTGGCGCCTGCGCGGCGAGGGGGGCGGCGGGAGCCGCGATGAGAAGGAGAGCTATGACTGATGACTTCATGGGAGGCACGAGGAAGAAGCGATGAACAACAACTGACGTAGCACGTACCTCGTACTTCGTACGAGGACCTTCGGGAAAGCTGGTCCAATGCGGGGCCATTCACTCCATCTCGCCAGGAAGCCAGCCGCACATTGGAATGGCCAGCCCCCTGGGTCCGCCTACGAAGTACACCGTACGAAGTACTTCGGTTGTCGTTACCGCGGGATACACGGTACGACGTACGTCCGTTGCAGTTACTGCCGGATGATCACCATCCGTCCCCCCCCTCCGCCCATCATCGGCATGAACACCCCGCCACCCGTGTTGCCCTGCGTGCCGCTGCGGATGCCGGCGAGGTAGCGCGTGTCCAGGTAGCTGGCGACGAGCGGGGGAAGCTTGCGGAGCTGATCCGGCGTGAGCAGCCCCTTGATGCGTGGCGCGAGGGCGATGAGCCGGTCCACCGTCGCCTCGCGCGCGTGCTTGTAGCGGTCGTACGCGAGGTCCTGGTCGTAGTGGTTCGGGAGCGCGGCGAGATCCTTCGCCACGCCGGTCCAGATGGAATCCACCGAGATCGTGTAGGCGCGATTCATCGTCGCCAGCGAATCGGCCTGCGGGCCGGTGAGCTCGAGCGTGTCGCTCTGGCGGAGCAGCAGCGCCATCGGGTTCAGCACGCCTCCCGACCCGTACATCGCCTTGAGCATCTGCTCGGTGAGCTTCACTCCTTCGCGCGTGCGGCCGCGATCGAGCTGCTGGGTGAGCGTCTGCCGCTCGCGCGAGGGGCCCACGTCCACGCGCAGCGCCATCGTGATCGTCACCGGCTGGCGGATGGCGTTGAAGCGCGGGTTGGTGCTGCCGAACCGCGGGTTCACCTCGTACTTGAACCGCTGGTTCTGCGCATCGAAGCCGCGCACGTAGAGCAGCGTCTGGTCGGGAGTCACCGACTGCCCCCAGCCGTGCAGCCCGTTCTGTCCGTGCAGGATGAGGTCAGCGGCGCCGAGCGGATTGCTCACGTTGAAAGACAGCGAAGCGCGCTGCGGCAGGCGGAACTTGAGCGGGTTGAGGGAGAGGCTCAGGTTCGCGGTCGACGTCCACGGACCGGTGCAGCTGTTGCGCTGCGCCACCTCGCCCACCTGGCCGGTGAGGCAGTTCCGCGCCGACTCGGAGCCGTTCGTGAGCAGCTCCTGCATGGCCGACTGCATGACCGGGTCGTTGGCCAGGGCGCTCGGGTTGAACACGTACGCCCGGTCGTTGGAATAGCCGTCGCCGTTCACGTCGCCGGCGACCATCGGCGTGTAGCGGACGCCGCTGGAGAAGCGGCCGAACCAGCTCACCCGCACCGCGTCGAAGAAGTTGTAGCCGAGCGTGTAGGTGATCTGGTGGCGCGAGCTGAAGTCGCCGCTCCCCCACTGCACGTCGAACGGGTTGCCGGCGGTGCTGGTGAAGCCGCGGTACTGCTGGCGGTTGTCGGAGAGCACGTAGCTCGCGTTCCAGAAGAAGCCGCTGCTGAACCGCGTGGGCGACAGCGACAGCCGGAGCTGGCGCGACGTGCCCTGGAGATCGGAACGCTGCTCGCTCACGTGATTGAACTGCGTGCTCACGCGCGACGCGCCGCTGGCGATCGCGCCCGTCGCCGGCACGATGCTCGCCTCCTCCGCATAGACCGGACGCCCACCTTCGTCGGGCAGGGTGAACTGCGCGACGGGGCGGAAGTTCAGGTCCACGAAGCTGCGCTGGTCGATGTTGCGCGAGTACGTGACTTCGGCGGTGAGGCTGAACCGATTGGAGAGGACCGGCCCGTTCCACTGCAGGTTGCCACGCACGCTGCGCGGCGCGCTGAAGTCGTTCGCGAACAGGGTGACGTTGGGCGCGCTGCTGGAGAACACGCTCCCCGTGGTGCCGTCGGCGCAGGTGGAGGGGATGCTCGACGGATCGAGTGCCCAGGCGGTCCAATCCGGAACCGGCGTGGCCGCGCCGATGCACGCGAGCTGCTGCACCGCGCCAGCGAGGCCGGTGTTGGTGATCGCTGCGCTGAGCAGCGACGCGGGGGAGATGCTCTGGAACACGCCCACGCCGCCACGCACCACCGCGCGCGGCACGCGTGCCGCACCCTCGAACGCGCTGATCTCCGGCGCCTTGCCGTACGTCCACGAGAAGCCGAGGCGCGGGCTGGCGTAGATGTCGTTCGGTGCCACGTCGTTGCGCACGCCGAACAGCTGCTGGACCGCCTCGTTGTACGCCGGCGACGACGAGAAGTGATTCGCGTCGACGCGCAGCCCGTACTGGATCTGCAGGTTGTCGGTCCGCTTCCAGGAGTCGCCGAGGGAGAGCCCCAGCGCGCTCTGGCTGCCACTCTGCGTGCGCGGCAGGAGCGAGCGGGTGAACGACGCCGGCCGGTTGGCCTCGACGTCGGCGAGCGAGTTGTAGCGGAAGGAGCCGAGCAGGTTGGTGGTCTGGTCCTGGTCGTACGCGTCCTGCCGCAGCTCGGTGGTGAGCTTGAGGCGATGCTTGTTGCTGTGGCTGAACCAGGAGAGCTGGTTGGTCGCGGCGAGGCCGAGCGTGCTGCTGCGCGTGCTCAGCGACGGGCTGCCACCGAAGGCGAGCGTCCGCACGCCGTTCGTGCCGTCGGCAAAGGTGGAGTTCACCAGCACGCTCGCACTCGGCAGGTCGATGTACGGCGAGCCGTAGTTGCGGTTGCCGTTCACGCCGACGGTGGTCTCGCTGAGCACCACGCTCTTCACGTACGCCGTGTGGCTGAGCTGCACCCCGCCATTGAGGCTGGTGCGGTCGCCGCCATGCGCCGGCACCTCGGTGGCGAGCTGGCCGGTGGGCGTCTGCCGGTTCCAGAAGCCGTTGAAGGTGAGGCTGTACGTCTGACCGCTGCTCGAGTTGGGCGGCGTGAAGTTCAACGTGCCGAAGACGGAGCCGTTGTCGCTCAGGCGGCTGTCGGGGATGCGGCCGTTGATGGTCGTCGGCACGCCCGCGGCGTTGAGCAGCTCGATGAGGTGCGCCACGGAGTCGATGGAGACGCCGTTCGCCTCGAGGCCGACGGGATCGGTGTTGATGAGCGTGTGGAGGTCGTTGCTCCGGCGGCCGAGCTGCCAGGCGACGTTGTAGAACGCCTTGTCGAAGACGATCGGACCTGACAGCGCCCCGCCGAGCGACAGGTTCGTGTACTGCTGGCCGAGGGCGCGCGCGGCGGGATCGGTCCACTGGAGGGGCGGCGCGTCGAAGTTGAGCGACGTGCTGCGCCGGATGTAGTTGGAGCCGGAGCCGGTGCGGATGTTGAGCTGCGCGCCGCTGAACCCTCCGCGGCTCACATCATATGGAGTGGTGACGACCGAGGTGGAGATGCTGGCGTCGCGCGGCAGGTTGCTCGCGCCGAAGGGGGAGCCGTTGAGCGTCGTGCTGTTCTGGTCGGCCGAGAGCCCGAGCACGGAGAAGCCAGCGGGATCGCCATCGGCGCCGGTGACCGGAGTGACGCCGGGCACGGTGGCCGCGAGGGCGTCGAGGTTCCCCTGATCGGCGGCGGCCACGGCGGCGGCGTTCGCCGCCTGCTCGGTGCCGCTGATGTCGGGCGCCTTGTCGGCGTTGCGGTCCACCTTCTGGCGGTCGGCGGCGACCTTCACGGTATCGAGCATCGCGGTGGCGCGCTGCAGGCGCGCGTCGGCGACGAGGATCTCCTCGTCGGCCACGCGCTTGAGCTCGTACCGGCGCGGCTGGTAGCCGAGCGCGGCGAAGGTCATGAAGTAGTCACCTTCGCCACCCGGGAAAGTGATGGTGAAACGGCCATTGCGATCGGTGCGCGCCGTGCGGTTCACGCCGCCGCTCACGGAGGTGGCGGTGACGTTGGCGTTCTGGATGGGGGCTTCGTCCGGCCCGGTGACCTGGCCACGAATGACGTCCACGCCCTGGGCGCGCACGCTGCTGGCGGCGGCAAGGAGGGCAAAGGCTGCAAGTGCGGCGATGCGGCGGAACACTTTTCGAATCGTTGAAGGAGGCGTCACGGCGAACGCCTTCGGCGCTCGCCGCCGTTGGACACCCCGCAGGTACGAAAAGGTGTCCGGTGGCTGAGGTAGTACGCGGGGGAGGGGGAATCCGTTAGGAAACTGGAACGGCCGGCGTGAACGCCGGCCTTCGGGGCGCTGCCTTGCCGCGGCGCTCCGCGCCGGCGGCTGGCTTGCTTTCGGGGCGTTCGCCTGCGGCTCACTCTCGGGGCGGCGCGCAGGGGCGCGCCTTTCCGGAACGGCGTCTGGGTGGAGCGTTTCGCAGGATTGGAGAAGCGTTGCCGGATGGGTGTGCCCTTCGCCCCGAGAGCATAGGCGAGCGCAGCGAGCCCGGCGCCCGGAAAGCGCCGCGTTCCACGCGGCGCGCCCCGACTAGCGGCGGCGCTTCGCGCCGCCTACTCGTGCCTGATCGCGTCGATCGGTGACAACCGCGAGGCCAGCAGCGCCGGATACAGTCCGAACGCCACCCCCACCGTCACCGTGGCGAGCACGGCCACGAGGACCGTGCTCACCGAGATCCCGGCGTACATCTCCGCACTCGAGTTGGCGCGAATGAGCGCCGTGATCCCGTAGGCGCCGGTGATCCCCAGCACGATGCCGGCGACACTCCCCACGCCGGAGATCGTCACCGACTCGGCGAGGAACTGGGCGAGGATGTGGCGCCGCGCCGCACCGACCGCGCGGCGGATGCCGATCTCGCGCGTGCGCTCCGCCACCGCGGCGAGGAGCACGTTCATCACGCCGATACCGCCGACGAGCAGCGAGATGCCGGTGATGGCGCCCATGAACAGCTTGAAGATGAGCATCGCCTGCTGCGCCTGCGCCACGCGCTGGCCGCGACTCGCCACGGTGACGCGCTTCGCCCACTCCGTGCCGAACCGGCCGGCAAGCCAGCGCTCGGCTGCCGCGCGCGCGGGCGTGACGTCTTCCACGCGATTGGCGAGGATGACGATGGCGGGCGACCACGACGCCGCCGACGCCACGACGCGCGGCGCGATGCCGGTGGGCACGACGGCGGTGAGCTTATCGTCGTCGACGGCGCTGCTGGTGAGGATGCCGATCACGGCGAGCCGCGCATTGCCGAGGGTGACGGAATCACCGGGCGCGAGGGGCGGACGTCCCCGCTCGACCAGCTCGCGCGCCGCGCGAGGCGAGAGGAGCACGACCGGCGCCGCATCCTCGGCATCGGTGAAGAGCCGGCCGGCGGCGACGGTGACTCCCTGCGTCTGCAGCAGCGGCGCCATCGTGGCGATGAGGCGCACGGCGCGCTGCGCGGTGTCTACCCGGGCGATCGTCACGCCTGGCGAGGTCGCGCCGACCACCGCGAGAGGTCGGACCGCGGCCGCGAGTCCCTCGGCGTCGGCCATCGTGAGGACGACCGGACTGTCGAGCGGGATGTTCACCCCGTCCACCTCGCGCGTCTGTCGCGCCGTGAGGCCGATGGCCTGCAGGTCGGTCGTCTGGCCGATCTGCGTGCGGAAGTAGCGCTCCATCCCGTCGCCGAGCGAGAGTACGGCGACGAGCGACGCCACGCCGATCACGATGCCGAGCGTGGAGAGAAAGGTGCGCAGCGGGTTGGCGCGCAGCGTGGAGAAGCTGACGACGAAGGAGTTGGTGAGCACGGGGCTTTCTACGAAGAGGCAGTGCCGACGGTTTCGTCAGCGTCTCCGCAGCACGCGCCCCGGGCGGACATCCATGTACTTGCCGCCATCCACCGCCGCCACGCCGTTCACGAGCACGTAGTCGATCCCCACGGCGTACTGGTGCGGGTTTTCGAACGTCGCCCGGTCGGCGATGCGGTCGGCGTCGAACACGACGACGTCGGCCACCGCACCGGCGCGCAGCACGCCGCGATCCTTCAGGCCGAGCCGCGCAGCGGGCATGCCGGTCATCTTGTGCACCCCCTGCTCGAGCGTGAGCACGTGCTCGTCGCGCACGTAGTGACCGAGCACGCGCGGGAAGGTACCGTAGCCGCGCGGATGCGGGTGGCCCTCACCCGGCGTGCTGAGTCGGCCGTCGGAGCCGATCATCACCATCGGGTGCCGCATGATGCGCTCGACGTCGCCTTCGTCGAGCACGTGATAGATGGCGTTGGCGCCCCCTTTCCGCTCTGCTTCAATCACGAGCGTCGCGCCATTCTCCGGCGTGGGTGCGAGGCCGCGCCGCGTCGCCCAGTCGGCGAGCGTCTTTCCCTCGAGAGTGCGATCCCAGGCGACCTTCGCGAACTGCACGCGCGAGATGTCACCGCCGCCGCGGTCGTTGAGGATGTTGAAGACGATGCCGCGGCGGAGGCTGTCGGCGAGCACGGGGTCGGCGAGCCGGCGCGCGAAGGCGCTGTCGCCGTCGGCCAGCGCCCAGCTCGGAATGAGGACGCTGATCCCGGTATGCGTCGCCGTGTACGGATAGACGTCGGCCATCACGTCCACGCCGGCGGCGCGTGCCGAGTCGAGCATGTGCAGGGTGACGACGCTCTTCCCCCACATCGCCTGGCCGACCGCCTTGTGATGGGTGAGCACGATCGGGATGTGCGCGCGACGCCCGATCTCGATCGCCTCGGCGACGCCGTCGAGGAGGCCGAGTCCCTCCTCGCGCAGGTGCGAGGTGTAGATCCCGCCCGAGTCGGCGGCCACCTGCGCGAGCGCGACGACTTCGTCCACGTTGGAGTACGCGCCCGGGATGTACTTCAACCCGGTGGACATGCCGAACGCCCCCTCGTGCATTCCCTGCGCGATCATGGCGCGCATGCGCGTGAGCTCGTCGGCGGTTGGCGCACGGTTCGCCTCGCCCATCACCTCGCGTCGCACCGTGTTGTGGCCCACCAGCCAGGCGACGTTGATGCCGATGCGCTGCTTCTCACGCGCGGCGAGGTACGGCGCAAAGGGCCACGGCGAGCTGCCATCGGGTCCGCCGAGCGCGGTGGTGACTCCCTGCGTGACGGCACTCTTCGCCCCGGGAAGCTGCGGCAGCGGATCGAGATGCGCGTGCATGTCGATGAAGCCCGGCGCGACGATGCGGTTCCTCGCGTCGATCACGCGCTTCGCGCTCGCGCGGGCGAGCGACGTGCGGGAGACGGCGACTATGTGATCGCCGACGATGGCGACGTCGGCCCGGTAGCGCGCGGCACCCGTGCCGTCGATCACGGTGCCGTTGGTGATCAGGATGTCGTAGCGCGGCTGCTGGGCAGATGCAGTCGCGGCAGCGAGCAGGAACGCGAACGGGAGAAGGCGCATGGTGCGACAACCGGGAAGTCGGGACGTCAGGAGGTCAGAACCCAGGACAGAAACTGCCTCTCGAGTCGCCGTTGCGACATCCCGACATCCCGACCTTCCGGTCCTCCGGTCCTCCGGTCCTCCGGTCCTCCCGTCTTCTGGTCCTCCCGCCGTTACGGCGCTTCCACCACCGTATACGTCACCGTCACCACCTGCGCGTCAGCGGCCGGGCGCGAGCCGGTGCCATCGCTGTTCATGCGATAGTGCAGCGGCAGCTCGCTCTGGGTGATGGCGGGGATCCCCGTCACCACATCGGTGGCGGCGGTGTCGAGCACGACCGGTCCCGCACTCGTGGCGCCAGCAGGGGCGGCGAGGGTCACGACGAGCGCACCCCCGCCGGACAGTGGGCGGTCGAGCGAGGCGACGATCTTCCGGTCGGGCTGGTTGGTGGCGATCGACCAGCTGACGTGGCTCTCGTCCCGTGCGCCGGCGAGCGACATCGGCCTGGGAACGGGCGCAACGGAAGCCTGGCTCGCGGGAAGCACCCGGAAGATCACGAGCTGCGATGCGCTCTGCTGAGCCGCGAGCGGGCGCAGCGTGGCGCCGGACGCGACTCCGGCCATCAGTCCAAGCACTCCAAGCATCCACGATTGCTGTCGCATCGTCCCGCCTGAGCCCCGAGGTCCGTGGCAGGGAACGCATTGGCGCGTCCATGCCGGCTTCGGTGTTCAGTATCGGGAATTCCGTACCAGAACTGCTCAGGCGGCCAGAATCAGGACAAAATGCGACTCGGCGCCGAGCTCCGGCCGGTATTTCATGGATTCTGCAAGAGGGCGAGCCGTCTGGAGGCCCGTGCAGGCACCGGCTCGGTCGTCATCGCTGGCGCTCCTGCCGGTCCTGCCGGTCCTGCTTCGATTCGTCGAAGCCGTCACCGCCGACGATCTTCACCCTGCGACGCCGGGGCACGAGCCGAAAGTCCACCACGAGCGCAGCCCCAGCCTTCAGCTCCGTGGTCACGCGCTCGTGCTCCCACTGCGTCTGCGGCGAGAGCTCGCCCTGCACCACGACCGTCCACGAGCCACTCGGCACGTCGGTGAAGACGTACTGCCCGCTGGCGTCGGTGGTGCGATACAACGTGTCGCGCGCCCCGATCAGGAGGACCGTCACTCCCTCCACCGGACCACCGTCGGCGAGGGAATCCGGCTCCGACCCGATCCCGGTGCGCGCAACGACGAGGCGCCGGATGCTGCCGGCGATCCGGCCCGCCGGCTCCACGGCCACGTTGAAGGTGGCGGGCCGGCGCGCGCCGCTGTCCACCCTGACATTGGGGTTGCCGTTGAAGACGGTGGCTCCGCTCGCCATCTGCTGCGCGAGCGCCACTCGATACGAGCCCGCGGGGAGGCCGGCAAAGCTCACGCGTCCGTCGTCGTCGGTGATCGCCGCCTGCGGTCCGAGCCGCACCAGCGCGCCGCCGATGCCGCGGCCCGTCTGCTGGTCGACCACGCGTCCCTGCACGCGGCCCGGCTCGCGCGACGGACCGATGGGAAGCTGCAACGGCGTACTGTACTCCAGGTAGGCGAGTCGCTGTCCGAGGAGCGCCTCGTGCAGATCCTGGCCGCCGATGCGCACGCGGGCGGTGATGGTCGCGCCGTTGGGCAGGAGCTGCATCAGTCGCGCGTCGGCGTACGCGTAGCTGACGTCGGGCTGCTGCGTGCGGGAGCTGGAGCCCATCACGGCGAATCGCGTGCTCCGCGTCAACTGGAGCTGCGCGTCCACGCCGACCATCGCGACCCGTTCCGCGCCACGCAGCACGAGCGCATCCCGGCTCGACTCGCCGAAGAGCGACACCGAGCTCCCACCTGCCTGTACGCTCACGCCGCCAGTGAAGGTGCCATATGCGCGTGTGGTGGAATCCACGAGCGTCACCTGCCCCGACTCCCCGCTGCCCCAGAAACGGAGCGGACCGAATCCCTGCTCGGCGCGCGCCGTGACACCGCGCTGCATCTCGACTCCCGGAAGCAGCGAGATCGCCCGGGCGTACGACGTGTAGCCGACGGCGAAGCGTCCCCTGTACGAGAGCTCGGCAACCCCCGTGTGCAGGTCGTAGGTGCTCCTGATCGCGAGGAAGCGCGCCGAGGTGCGCGAGGAAGTGAAGGACCCGCGCAACTGCAGGCCGGCCAGAGGCGCCGTCGTCATGCTCACGTAGTCGTACCGCGAGTCACGCAGCGGTCCCGCGTACGAGGAGTCGGCGTCGAGGTGGCCGGCATCGAGGTGCAGGGCAGTGCCGGCGCCCACACGCGCGGAGCGGGCGACGCCGCGTCCCGCATCGCCGTTGCTCGCGGCATACTCGAGATTCACGGCCATGTCGCCGACGGGATTCACCGATCCGCTGGCGGCGAGAATCCTGCCGGCGAAGGGACCATCGCTGCGGTCCACGCCGCTTACACCGAGGTGCGGCGACGCGAAGATCCGGTTGCTGCCGAGATGCACGAACGCGCCCTGCTCCATCCCGCCATCGGGCTGGAAGCGGAAGCGCTGCGCGAAATAGCCGATGCCGAGGGAGCTGTCGCCCAGGGTGAGCCGGCCACCGGTGCCGCGCTGGGACGCGCTCGTGAGTCGCGATGCCTGATACAGGGCGTCACCACCCTCGAGGCTGAAGTGCGCCCCCTCCAGTGCGGCGTGATATTCCTCGCGATCCCCGAATGGCGAGCCGTACGCCGGCTTGCTCCGCACCACGAAATCGAGTCGCTCCGTGCCGCCGTCACGCAACGCGCCGCCGCCAACCAGCTCGTACCGTGAAACGCCAGCGACATCCTCGGCGGCACGCACACGCAGGGTGGAGCTCACGGTGTGCAACCCGACGTCTTCACCCGCTCGCTGGACCACGGTGATGCGCGCGCTCGACGTCGCGGCCACCGTCGAGTCGGAAGTGTCGGCGACGCGCAGGACGATCACGTCGTCCACGGCTTCGGCGCTCGGCAGCTCCGCGGCAACGCGGACCGTCATGATGCGGGATTCGTTCGCGGCCAGCGTGAGCGTCGTATCGGGTTGCTGGACCGTACCCACCGAGCTGCGTGCGCGGATGGAGAAGGTCGCCGCCACGTTCCCGACATTGTGGACGAGGAAGCGCCCTTCATATGGCGTACCGGACACGCCGTAGGTCGGTCGCTCGGCCAGGGCGACCTTGACGGCACGGTGTGAGCGGACCTCGACGAGGATCGAGTCGGCGAGCAGGAAATGGCCCCAGGCATCGATGGCACGGAGGCGGATGGCGTAGCGTCCAGCCGCGGTACGCGATGGGACGCGCACGCTCAGCATCCAGGTGTCGCTCGCTCGTGGACCGAGAGTGAACGGGCTTTCACCGAGAATGACGACCCAGTCCGCCGGCGGCGAGACTCGCGACACGACTGTCAGCGTGTCGAGCGATGGATTGCGGACCTGGAGCGTGGCCGTGATCGTGCCACCGGCATCCGCCTTGATGGCGCCGACGGGCCGCTTGAGCAGCAGGCCGACCGGTTTGCGCATGGACGGCGGACCGACCAGGATGGGTTCCTGCGTCAGCGCCTGTGGGGCGTGCGCGCCGAGCAGGATCGCTGCGAGCGCGGCCCACCTGGACAGGCGCGGCATGGCGGTCAGAAGGTGAGCTTGTACTGCGCGGCGGACACCGTGTCGTCACCGGTATCCGCGAAGACGAGCGCCTTGTAGACGCCGCGCGGAATCGCGCCGAAGCTGAATCGCTGCTTCAGCGAGGTGCCTGGATAGAGGAGCCCGCGCTGCTGCTCGATGCGCTTCCGCATCACTCCACGGCCGTCGTAGAGCTCGACCCAGAGATTCGGGCGATACGCGCGCTCGCCGGTGTTCTCGACGACGACGTCGAACACGCGGGCCCCGGTGGAATCGGTGAGGAATCCCTGGCGCGTGATTCGAACCCTGCGCGAGCCGGTGGCAGGCAGGTGGGTGGCCACCTGTACGGCGTACCGGAAGACGGCGCCAAGCCCGATCTCGCCGCGTCCAGCCTGCGGTGGAAGGCGAGGCTGCCCCTCCACCATGATCGCGCTCCAGTAGGTGCCACGCAGCGAGTCGATTGGCGGCACGGTCACGGCATAGTTCAGCACGACGTCCGCGAGGGGCGGAATCGTGATCGACGAGGCTGACGGCTTGACCCAGGCCGCGTTCGAGCGAGGCACGGTGCCCGCGCTGTCGAAGTTGGAGGTGCCGTTCGCCGAAAAGCGGTAATCCGTCTGGTAGACGCGCACCGGCTGCGGCTGGGCCGTGAGGTTGCGCACGGTGATGGAGCCGACGTAGCGCTGGCCGGGCCCGGCCTCGTGCTCGTCGACCGCGTTACCGACGACGGCGATCTGGGCGCCGGCGCGCAGGGGCAGCGCAAGCAGCGGCATCGCGAGGAGCGCGCACGACAGCATCGATGCGGCGTGACGCGGCATCACGCGCCGAACGGCAGCCAGGTAGGCGAGGGGCGACATCGATGGTTACGGGCCGATCGTGAGCGTGACGTTGCGCGTGAACGGGGCGAGGACTCCGGCGCTGGCCGTCGCGGTGAACGAGTAGCTCACGGTGCCGGTGCGGGTGGTGCTTGCCGAGGGGATATTGACGACCAGGTCCACCGGCGTGATACCGAGGACCTGCGGTCCCAGGGTGGTGCCGGCGGGGTAGGTGACGGTGAGCGTCAGCGTCGTGTTGGCCGGCATGGCCTGATCGAGCTGCGCCCGGATACGCAGGATGCCGTCGCTCTTCTTGGTGCTGGTGGTGAAGTTGCCTGCGCCGTTGGAGACGCTGGCGGGATCCTGGCCCGCCACGGCCGAGGCGATGGTGAAGGTGCCGCCACTGCCGTTCGTGAAGGTGATCGTCTGCGCCGTTACCGCCCTGCTGCCGGAAAGCAGCAGGGCGGTAACGAGCAGGCAGCGCATGACGGTCTTCACGGGAGCACCGATTCAGGCCGAGCGAGCGCTCAGGTGCCAGGCGTCATGGTGTACGTCACGACGCGGGAATCGGCCGGAATCACGCCCGCCGCCGCCGTGGCGGAGAGGGTGTACGTGACCATGAGGGCATTCCCCTTGACCTTGGTGAGGCCCGTGACGAGGTCCTGCGCCGCACCGGAGGCGAGGTTCTTCGACGTGGAGGTGGCGCCGGCGGGGGCGGCCAGCTGCACGGCGAGCGTGACGCCCGTCGGCATGTCGGTCGGGATGCTGGCGGAGATCTTGGCGTTCGTCTGGTTGGTGGTCACCGCCCAGACGGAGGTGTTGTCCGACACGGGGGTCGGATCGCTGCCGGCCGTGGCCGTCGTGATGGTCAGGGTGACGGCGGTGGAGGTGATGCTGAACTGGTTGATCGGCTTGACCTCGAAGTTCACCGTCTGGGTCTGGGCGCCGGCAGCCATGGCCATTCCGGCCACCAGGCTGAGCGCCGCTGCGGTACGTCCCGCGAACTTGGCAATCATTGTCATAGCTCCGTGAAGTGAGTGGAAACGCTACGCCGAGAAGATGGGGCGGCCATTATTACGGGATTTCGTCAGGATTATTACGATTTTGTAATGGCCGCGTCCTGAGAGAGAACCAGCCACTGCACCTGCGACAGCACCAGAAAAGGCGCCCGTAAATCGTCGGGCGCCGGGATCCGCTCAAGTTTTTCGGAGCACCGGCCGATACTCCGCATGAGAGCTCTACTCGTCGAGGATGATGCGTCGTTCGCACTGCTGGCTCGGCACGTTCTCGAACAGGAAGGATTCGCCGTCGATGAAGCGTCGAATGGCGGCGACGGATTGTCGCTTGCGCTGGTCAACGAATACGACTGCGTACTGCTCGATCTGGGGCTGCCCGATCAGCACGGGATCACGATCATCCAGGCGCTGAGGCGGGAGGGACGCACGACTCCCGTCATGGTGCTCACGGGGACCGTGGAGGGGCAGACCAGTGTTCGTGCTCTTGACGCCGGTGCGGATGACTACGTCACAAAGCCCGTTCTCATCGACCTGCTCCGGGCCCGCATCCGGGCGCTCGTCCGACGCGGGGGTGCGCAGCGCACGGAGACCCTCGCCCTTGGCAACCTGGTCCTCAACCGGCTGAGCCGGCAGGTGCTGGTGAATGGCGCCGAGGTGCGCCTCACCGCCAAGGAGCTTCCTTTATTGGAGCACCTGCTGCTCAGGGCCGACCAGGTGGTGACCCGCACCGAGCTCCTGGAGCGGGTGTGGGACATGCACTTCGACCCCGGCTCCAACGTGGTGGACGTGAACGTCACTCGGATCCGGAAGAAGCTCGCCGATGCGGGCGCGGCGGTCCGGATCGTCTCCCGGCGGGGGATGGGGTTTGTACTGACGGCTTCGGCTACCGACTAACTTGGTACCAGGGTCGGACCCGCTCCGCGCCGTCGGCGCTGCGCTCGTCTGACTCACTCGCCGGCGCCTTCGGCGCCGGCTGTTCGTCGGACACGCTCGGCGGCCTTTGGCCGCCTGCTCGTCTAGCGGCGGTAATGCTCCATGCGGCGAGTCGAACGCGTACGCCCGTGCACGAAGAGCGGCGCGCAGCGCCGCGAATGGGTCCGACGAGCAGCCGCGTAGCGGCGAGCGAGTCCGACGAGCGCCGGCGGCGCAGCCGCCAAGCGGGTCCGACAGTCTCCTTCCATCCACGGCAATGCCCGACGACAACGGGAACGTTCTAGCCAGTATCGATCCTCGCGCCGCAACCCGCATCCATCTGGTCGGTGTCGCCGGCACCGGTATGGGCTCCTTCGCCGGCATGCTCAAGGCGAAGGGGTACGTCGTCACGGGGAGCGACGAGAAGGTCTATCCGCCGATGAGCGACATGCTCGCCGCGTGGGGAGTGGAAGTGATGACGCCATACTCCCCGGCCAACCTCGACGCGGCGAAGCCGGACCTCGTGATCATCGGCAACGTGATCCGCCGCGTGAACCCGGAAGCGACCGCGGTGCGTGAACGTGGCATTCCGCAGATGTCCTTCCCCGCCGCATTCGGGTCGCTCGTACTCGAGGGGAAGCACAGCGTCGTGGTGGCGGGCACGCATGGCAAGACCACGACCTCCGCCCTGCTCGCGCACGTGCTCGTGTCGGCGGGCACCGATCCCACCTTCCTCGTCGGCGGCGTGACACTCAACTATGCCGGCAACTTCCGCAACGGGAACGGCCCCTTCGTGGTGGTGGAAGGCGACGAGTACGACACGGCGTACTTCGACAAGGGTCCCAAGTTCCTGCACTACCGCGCGAAGTCGGCGATGCTGACGAGCGTCGAATTCGACCATGCCGACATCTACCGTGACATGGCGCACTACGAGTCGGCGTACGAGAAGTTCGCCGCCACCATTCCCGAGGACGGCTTCCTCGCCGTGTCGGCGGCGTACCCCAACGCGGTCGCCATCGCCCAGCGCTCGGCGAAGTGCTACGTGGCGACGTACGCCGCACACGGCAACGCCGACTACACCACCGAGGAGCTCAGCTTCGGCCCCGAGGGTGCGCGCTTCGTCATCCGCGAACCGCGCGGCCACGCCGGCCGCTTCCTCCTTCCGATGTCGGGACACCACAACGTGGAGAACGCCGTCGGCGTCTACGCCGTCTGTCGCTCGCTCGGCCTCAAGGCGGACGACATCCGTGAGGGGTTCGCGTCGTTCTCCGGCGTGAAGCGCCGCCAGGAGATCCGTGGCGAGCCGGCGGGCGTGCTGGTGATCGACGACTTCGCACACCATCCCACCGCGGTACGCGAGACGATCACCGCCATCCGCCTGCGCTATCCCGATCGCCGCCTGTGGGCGGTGTTCGAGCCGCGCTCCAACACGAGCCGCCGCAACATCCACCAGGATGAGTACGCGCACGCCTTCTCCGGCGCCGCCCGCGCCACACTCCGCGTCCCCGAGCCGCACGACAAGGTACCGGTGAGCGAGCAGCTCGACATCAACGCCGTCGTCTCGGCACTGAACGAGCAGGGGATCGAAGCCGATGCGTCACCCGACGTGGAGGTGCTGGTGCAACGCATACTCGATGACACGCGCGAGGGCGACGTGCTGCTCGTGATGAGCAACGGCGCGTTCGGCGGGTTCATTCCGGCGGTGCTCGAGGGGCTGGAGAAGCGGAAGACCGAGAGACCGGATGACCGGAGGACCGGATGACCGGAGGACCGGAGGACCGGAGGACCGGAGGACCGGAGGACCGGAGGACCGGAGGACCGGAGGACCGGAGGACCGGAGGACCGGAGGACCGGAGGACCGACGGTCCATCGGTCC
>DASUXT010000009.1:0-41031 GCA_036377775.1 Gemmatimonadaceae bacterium | reverse complement strand
GCCGACGCGCGGCAGGATCCACCAGCGGAACGCCACCGCGCCGATCAGCGCCAGCAGCGACGCGAACTGCAGCCAGCGGATGGCGACGTACGCCGGCGAGGACACATCGAAGCCATTCGGCTCGAGCGGAGCGGCCACCGAGTCCCGCGCGGCCGGGGCCGACGCGCCAGTCGTGGGGCCGAGCGTGGAATCCCGACGGATCGTGTCGGTCGCCGCCGCGGCTGCGAGTCCTTCCGCTCCTTCGGCGATCACGAACGTATAGCTCCCGTGCTGCACGTGGCCGTCGTCGCCCGCCGTCTGCCAGACCACCGTGTACTTCCCGGCCACGAGCCTCCCGGTGATCGCCGCCGACAGCGTACGAGCGCCGCCGGAGTGGCCGAGCGTGCCGAGCGCGATGGCGGTGGAGTCAGGGCCGAGGAGACGGAGCGCGCTCATGCCGAGCGTCGGCGGCTCGCTGAAGGTGAGCACCAGCTCGCGCGGTACGGCGGTGAGCCGCGCGCCGGCGGCCGGCGTCGCCCGCTGCAGGTGCGCGTGCGCGAGCGCCGGCGCGGGCCATGCAGCGAGCAGGAGGAGCGCCGACAGGGCGCAAAGGAGCGATCGGCGGATGGGAGTGCGGAGTGCGCTGCTGTTCATGGTCGGTCATTCTGGGGCCCTGCACCGCGTGGTGGAAGGGCAGCCACGCCGTCAGCCGTTACCCGCTGGCGCGTCTCGTGCTATCGTCGGCCGCATGAAAGCTCCCCGCCGGCTGGCGGCATCGCTCGTCACGCCCCTGCTCCTCTGCGCCGTGGCGCCCGTCTCGCGCGCGCAGGACGTCGTGTCCCCCTGCGACGGACTCGTCGTCACCGGTTTCGACGTCCGCCCCGGACGTCCCCCCTTCCAGGGAGCGGCAAAGACCTGGCGCTCCATCGCCCGCGCCATCGGGCTGCATCACGCTACCACGCGCGCCAGCGTCATCGAGTCGTTCATGGCGCTGCACGTCGGGCGTCCCTGCACCGAGCTCCGACGCACCGAATCGGAGCGCATCCTGCGCGCCCAGCC
The DNA here is from genome assembly GCA_036377775.1 of Gemmatimonadaceae bacterium. Taxonomy (GTDB): domain Bacteria; phylum Gemmatimonadota; class Gemmatimonadetes; order Gemmatimonadales; family Gemmatimonadaceae; genus AG11. The sequence goes on along the minus strand of DASUXT010000009.1, from coordinate 39,993 downwards.
GTTCATCGCCGAAGCGCGCGTGACTACCGTGTCCGATGGCCATGGCGGCGTGATCGCCGTGGTGGAGACGACGGACGAGATCCCCGTGCTCGGCAGCGCGCGCTTTCACGGCGCGTCGCTCGAGGAGCTGTCGCTCGGCAACTCCAACATCGGCGGCACCGGGTTCAGCGCCGAGGCGCGCGTGGAGCGCGGCTTCGCGTATCGCACCGGGTTCGGCGCGAAGGTGCGGCAGTTCGCGATGTTCGACCATCCGTACATCGGCACCGTCGAGGCGCAGCGCAACACCCTCGGCTACCTGGCGCGGGGGGCCTTCGAGCATCCCTTCTTCACCGACCTCCAGCACATCGGCTGGCGCGTGGGCTACCGCTCCAGCGATGACTACCCGCGGCTGAAGCGTCCGGCGCGCGACGAGCTTGCGCTCGAGGTGAAGCAGGAGCGCTGGGACGCGAGCTCGCTCGTCCGCGTGTTCGGCAGGAGCACGGCGTGGCTGCTCGGTGTCGGCGGCTCGGGGCTCCGCCTCACGCCGGCGACGCATGGCATCGTGGTCAGCGACACCGGCCTCGCTGCCGACACCGGCGTCACGCTGCTGAACCGTTACATGCCTTTCCGCAGCGGCCGGCTCGGCGTGATCGGTGCGGCGCGCCGCGTCACCTTCCGCACCGTGCGCGGCTTCGATGGCCTGATGGGGCAGCAGGACGTGGCGAGCGGGATCATGACGGGACTGTTCGTCGCGCACGGGCTGCCGTCGTTCGGCGAGCAGGATCTCTACATCTCCGGCGCCACCTACGGCGGCTGGTCGGCGGAGCACGCGATGATCACCGCGCTGACGCAGTGGGAGGGCCGCCGCGGTAATGCAACGGACAAGTGGGACAGCGTGATCGGCAGCGGACGCGCGTCGCTGTACCTGGGCGTGCCGGGCGCGGTGTTCGTCACCGAGGAGCATTACGCCGGCGGCTCGCGATCCCGCCTCCCCCTGCAGCTCGCGCTCGGCGATCGTCAGGGGGGCATCATGGGCTATCACGCCACGGCGCTCGCCGGCGCACGCCGCAACGTGGTGCACAGCGAGTTCCGCATGAGCCGGCCGGCGGTGGTGATGGGGGCGGACGTCGGCGTCGCACCCTTCGCCGAGGTGGGAACGGTGTGGAAGGGCGACGCGCCGTACGGCGTGACGGCCACGCGCTCGACGCTCGGCTTCAGCATCCTCGCTGCGTATCCCACGCGCTCCAAGCGGCTCTATCGCGCCGACTTCGGCTTCCCGCTCACGCGCGGCGGCGGCGCGGGGATCGAGGTGCGTGTGTCGAGCATGGATCGCACGATCGACTTCTGGACCGAGCCGGAGGACGTGACGCGGGCGCGGACGGGGGCGGTGCCGGCGAGCCTGTTCGCGTGGCAGGGGCGGTAAGGCGGTGCCTCGGTTCGTCGGTTCGTCGGTTCGTCGGTACTCCGGTTCGCGGCGTGCCTTCTGTGCGGATACATGTCAGGCACGCGCGCCGGCGGCAGGGCTCCTCTCGGCGAAGGGCTCCGTGCCATTGGGAACGCAGATCAACAGCGCTGATCCTTCACTGACTGATCGAACGCAGATTCCTGCCTCGGGCGGATCCCGGCGCACCGAGGCTCGGCTCCTACACTCCAAAAGCATTGCTTTTTGGGAACGGCCTCGGGAGGCTGCTCGGTGCATGGAGCCTTCATGCGCACGGAGAGATCGGCGAGGATCATGTAGTTGATCTGCGTCTATCTGCGTTCCTCAATGACATGGAACCTTGCGCCGTGAGGAGCCCTGCCGCAGGTGGGCAACTCGGCACTGAGCTGGGGTGCCGTGAGGAGCCCTACCGCCTGCACACGCCTTCGACGTCCCTCGTACGATGCACCCCGCGTCCGGCAAGCTTCGCCCGCCGCGCGTCAGAACCTGTAGATGAATGCCACGTACGGAATGATCGGCACGTCGGCGCCGCTGGCAGTGAAGCCCGCGAGATCGACGGCAATCTGCTCGCCCATGAAGCGAATGCCTGCCGAGACGAGCCCGTTGGTGCCGTCACCCGAGTAGACGTAGTTCTCGCTCACGAGGGCGATGGTGCGCGACAGGCGCGCCGAGCCGCCGAACATGATGAGCGCCTGGGAGGTGGAGGAGCGGCTGAATCCGAATCCTGAACCGACGGTCACGCTCGCGTCCTCGCCACCGTAGGTCGCCACGCCGTACGCGAGGCCCACGGGGCTGTCCTCGAAGAAGTCGGGCACGCCGGCGACGAGCGCGCCAACCGCGACGTTCAGCTTCGGTCGCGCGATGACACCGATCTTCGGCGTGACGAAGTAGACCTGTTCGTCCAGGCCCACGCCGGGAAAGAGTGACATTCCCCCGCCGAAGTTGACGCGATCGGTGAGCCCGCCCTGGAAGCTCGGGAAGAAGATGTACGCGTCGGAGAAGTACCCTTCGCCTCGCCGCAGCATGCGTCCCGTGGGCGCGAAGAACAGTCGGGTGCGGCTCGGATCCTCCGGCCAGAATTCACCCTCGTGGAGCCGCCGTGTCGCCGAGAACTCCACCTTCCGGATCGAGGCGCGCGGGATCACCGACGTCCCGAATCCCGACGCGAATATCAGGACGGTCGGCGAGACGTCGGTCACGCGCCCGATGAGGACCGAACCGTCACGAAGCGTGAGCTTGACGAGCTGGCTGTCCGGCGTCGGGCGCAGGTTCGCCGTCGAAGTCGTGTCCTGCGCGACGAGACGCGGTGCAGCAAGGCTCGTTGCCGCGAGCACGGCCGCGATCGCGACGCGCAGCGAGCGGGCACGGTGGGAGATGGGCATGGCGCGTGAAGATGCTCACCCGCTGACGGTTGTCCATGGCCGCGGCGGCCGTCTCGAATGGGTGTGCCTGCCGCAGGGCGCCTCTGCTTGTATGGCTCCGTGCCGAGTTGCTCGCGTCGGCAGGGCTCCTCTCGGTGAAGGCTCCCCGCCATTGGGAACCCAGATCGACGCAGATCTTCACTGCCTGATCAGACGCAGATTCCTGCCTCGGGCGGGCCCGGCGCACCGAGTGTCAGCTCCTTCACCCGCAAAGCTTCTTGAATGTGCTGGAACGGCCTCGCGAGGCTCCGTGGTGCATGGAGCCTTCAGGCGCACGGAGAGATCAGCGAAGATCAATGCAGTTGATCTGCGCAGATCTGCGTCCCCAATGACACGGAGCGATGCGCCGTGAGGAGCCCTGTCGAGGCGCAGCAACTCGACATGGAGCCAGACGCGGAGAGGAGCCCTCCCGAGGCGCGTACGAACAGCGCGGCGCGAGATCCGTATCATCCGTGCCGGTATCCGTCGAATGCGTATCCCCTTCGTCGTACTGGCCGCCCCGGACACTCATCAGCTCCGCGTGGCGTCCCGACGCCCGCCGTGAACCGAGGAACCGACAAGCCGAAGAACCGTTCTATCGGATGAACAGCTCCGCCACGATCACCACGATGATCACGATCTCCAGCAGCTCGCTTCGCGCCGCCTGTGCCTCGCCGTTGAGCATCGCGTACGTCTCGCGGAAGATCTCCAGCTTGCGCTCGATGCCGCGGCGCCAGGCTGTCGCGCGGAAGAGATCCAGCGCGGCGCCGTACACGCGCGCCAGATACACGTCGTCCGTGACCTTGAGGCCGTTCTCCGCGCGCTCCACTGTCTCCGTCACGTCGGCCACCACCGTCTGCAGGCCGGCGAGCACCGACTGGAAGCGACGCGTCGGGATCGGGAGCGAGCGCTTGCGCGCTGCGGCCACGCGATCGTACATCGCCGGCAGCTCGGCGTCGAGCAGTGCGTCGTACACGCGCAGCTCCAGCAGTTGCGCGTTCGCGAACTCGAGGATGTACTCCACGTCGCGGTCGGTCGCCTTCGGCTCGGCGACGAGCGCGTTGTCCCACGTGAGCACCACCAGGTCGTCGGCGTAGTACGAGAACTTCTGCGCCAGCAGTCCGCTGCGCGCCTGCGCGGCGAGCGGGCGCTCCTCGCCGAGCAGCAGGTGCGCCAGGCGGTCGTCGTCGAGCTCCTCGGCGGGAAGCGCCGCGGCGCCGTCGCGGTGCAGCGCGGCGATCCGGAAGACCACGTACTCCTCCGTGACCGGACCGAGCGCCGGGCGCTCGAGCGCGGGCGTGAGACGCTGGCGCAGGAGATCGAGCTCGCTCGCCACCACACCGCTCAGCTCCGGCGCGCGCTCCACTGCGTGTGCGAAGGCGAGGAAGTCTTCCCACGACGTGCGGCTCGTCGCACGCAGCTCGAGCTGCAGCGAGCAGACGCCGAAGTCGAACAGCCGAGCCGATACCTGCGCCTCGCAGGGCTCCCCGCGCACGGTGAGCGTGCGCTGGCCGAGGGTGACGGCGACGGGCGGATTGGCGATCTGGAGCGCCTGGGCCTCCGTCCGCTCCGGGCGCGGGCGCGCCGGCGCGCTCGGCGCCAGGATCGCGGCCGCGCGCTCGAGGTCGATGGTGTACGCGATGTCGAACAGCCGGTACACGACGGCGGCGCCGTCGAGGGTCAGCCCGGCGGGTCCCGCAGTGGTGGGCGACGTCATCTGCCGACGGCGTTGACCTGCTCGACGCGGATGGGCGGGAGGCCGACGATCTCGTACGTGCCCGATGCGATCTCCAGCTTCGCCTCGGCGAGGGCGACGAGGAGGTCGCGCGCCATGGCGTCCTTGATGGCACGGATGCCGTGCACCGGCCCGGTGAAGCGCAGGGTGAGCTCGATCCAGTTGTCGGTGAGCCGGATGTAGACCTTCGGCTCCAGTGCGATGTTCAACGCGAGGACGTATTTCTCCCGCAGCTTCTCGAGTGCCGGCGTCGCCTTCTCCACGTACTCCGCCGTGTGGCGGCGCGCGATGTCGAGCAGGATGGATTCCGCGCGCGGGTAGTCGGCGCCGTACTTGATGGGAATGGGGATCTCGTCCCACATGTACGGAAACTCGCGCGTGTAGTTGTAGACCGGGTTGTCGAAGATCTTGTCGTTGGTCAGGCTGACGATGCGCCCGGTGTACTGGCGGGCCGAGATCCAGGTCTCCGGGTTTCCGTTCTGGCTCGGCGGCGGCGCACCCATCTCCATCACGGCCGTCTGCATGAAGCCGACGCGTACGACATCGCCCCGCACTCCGCCCATGGTGATGCGGTCACCGACCGTGTACACGCGCCCGCGCAGCACGATGAGATACGCCGCGAACGAGGTGAGCACCCGCTGCAGGGCGACGGCGATGCCGGCGGTGATGAGGCCGGCGATGGAGGCGAACCGTCCGGCGTCGGCGACCCAGATCGAGATGAGCGCCACGACGACGGCGATGAGCAGCGCGAGGCTCGTGGCCTGGGTAACCCAGAACCGCGGCCGCGCGCCTTCGCTGCGTTGCCACCCGCGACCGGCGGCGAGCCGCACGATCCCCGCAACGATGAACCGCACGACCACCGCGCCCACGAGCACGGCGACGGTGAGGAGGATCTGGTTCCCGAGTCCATTCGTCATCCCGCCGCACCGGCGCAAGAGGTGCGCCCGTGCATCGGGACGGGAATGGATGATGCACGGGGCTGCTGGTGAACTTCAAAAGCGGGAGGAACGGAAAAGGCCGGATTCCTACGGAAACGGCAGGATCTGTCCCTCGCGCCATCTGAGCTCCGCGCACCGGGGCCAGCCGCCACACCCCAAAGTTCTTGAATGGATTGGAACGGCCTCGGACGCTCCATCGCGCATGCAGCCTTCCGGGCAGAGGAAAGAATCCTGCCGTTTCAGATTCCATCCCGCCGTTTGCGTTCCCCCGCTTTTCTTGAATCGACCAGACGCCCATGCTTCGACTCCCGCAATCCGCCGCCGCCGCATCCGTGCTCGCCTGCCTCGCCCTGCTCGGGGCATCGAGGCCGGAGCAGGTGCGGCCACTTCGCGTCTGCGCCGACCCGAACAACCTCCCGTACTCCAACGCCAGGCATCAGGGGTTCGAGGACAAGCTGGCGGAGCTCGTCGGAAAGGAGCTGCACCGGCCGGTGAAGTACTACTACTGGGCGCAGCGGCGCGGGTTCATTCGCAATACCCTCAACGCGGGGCACTGCGACGTCATCATGGGCACCGCCGCCGGCCTCGAGATGGTCGCCACCACGAAGCCGTACTACCGCTCGGCCTACACCTTCGTGTCGAAGGTGACGAGCCCCGACATCCGCTCGCTCGACGACCCGCGGCTGCACCAGGTGAAGGTGGGCGTCCAGCTCATCGGCGACGACTTCAACAACACACCCCCCGCCACCGGGCTCACGAAGCGCGGCATCGTGCGGAACGTGCGCGGCTACACCGTCTACGGCGACTACCGCGAGCCCAACCCGCCGAGCCGGATCGTGACGGCGGTGGAGAAGGGTGAAGTGGACGTGGCGCTCGTGTGGGGCCCGCTGGCCGGATACTTCGCGAAACAGTCGCCGGTACCGCTGCGAGTCGTCCCCATCTCTCCACGCGCCGACGGGCCCCTCCCCTACACCTTCGCCATTGCCATGGGCGTTCGCAAAGCCGACAAGGCGTTCCGCGATACGCTCGACCAGGTGATCGTGCGGCGAGCCGCCGAGATCCATCGCCTGCTTGCTGACTACGGCGTGCCACTGGTGGAAGCGGAGCCGGTAGGTCGGAAGGTCGGAATGTCGGGAGGGCGGTAGCCCGGAGAGTCAGAAGGTCGGAACGTCAGCAGTCGTTCGCGACGTCCTGACCTCCTGACGTCCCGACCTCCCGCGGCGCTCCTGCGACGCGAGCGCTCCCGCCAGCAGCGGCAGCAGCGCCGCCAGATAGATCAGCCCTGCCGGGATCCACATGATCAACCCCGCGAGCTGCTGGTCCTCGAGCGGGGTGAGCCCCCACGCCTTCGTCGTGCCGAAGTAGCTCCAGTACCATGGATGCCGTGCGAAGGTGATCACGGCACCGAGGATGGTTCCCTGCAGCATGGCGGCGAAGAGGTACGCCACCTTGGCGCCGATGCTCAGCCGGCGGCCGTGCGGCGCGAAGAGCAGCCACCAGAAGAGGAGCGCGGTGACGAAGAAGGTGGCGTGCTCGAACTCGTGCACCGGCTCCGACTGGAGCGCCATCTCGTAGAAGATCGGCGCGTGCCAGAGCCAGAGGGTAAGTACATGGATGGTCCATGCGACCGGCGCGAGCGTCAGTGCCCCCCACGTCGCGCGCAGGCAGCGCGGGCGGCTGACGGCGAGTCCGATGCGGCGGCGCCAGCGAAGGGGGAACGCCCACAACGTGACGGTGACCGGATCGCCGAGCACGATGAGGGGCGCGGCGACCATCATCAGCAGCAGGTGCTGCGTCATGTGCATGGAGAAGAGGGCACCCCCGATCGCGTCCACCGGTGAGATGAGCGCGAGGAACACCGTCACGAGGCCGGCGAAGTACGACGCCGCGCGCCACCCGTTCACCACGCGCCCCTGGCCGGCACGTCCCCACAGCGCACGAAGCCCGCGCGCGTAGAGCCACGCGCCGGCGGCGAGGCCGGTGAGCACGGTGGGGGACCACGTCCATGCGGTCCACAGGTCGTGCGGTTCCGGAGCGAGGTTGACGTGCACCCTGCGGACAGCGGCAAGGGGAGTGCCGCCCGCTCCCGCTTGGGGCGCCGCACGACCGCGGTGAGTCGTGTGGTACAGCCATACAGTTGCGGTACCGTACATAGCAGGCTCGACGCGTCACTGGTACGCTTTTAGCGCTCGGCCCGGTCTGAAGGACCTCTCGCAACCCGGACCCGATGATGGTGCGCAACCGTACGAAGCGGCCTCGCAGTCCATTCGTGCTTCGCTCGCTCACCGCGGCGCTACTGCTCGTCGCCTGCACCCGGGAGCGAGCGCCCGAGCAGCCGAAGCTCCCCGCCGCCCCCCAGCTCCCCGCCAGCGGCTCGCCGCGCGCCACGGCGACGCTCACTGCCGAGGATGGCCAGTGGACGCGGCCGACGAAGGACTACGCCGGCCTCCGCTACAGCCAGCTCGCCGAGATCACCACGGCGAACGTGAAGAACCTGCAGCCGGCGTGGACCTTCTCCACGTCCGTGCTGCGCGGGCACGAGGAACCGCCCATCGTGGTCAACAACACGATGTACATCCTCACCCCATTCCCCAACCTCCTGTACGCGCTCGACCTCACCAAGCCCGGCGCGCCGGTGAAGTGGACTTACGATCCACAGCCGCGGAGCGAGGCGCAGGGAGTGGCGTGCTGCGACGTGGTGAATCGCGGCCCCACCTTCGCCGACGGGAAGATCGTCTTCAACACCCTCGACAACCACGTCGTTGCCGTCGACGCGAACAGCGGCAAGGAGCTGTGGAAGACGAAGGTCGGCGACATCAACACCGGCGAGACGATGACGATGGCGCCGATGGTGGTGAAGAACCTCGTGCTCGTCGGCAACTCCGGTGGCGAGATGGGGGTGCGCGGCTGGCTCAAGGCGCTCGATCTCGGCAGTGGCGCGGTGAAGTGGACGGCGTACAGCACCGGGCCCGACTCGGCGGTCCTCATCGGCCCGCGCTTCAAGCCCTTCTATCCCAAGGACAAGGGAAAAGATCTTGGCGTGAGCACCTGGGTCGGCGACCAGTGGACGATCGGCGGCGGCACCGTGTGGGGGTGGATCTCCTACGACCCGCAGCTCGACCTCATCTACTACGGTTCGGCCAACCCGGGCCCGTGGAACCCGGACCAGCGGCCGGGCGACAACAAGTGGACCTCCACCATCTTCGCGCGCGACCCGAACACCGGCGAGGCAGTGTGGGCGTACCAGGTGTCCCCGCACGACCTGCACGACTACGACGGCGTGAACGAGAACGTGCTCGTGGACGTGCCGTGGAAGGGACAGGTGCGCCACGTGCTGCTGCACCCGGACCGTAACGGGTACATGTACATGATGGACCGCACCAACGGCGAGGTGCTCTCCGCCGAGCCGTTCGGCTACATCAACAGCACGGCCGGCGTGGACCTCGCCACGGGCGACCTGAAGTACGTGGAGTCCAAGCATCCTACCCTCGGTGAGGTGGTGCGCAACATCTGCCCTGCATCACCGGGCGCGAAGGACTGGCAGCCCTCCGCCTTCTCACCGCGCACGGGACTGCTCTACATCCCGCACCAGAACCTCTGCATGGACGTACAGAGCGTGGAGGCGAATTACATCGCCGGCACGCCGTACGTGGGTATGAACGTGCGCATGGAGGCGGGGCCTGGCGGGAAGCGCGGGCGACTCACGGCCTGGGACCCGGTGAACTCGCGCACGGCGTGGGAGATCGAGGAAGATCTCCCTGTCTGGAGCGGTGCCCTCACCACCGCCGGCGACGTCGTGTTCTACGGCACGATGGACGGCTGGTTCAAGGCAGTGGACGCGCGCAACGGCCAGCCGCTCTGGAAATACAAGGTAGGCTCGGGGATCATCGGCCAACCGGTCACTTATCGTGGGCCCGATGGCAAACAATACGTCGCGGTCATGTCAGGCGTCGGTGGCTGGTCTGGCGCCATCGTCGCCGGCAACCTCGACCCTCGCGATTCAACCGCCGCGCTCGGCTTCGCCGCCGCGATGCGGGACCTGCCGTCGAAGAGCACGAAGGGGGGCACGCTCTACGTGTTCGCGCTGCCATGAGAACGGATGACCGAAGGACCGGAGGACCGATGGACCGGAGGACAGGCGGACCGGAGGACCGACGGGGCGCGTCGTCGTCGCGGGCGTGATCGCGGGTGCCCTGCTCTTCAGCGGCTGTCGTCGTGAGGAGCGCCGGTTCCGCGAGCTTCCGCCATCGGCCACGCCCACCACGGTGCGCGTGAGCGCCCTGCAGCCGGGAACGCAGGTGGAGACGACCCACGTCGCCAATCCCTACGCGAACAATGCGTATGCCGTGTCCGAAGGGCAGCGGCTCTTCGGCTGGTACAACTGCGTGGGATGTCACGCCAACGGCGGCGGCGGCATGGGTCCGCCGCTGATGGACGACAAGTGGATCTACGGCAGCGCGCCGGAGAACATCTACACCACGATCATCCAGGGACGGCCGAACGGGATGCCCTCGTTCGCCGGCAAGATTCCCTCGCAGCAGGTGTGGCAGATCGTCGCCTACGTGCAATCGCTGAGCGGGATGAACCCGGCAGGTACGCGCTCGGCGCGCACCGATGACATGATGATGTACGACGGCTCGCAGGCGCTGCCGAAGCACGTCGCGCCGAAGCAGTCGTTCCGTCCGCCCGCCTCGGAGATGCCGTGATCCTCCAGGTCAACCAGTCCGTACTCCACGCCGCCGGGCCACGCTCCGCGTCCACGGAGCACTTCTGGTGGTTCGCCTTCGTGACGGCGGCGGTGGTGTACGTCCTCACCGTGGGCACGCTGTTCTGGGCGCTGTCGCGCGCCCGGCGGCGCGAGCGCGAGGGAGAGCTTCCCCCGCTCGATGCGCACGACCACATGAAGCGGAGCGTGGGACTCGCCATCGGCGCCTCGGTGCTGATCCTGCTCGTCTTCCTTGGCTACGACCTCTCGCTCGCGCGCACGCGCGACCCCGTGCCGAAGGAGCATCCGATCACCATCGAGGTGACGGGGAAGCAGTGGTACTGGGACGTCACCTACGCCGACACGTCGCCGCACGGGCGCTTCACGACGGCGAACGAGATCCACATTCCCGTCGGGCAGCCGGTGCTCTTCCTGCTGTCGTCGTCGGACGTCATCCACAGCATGTGGGTGCCGAACCTCGCCGGAAAGAAGGACCTCATCCCCGGCTACACGCAGTCGCTCTGGTTCCAGGCCGACACCCCGGGCGTGTATCGCGGACAGTGCGCCGAGTTCTGCGGCGAACAGCACGCGAAGATGGCGATGGAGATCGTCGCGCAGCCGCTGAGCGAGTATCGCCACTGGGTCGCGTCGCAGCAGGGACCGGGCGCAGTCCCGACTGACTCCATCACGAAGCGCGGCCAGGAGGTCTTCCTCACCGCGACGTGCGCCATGTGTCACTCCATCGGCGGCACGCCGGCCGGCTCGCATGCCGGCCCGGACCTCACCCACCTCGCCAGCCGCCGCACCATCGCCGCCGGGACGCTCCCCAACACGCGCGGCAACCTGGCGGGGTGGATCGTCGATCCGCAGCGCATCAAGCCGGGGGCGAAGATGCCCCCCAACATGCTCGAGCCGAAGGATCTCGAGGCGTTGCTCACCTATCTCCAGAGCCTCAAGTGAGCGAGCAGATCGTCACGTCCCCTCTCGCCGACCTGACCACCCGCCCCGGGCTCGCCGACGAGGCCGAGCTGACGGAGCTCGCGGTCACGTGGGCGCCGCGCCCCGGCCTCTGGGGGTGGCTCACCTCCGTGGACCACAAGTCCATCGGCAAGCGCTACATCGTCACCGCGTTCATCTGGTTCATCCTCGCCGGCCTCAACGCGGGACTGATGCGTATCCAGCTCTCGCGTCCCGAGAACGGCTTCATGGGGCCTGACCGCTACAACCAGGTCTTCACCACTCATGGCACCGCGATGATGTTCCTCTTCGCCGTGCCGGTAATGACGGCGTTCGCGCTCTACCTCGTGCCCCTCATGGTGGGCGCGCGCGATCTCGCGTATCCGCGCCTCAACGCCTTCGGCTACTGGGTGTTCCTCACCGGCGGCCTGTTCCTGTTCATCTCGTTCTACCTGAACATGGGACCGAACACCGGGTGGTTCGCCTACACCCCGCTCTCGGGGCCGGAGTACTCGCCGGGCAAGCGCGTCGACGTCTGGGCGCAGGTGGTGACCTTCACCGAGATCGCCGGCCTCGTGGCGGCGGTGGAGATCGTGGCCACGGTGATGAAGCTGCGCGCGCCGGGGATGTCGCTCCACCGCATCCCGCTCTACGTGTGGTCGGTGCTCGTCGTCGCCGTGATGATCATCTTCGCCATGCCCGCCGTGGCGATGGCGAGCACGATGATGCTGGCGATGGATCGCCTGGTGGCGACGCACTTCTTCAACCAGGCCGAGGGGGGCGACGCGCTCCTCTGGCAGCACATGTTCTGGTTCTTCGGCCACCCCGAGGTCTACATCATGTTCATCCCGGGGCTCGGCTTCATCTCCTCCATCGTCGAGACCTTCACCAAGCGGCCGGTGTTCGGCTATCCGGTGATGGTGCTGTCCATGGTGCTCACCGGCTTTGTCGCCTTCGGGCTGTGGGTGCACCACATGTTCGCCACGCCCATCCCGCTGCTCGGGCGCACCTTCTTCACCGCGGCGAGCGTGCTGATCGCCATCCCTACCGGCGCGCAGATCTTCTGCTGGATCGCCACCATCTGGGCGGGACGGCCGCGCTTCTTCACGCCGATGCTGTTCGCCGTCGGCTTCGTCGTCATCTTCATCATCGGCGGCGTGACGGGCGTGATGATCGCCTCGGTGCCCTTCGACCTGCAGGTGCACGACACCTACTTCATCGTCGCCCACTTCCACTATGTCATCCTCGGCGGTGTGGTGACCCCGCTGTTCGGTGCCTGCTACCTGTGGTTCCCGAAGGTGACGGGACGCATGCTGAGCGAGCGCCTCGGCAAGTGGCACTTCTGGCTCTGGTTCATCGGCGTGAACGTCACCTTCTTCCCGATGCACATCCTGGGGCTCGAGGGGATGCCGCGGCGCGTCTACACCTACCTGCCGGAGATGGGCTGGGGGAACCTGAACCTCCTCGTCAGCCTCGGCGCCGTGGTTGTCGTCGCGAGCGTCGCGGTGTTCGTCGTCAACGTGCTCGTGAGCTGGCGCGGCGGCGTGGTGGCGGGCCCCGACCCGTGGGGCGGTCCAACGCTCGAGTGGGCGGCGGCGTCGCCGCCGCGTCCGTGGAACTTCCACCACGTCCCGGTCGTGGAGGGCCGCTCGCCGATGTGGGAGGAGGCGGACGAGCTTCCCATCGCCGAAGGACTCGCGACGCACAAGCGCGAGATGCTGATCACCACCGCGCTCGACGCCGTGCCCGACAGCCGACATTCACTGCCTGAGGAGAGCATCTGGCCCTTCATCATGGCGGTTGCGGTGGCGGTCACCTTCATCATCGCCATCTACACTCCATGGGCGTATCCGGCCGGCTTCGTCATCGGCGTCATCGCCTTCGCCGGCTGGGCCTGGCCGCGCGGCGAGCACCCGGAGGATCAGGTGACGCCCGGGCGCCTGCCACGCACGGAGCCCGAACCGACATGACCCGACGTGCACGCGCCGTGATGAACCTGTCCGCCCTCCCCGACGTGGTCTTCGGGCCGCGCGACATCATGTGGTGGGGGACGCTCGGCTTCGTCGTCATCGAGGGATTCACCCTGGTGCTGACGGCTGCTGTCTACCTGTACATCCAGCAGAACTTCGCCACCTGGCCGCCGGAAGGCACGCCGAATCCCTCGCTCGGCATCCCGACGGCCGAGGTGCTGGTGATGGTCCTCAGCCTCCCGCTCGTGTGGTGGATCAGCAGGACCGCGCACGCGTACGAGCTCGGCAAGGTGCGCGTCGGTCTCACGTTGGCGTCAGTCGTCGCGCTGGCATTCGTCGCGCTGCGCATCCTCTCGGCCATCTACTCGCTGAACGTGAAGTGGGACTCCAACGCGTACGGTTCGGCGCAGTGGATGATCCTCGGCTCCCACTTCACGCTGCTGCTGATCGAGTTCATCGAGGTGAGCGGGATGGCGCTGCTCTTCTGGCTGGCGCCGGTGGAGGAGAAGCACTTCTCCGACGCAGCCGACATGGCGTTCTACTGGTACTTCATGGTGTTGTCCTGGGTGCCCCTGTACGTGCTGTGCTTCCTCGTGCCGCGCTGGATCTGAGCCATGGACAACCATCGCGAACCGCGGAGGCCCTTGCCCAACGAGCGCGAGCTGCGACACGAAGTGCTCGGCCACGGCCGCGAGCCCGCTCGCGTGCTGCAGTGGCTCGGCTTCTTCCTCGCCCCCGCCGTGTTCTTCGCGCACCTCCAGATCGCGTACGTGCTCGTGCCGTGGGGCTGCACGATGCGGAACGAGCTGTGGCAGCACGTCGTGGGGTTCATTGCCGTGGTGCTTTCGCTCGCCGGCGTCGCCGCGGCGTGGATCACGCGCGCGCGGACGTCGGCGGCGGGCGAGCATCCGTCCGGACATCCGGTCGAAGGGCCCGGCGCGTTCTTCCGGACGCGGTTCATGGGGGACGTCGGCGTGGGAATGAGTGCCGTGCTCACGCTGATCCTGCTCATGCAGTGGATCGCCGGCTTCTTCATCACGGTGTGCCAATGAAGCCGGGAGGTCGGGATGTCGGGCGGTCGGGAGGTCGGGGACTGCATCTCGGCACGGTGGGGATGCCCCGCGCCGGAACGCGGCGAGCCGGGACAGGGTGGACCCTGCGCGCCGGCGCGTTGCTCCTCGTGGCCGTCCTCGCTACCGGCTGCGGAGACGAGCGGTATCACGACGAGGCAGTCGCGGCGATGGTGGGAGGCAACCCCGCTCGCGGGCCGCAGCTCATCCGCAGCTACGGCTGCGGCACCTGCCACACCGTGTCTGGCGTGACGGGCGCGAACGGGCTCGTTGGACCGCCGCTCACGGGCATCGCCCAACGTGCGTACATCGCGGGCGTGCTCCCGAACGCGCCGGAGAACATGGTGCGCTGGATCGAGAACCCGAAGGCGGTGGACTCGCTCACGGCGATGCCGGTGTTGGGCGTGAACTCCGCGGACGCGCGCGACATCGCCGCCTACCTGTATACCCTTCGCTGACGATGACCCTGCGGCTGATCCCCTGCGCTGTCCTACTCGCGCTTGCTGCCTGCTCCGACTCGTCGATGCGGAAGCCGCCCGTGCCGAACCCGGGGGGCGTGACTGACAGCGCCCCCGCCGCCGAAGGGGTGAAGACGGGCATCTCCGTCTCCGAAGCGCGCTTCGTGCGCAACCTCGTCGGCTACCAGGGGCCGGAGTCGGTGCGCTACGACCCCGAGCAGGACGTGTTCTTCATCTCGAACATGGTCAGTTACGGTTCGGCGAAGGACGGCAATGGCTACATCTCGCGCGTGAGCGCGGGCAACACGGACTCGGCACAGGTCTTCGTGCAGGGCGGGAAGAACGGCGTGACGCTGGACTCGCCGAAAGGGATGGCCATCCACGGCGATACGCTGTGGGTGGCGGACATCAACATCCTGCGCGGCTTCGATCGGCACACCGGCGCCCCGCTGGCGAACATCGACTTCACGCCGTACGGCGTGCTCCAGCTCAACGACGTGGCGGTGGGTCCCGACGGCACGGTGCGCGTGACCGACACGGGAATCATCATGGGCCGGCTCGGCGTCCAGCACGTCGGCACCGACCACATCTTCGTCCTCGGGCCGGGCGGGCAGATCTCCGTGCCGGCGCAGGGTCCCGCGCTGCACCAGCCGAACGGCATCACCTGGGACTCGGCGGGCAAGCGCTGGATCGTCCTCTCCTTCGACCGCCTGCATGGCGAGATCGCCGAGCTGCCGCTCGACATGAAGACGCGGAAGGTGATCTACCAGTCGCAGGTGGTGACGCAGCTCGACGGCGTGGAGATGCTGCCGGATCACTCCATCATGTT
This sequence comes from Gemmatimonadaceae bacterium, assembly GCA_036377775.1. Classification (GTDB taxonomy): domain Bacteria; phylum Gemmatimonadota; class Gemmatimonadetes; order Gemmatimonadales; family Gemmatimonadaceae; genus AG11. The sequence goes on along the minus strand of DASUXT010000009.1, from coordinate 24,511 downwards.
CACGAGCTGGGCCGACTCGAGCATCCACGTGCTCAGGGGGACGAGCGAGAAGAAGATCATCCGCGGCGTCCCGGTGCCCGCCGACATCGGCGTCGACACGCGGCGGCACCGGCTGGCCATCCCGATGTCGATGCTGGGGCGGGTGCAGCTGTGGGACATCTCCGCGGTTCAGTCCCGATAGTTGATGGTGGTCGGTCGGGAGTGTACACGGCGCAGCTCAAAGTGAAAGCTTCAGGCTGACTGTTCCACTCGTGGCTTCCGGTAGCACGAAAGACTTCGGCACCGGGGTCACAAGGGAACGGTGGGGCGGAACTGCGAACGGCGTTGCCATGCGCCGCGACAGGTCCGCCCCACTGATCTTTCCCGTCCCGCGATGCCGGGCACGCCGTTGTCGTCCCGTCGGTTCGTTCCTTTCCCGCCCGGGTGCAGGGCGCTGTAAGCCGGAGAGTGACTACGATCAGAGCTGTCAGCTTTCAGCTTTCACTTTGAGCTGCGCCGTGCGCACTCCCGACTCCTCACTCTTCAACTTGGAGGACTGAGTGTGTACCTGACTGCGTGGATGCGTGAGTCTAGAGTACACTCCCCCTGTGCGGCGGCGGCTCCCGGAACAGCCGCTTGAACCACGCCCACAGCCCCGTCTTCTTCCGCGCGTGCGCTTCCTCCACGCCGCCCACGTAGGAGCGGAAGAGCATCTCCACCGCGCCGACCCGCAGCGTGGCCCCCGTGTGCAGCTCGCGCTCGCCCGCCACCCCGTAGCCGTCCACGAAGGTGCCATTCACCGAGCGCAGGTCCACCACGTACCAGGTGTCGCCCTTGCGCAGCAGCGTGGCGTGCGCGGACGAGACGCTCTCGTCGCGAAGGCGGACGTCGCTTTGCTCCCCGCGGCCGATCGAGCACACGGGCCGATCGATCTGGAACGACGCGCCGGCGAACGGGCCGCGGATGATCTCGAGGCTTGCCGTCGGATGGCGCCGGCTCGACGAGCGCGTCTGCTCGGCGGTGAGCACGCTGCGCAGGCTCGACATGTCGAGGATCGTCGTCGGCGCGCGGCTGCTCGCGGCGGGAGTGCTCGCCTCAGCTTCCTCCACCTCGTACCGGAGCTCCTCGTCGTGCAGGCGAAGCACGTCGCCCGGTTCCAGCAGGTGCGTGGCGCCCATGCGCTCGCCATTCACGAGGGTCCCGTTCGAGCTCTCGTCGGTGAGCAGGTAGCCGCCAGGTACCGGTGCGATCGTCGCATGGCGGCGTGACACGCCATTGTCGGGGAGCACCACGTCGCAGTCCAGGTCGCGGCCGATCGAAACGCGATGACCGGTGAGGGAGAAGCTCTCGCCGGTCTTCACGTTCACGAGGCGCGCGACGGGTGCTGGTGCCGCGGTGCCGGTCTCGCCGCTCAGCGATGTGGCGTGCTCGCCCGAGCGTGAAGCCGCCGACGGCTCCGCCGTGCTCCCGAACGCATCGTACACGAGCCGGATGCCGGCGACGTCGATCGTCGCGCCGTTCCGCAGCTCCGCCGGTGCGACGCCGAGCGGCACGTCGTTGAGGCGGACGACGACGGCGGCGGTGACGCGCTGGATGATGGCGGGCCCGCTCTCCGGGAGCGTGATGGTGGCCACCGCGGGCTGAAACGCGAGCCCGGCGATGGGCAGCGCATCGGCCCCGCGCCCTCCAAGGGTATTCTTGCCCGGACGAAGCACGGAGTGCTCGGCGCCCGATTTCAATTGCGGCATGGCAGCCGTGAGCCTCTCGGTATTCTCTGCCGTGAACGGGCTGCGGCGGGGCAAAAGCAACTGCGACGTCGCCATCTTCCTCCTCCCGGCAAGCTGAGCCACAAGCTGTCGCCGGGAGCCCCGTTCGAGCCGTGACCCACCTCACCAATCGAGAGGGCGGGTCCGGCTCGGGTGGGGAGAACGGGCGACGTCAGGCGTTGCCTTCGCGGCGGCGGGTGGCCCATCCCTTTTTCGCGGCGCGGCTGCGCTCAGCGTGGCTCATGCTGCCACTGCTCGAATCACGCTTTCCTCGCCCCGAGCCTCCTTCCTTGTTGCCGCCGCCGGTCTGCTTGTTCACCGTCGCCCAGGCACGACGCTCGGCCTCGTCCTTCCCCACACCGCGCTTTTCGTATCCCTGCTCGATGTGGTCTTCCATCCGCTTCTGCTTGTCCGTGTACTTGCTCTTGTCTCCCCGTGCCATGGAACTCCTCCCGGTTGAGCGTACATGGTGATACCGAGCAAGCACTGGTCCAAAGAAGACGGATGTGCCCGGTCATTCGGCACCGCCTGCGTCGTGGCTCGGGGAACCGAGCCAACGACTGACGACCAGAGTCCACGGACCAGTAGCCACCAAGCCGGATCTCCCTGCGGGGAAGACCGGTCTGATGGTTATTGGTCTCTGGTCGATGGTCTCTGGTCGATGGTTCACGCTCTATCGAGACACGAACGCCCCGCCGAGCTGGCGGGGCGTTCGTGTCTGCAGCGGAGTGCAGCTGAGATTACTGCTTCACGATCACCAGGAACCGCGACGGTCCCCAGAAGCGCGCCGGCTCGGCGATCTTCAGGTTGCCGCGGAAGGTGTCCTTGTCGCGATCGCTCACGCTCGCGTAGTCCAGGCTCTGGCGCGACACCACCTTGTACCGGCTCGTCGAGTCGGGCACGGCGATCGTGTTCGTGGCACGCTGGTCCACCGGCGTGAACTCGTTCGGGTCGGCGGTGCGCGAGATCTGGAGCGTACGGCCAGGATGGGCGATGAGGAGGTTGGCGCCTCCTTCGCGCACGATCACGCCGCGCTTGAGCAGCTCGTCCTCGCTGCCGATGACGTAGAACGCCTTTGCCTTCTGCGTCTCGAGGTCGGCGATCGTCGCGCCAAGGCGGACCGTCTCGCCGGTGAGGCTGTCGATCCGGCTCGACATCGTCCCCATCATCGCCGTCTGGCGCTGGATCGTCGAGTTGAGGTCGGCGATCATCGTCGAGTCGCTCGCGAGCTGCGCGCGCAGCGCAGCGTTGTCCTTGTTCGCGCGCGCGAGCTGCGACGCCGTCTGCTGCGCACGGGCGACGAGCGCGTCGACGCGGGCCATCACCGCCTTGCGGTTCTGGATCTGCTGCGCGAGCGGGTCGAGCGACGCCGTCTTCGCCTTCGACTTCGGCAGTCCCTTCACCTTCGAGATGCTGCTGTCGATGTGCATGATGAACTCGTCCGCCTGGAGGACTACGCGCGTGAGCGAGTCCTTCTGGGCAGCCAGCTGCGTGGCGAGCCGCGTCTGCTCCGTGGCAGCGGCAGCGGTCGCGCTGTCGGCGCGTGCATGTTCCTTGGACGGACCGCACGCGGCAAGGCCGGCGGCGGCCACGATGGCGAACGCGGAAAGACGACGGGTGTTCATGTGCTGGGACTCCATTCGGGGCGGGAGGGACGGCGGGGAGGGGACACAGGATGACGCTCGGGACAGCCGGCGAGTTACGCACCGCGCGGTGTCCACGGGGGAATCTCGGGCGGCAAGGATAGCGGCACTCCGAACTCCCTCGCTAGCAGGAATGTCACAACGCGAGAGTGACCCCCGACACCGTGGATGAGGCCCTTCGTTTCGTCGTTCCGGGAGGCCGTTGCCTGCAGTTGTCGGCGACCATCGACCGTGGACCATGGACACCAGACCACGAGCCACCAGACCGGCTCTCTGCGCGCCTGGAGAGCCAGTCTGGTAGCTCGTGGTCCATGGTCTATCGTCTGGAGTCGCTGGTCCACTCTTCCCTGGTGCGCTCTGCCTTACTCCCGCGCAGTGAATCATCTTTCGAACATCCCGACATCCTGACACCCCGACATCCCGTGCTCTTCGTCGATAACCTCGATTCCTCCGACGCCAGCCAGAACCTCGCGCTCGAGGAATACGTCCTCCGCCACCGCATGGGCGAGGACGACCTGCTGCTCTTCTACGTGAACGCGCCGGCGATCATCATCGGCCGCAACCAGAACACCATCGAGGAGATCGCCCCCGACGTCGTGGCCGAACGCGGCATCCAGGTGGTGCGGCGAGTCTCCGGCGGCGGCGCCGTGTATCACGACCTCGGCAACCTGAACTTCAGCTTCATGACGCGGGACGTGACCGGCCGCTTCAATCGCTACGACCGCTTCAACGGGCCGGTGGTGGACGTGCTGCGCGACCTCGGGGTGCCGGCGGAGATCGGCGGCCGCAACGACATCCTGGTACAGGGCCGCAAGATCTCCGGCAACGCGCAGTTCGCGACCCCGGACCGCATGTTCAGCCACGGCACCCTGCTCGTGCACTCCAACCTCGACGACGTCACCGCCGCGCTGCGTCCCCGCCCCGGCAAGGTGGAATCGAAGGGCGTGAAGTCGATCCGCAGTCGTGTGGCGAACATCAATGAATTCCTCGTGCAGGGCGCCGAAGGAAGCGAACCGTCGCTCGGCGTGCGCGAGCTGCGCGAGCGCATCCTCGAGCGCATCTTCGGCACGCGCGACCGCAGCGCCATCCCGAGCATCGAGCTCACCGACGACGACTGGCAGCGCGTCCAGGAGCTGCGCGCCACGAAGTACGCTGCCTGGTCGTGGAACTACGGCGAGAATCCGCCGAGCAACGTCCAGCGCGCCCAGCGCTTCCCCGCCGGCGAGATCGACCTGCGGTTCGACGTGCACCAGAACCTGATCTCCGGCCTCCGCATCTTCGGAGACTTCATGGGCCGCCGCGACGTGGCCGAGCTCGAGGCGCGCCTCCGCGGCGTGGCGTACGAGCGCGACGCCATACTCGCCGCGGTCGGCGACGCGGACCTGTCGCAGTACTTCGGCGATGTGGCGAGGGAGGACGTGCTGGGGCTGCTGCTGCCCTGAGACGCGCGGCAAGGCGGGACCGGAACGAAGCCAACGACAATAAACGATAGACGATAGACCATCTGCGATCGACTGACTCTCCGGCGTGTCGAGAGCCGGTCGATGGCGCGTGGTCTGGGGTCTATCGTCCGTGGTCGTTGGTCGAACTGCTCGCCGTTGCGAACTATCCGCAAATGCGGTTATCATCAACGCACAGTGGCACGGGGTGCCCGCGCACGATTCCTACAAGCGCGGGCTGAGATCACACCCGTCGAACCTGATCTGGGTCATTCCAGCGAAGGGAGCGTCACTGGTGCAGGCGGACTGCGCAGGAGCTCTCGCGCAGCGCTTCCATCCCGCCGTCGCCGGCCAGCTCCCTCGCCTTCACGCGATTCATCGGAGCTCGCACGTGCTGGCACTCCTTCTCGCTCTCGCACTTCCGTCGCCGCAGTCCGCTGCGCGCGACACCGTGCGCGTCCCCGCCGACTCGGCGGCTGACTCTCTTCACGCGACTCCCGCCCAGCGGCTCGAGTCGGTCCGCGTCACCGCCATCCGCGGCCACGATGCGCCCCTCTCCCGGAAGACCCTCTCCCGTGCCGAGCTGCAGCGCGAGTACACCGGCCAGGAGATGCCCATCCTGCTCCAGCGCACCCCCGGCATGACGGCGTACTCGGAGAGCGGGTCTGGGTCGAACTACTCGTACATGCGCCTTCGCGGCATCGATCAGACGCGCATCAACATCACGCTCGACGGCATCCCGCTCAACGAGCCGGAGGACGAGTCGCTCTACTTCTCCAACTTCCCCGACTTCGCCAGCAGTATCGCCTCCGTTCAGGTGCAGCGTGGCGTCGGCGCCAGCACGCCGGGCGTCGCGTCCTACGCCGGCTCGGTGAACTTCGAGTCCATCCCCATTGCCGGCGTGCAGCGCGGCATGCGGCTCCAGCTCACGCGCGGCGCGTACAACACCTCGCGCGCCTCGTTCGAGGCGCAGTCAGGACTCACCGCGAGCGGGTTCGCCGGCTACGTGCGCGGCTCGGGGCAGCACACCGATGGCTACCGCTTCAACTCCGGCAACAGCTCGCGCAGCGCCTTCGCCAGCGGCGGATGGTTCGGCTCCCGCGACGTCGTGAAGGCCACGCTCCTCGCCGGTATCTCCTCCAACCAGCAGGCATACCTCGCGTCGCCGCTCTCCGTGCTGCAGCGGGAGCCGCGCGACAATCCGTTCGGCAACAGCCCCTCGCTCGCCGTCGGGGACCGCTTCCACCAGGACCTCCTGAGCCTTGCGTGGACACACGCGCTCGCGCCCTCGCTCAGCCTCGCCACCACCGCGTACGGCTTCGATGCCGGCGGCTGGTACGACTATCCGACCGGCAACGGCGACCTGAGCGACGCGTACCATTACGGCCTGCACTCGCGCTGGGGAGGCGTGATCAGCTCCCTCGACTGGTCGGGCGACGGGGCGAGTGCGTCGGCCGGCGTCCACGTCGCTCGCTACGCGCGCGAGCACTGGGCAGGGCAGCGCCCCGACATGGAGACGCGCTGGTACGACAACACCGGCTACAAGGGCGAGCAGAGCGCCTTCGCCAGGGGTTCCATCACCCGCGGCCGCGCCACGGTATACGGCGACGTGCAGCTCCGCTTCGCCCAGTTCCGCTATTCGCCCACGCCCAGCTCCGGCGTCGCACCAACCGACGTGAGCTGGAGCTTCCTCAACCCGAAGGCGGGAGTGCGGCTGCACCTGAGCGACGCCCTCTCGATGTATGCCAGCGCCGGCATTAACGGGCGCGAGCCGACGCGCGCCGACATGTTCGCCGGCGCCGACGACGTGGACAGCGTGACGGCACGCGAAGTATTCCCCCTCACCCGCGTCCATCCGGAATCGGCGCGCGACCTCGAGGCGGGGGTGGACTTCTCGCGCCCCACGCTGCAGGCGCATGCGAATCTGTTCCTCATGCAGTTCCACAATGAGATCGCGCCCATCGGCCAGCTCAGCACGCTGGGCTACGAGCTGCGGAAGAACGTGGCGCGAAGCTACCGGCGCGGCGTCGAATCCGACCTCACCTGGCAGGCGCTCCCCCGTCTGACATTCGTCGCCACCGCGTCGGTGACCGACGCCCGCATCGCCGACTACACGGACGACGCCAGCGGCCAGTCGTACCACGACGTCACGGCGCTCATGACCCCGAAGCTCGTCAGCGGGCATGGGATCCGTGCCGCGCTCGCCGACTGGCTCTCTCTCGACCTCGACGGGCGTTACACGTCGCGGATGATGCTCACCAATACCAATGACCCGCGCTTCGTCGTCCCGGCGAGCTGGTATGCCGACGGCGCGCTGACGTTCAACCTCGCCGGCCAATCGCTGCTCGTCGCGGTGCGGAACCTGTTCGACAACCGTGTCTACACCGGCGGCTATCCCGGTGCGCTCGTCGGGAGCAGCGATCCCGACGCGATGGAGCCGTACTACTACATGCTCGCGCCCCGGAACGTCACCGTCACCGCGCGCATAGGGTTCTGACGGCGTCGCACGCCGTCATCCAGCGCTCCTCCCAGCCGCCGCGCACGCGCACCACATTGGCGCGGCGGCTGGCGAGGGCGCGGTCGAACAGCGCGAACATCTCCTCGCGATTCTCGGGGCGGTCGCGGATGCCGTCGGGGATCCACGGCACGTCCACGTCGCACAGCAGGTAGAGATCCGCACGCCGCTCCCGTTCGGCGCGTTCCACCCACCGCGGCGCGGCGCCGTAGTAGTGCCGCGCGTACACCACCGTGCTCAGGAGGTCGGTGTCGAGCACGAGCAGCGAGGCGCCGCGCACCCGCGCCCGCTCCGCCGCGGCTTCGGCGAGCGCGATGTGCTCCTGCGCGATCGGACCCACGTCCTCCGCCGTCAGGGGCTCGACCTTCCGCTCCGCATACACGCGCGAGGCCTCCGGCACCCACTCCGTGCTCGCCCACTTGGCCAGGCGCTGCGCGAGCGAGGTCTTGCCGGTGGACTCCGGCCCCGTCACGCACACCCGCACCAGACCACTGGTTGTCACTCAGGCAGCAGCGACGGTGGCCTGCATCGAGCGGCGCCAGTCGACGTAGCCGCGCACCGCGAGGGCGAGGAACACCGCATAGAGCCCCGCCGTGAGGTACAGCCCCTTGAAGATGAACATCCCCACGTAGAGCACGTCTACGGCGATCCACACCAGCCAGTTCTCCAGCAGCTTGCGCGTCATCATCCATTGCGCCACGAGGCTCGTGCTGGAGAGCGCGGCGTCCATGTAGGGGAGCGCCGCGTCGGTCTCGTGGTGCAGCAGGCTGCCGAGCCACGCCGATCCGATCAGTGCGATCGTCGCGAGCATCACGCCCAGCCGGGGTCCGGTGCGGGTGACGTGCAGCTCTGTGCGCCCCTCGCCTCCGTACAGCCACTCGTACCATCCGTACACCGAGAGGATGGCATAGATGACCTGCAGCCCCATGTCGGCGTACAGCTTGGCCTCGTAGAAGACCAGGGTGTACAGCACCACGTTGACGATGGCGGTGGGCCAGCTCCAGATGTTCTGGCGCACGCTGAGGTACACGCTCAGCGCGCCAACGAGCGCGGCGATCAGTTCGAGCGTGTTCATCGAGCGGTTCCGGGAAGTGATGTCACGCCGCCAAGATAGCACGCGGCGCGACGTCGCTCACCTGGCTCTCTTCGGCTAACGGGCCCCCGGCCGCGGAGTGATGATGGCGGCGATCACGAGCTGCTCGCTCCCCGCTTTCATGCCGTGCAGCTCGCCCACCTCGTACGCCACCACGTCGCCGGGCGAGACGCTGCTCTCCCCCGTCGCGCCGCTCACCGTGCCGGTCCCCTTCACCACTGAGAGGAGCACGGTGGAGTTGCTCGTGTGCGGCGCCACCTCCTGCCCCGGCTCGATGCGGAACACCACGACGCGCGCATCGGGCACGTCGTGCAGGAGCGCCGTGGCCGGCCGGGTCGCCTGGGCTGACACGGCGTCACGCGCCGCGCCCAGCGGAGAGAGGACCCTCACGCCACCCCCGCTGCGCTCAGGGCCTCGCCAAGCGCCTTCACCAGCCCGTCGAGGTCCACGCCGTCGCGACGGGCCGCTTCGGCGATCGGGGCGCCCCCACCGCAGCAGGTGTCGAGGCCGAACCGGTTGAACACCGGCATCGTCTCGGGATGCCGCGCGACCATCTCGTTCACCGCCACGCTGGTATCGATACTGTTGCCTGCCATGCTGACTCCTCGGGAGTTCGGGAAATGCGCGCCGCTCACCAGGCGTTCGGCGCGATCATGCCGGAGTGCCACGCCGGCTCCCACACGATGTGCGTCTCCACGCCGCAGATACCTTCCGTCTGCATCACGGCCGCACGGATGCCGTCGGTGATGATGCGCTCCATCGGGCAGCCCGGCGTGGTGAGCGTGTGCGTGATCACCGCGACGTCCTCCGTCACCTGCACGCCGTACACGAGGCCGAGCGTGACGATGTCCAGCCCGATCTCGGGATCGATGACGGTGGCGAGGTTGCGCCAGAGCACCTCGATGCGCGGATCCGATTCACTCATCGGCATCACCGTGTAGGTTATGTAATGCGGCACATGCCGCGGCGATGATGCATTCTCGCCTGCACCGAGGCGCATGCGCGTGACGATTGTCACAGCTGGTGCGACGCGACCTCGGCACTCGACTTCGATCCACTCGCGATGGCTCCGATCGACCTGCTCCAGCAGCTCCCGCTGTTCGCCAGCTTCGGCCACGACGCGCTCACCCGGCTCGCGTCCCGCTGCGTGGCGCGCACCGTCGCGGCGGGACACGTGCTCTTCACCACCGGCGAGCCCTGCCGCGGCCTCTACATCGTCGAGAGCGGCCGCGTGCGCATCTATCGCACGAGTCCGGCCGGTCGCGAGCAGGTGCTGCACACCGAGGGACCGGGCCGCCCCGTCGCCGAGCTCCCCCTGTTCGACGGCGGCGACTATCCGGCGTCGGCGATCACCGAAGTGGAATCGCGCCTCGTCTTCCTCCCGCGGGCCGACTTCGAGGCACTCTACCGCGAGAACCCCGACGTCGCGCAATCCGTCATCCGCACCCTCGGCAAGCGCCTGCGCCACCTGGTGCACGTCACCGAGACGCTCGCCTTCCGTGACGTGGCGGCGCGCCTCGCCAGCTTCCTCGCCGAGTACGCCGAGCAGCACGGCTCGGCCACGAAGCGCGGCACCGAGATCACCCTCGACCGCACGCGCGAGGAGCTCTCCTTCGAGCTCGGCACCGCCCGCGAATCGGTCTCGCGCGCCCTCAAGCAGCTCGCGTCGAAGGGCATCATCGAGCCCCTGAGCAGCAAGCGCATCCTCATTCCCGACGTCGCGCGACTGAAGACACTGGGACGGCCGGGGGAGCGGGCGAAGTACGAATGAGGCGTAGGTCGGAATGTGAGAAGGTCAGAAAGTCAGAAGGTCGTTCCTGACCTTCCCACCTTCCCACCTCCTTCCCTGAGACAACCGTCACACTTCCCCCGTCCTCGCCGCCGCAACATCAGTCCATGTCTACGCATGGACTGAGCGAAACGGAGGACGCACCCGCGACCGAAGCGCTGACGAAGGATTCCGTCACCGACGCGCTGCGTCACGTTCCCTACCCGGGATTGACGCGCGACATCGTGTCGTTCGGGATGGTGCAGCACGTCGCCGTGTGCGACGGACGCGTGAAGGTGCAGCTCGGCATGCACACGCGCGGCGACGCGCTGATCGGGAAGCTGCGCGCCAGCATTCGCGACGTGCTCGAGCCGCTCGGCGCCACCGACATCGCCGTGGAGATCGTTCCGCCCACGCCGGCACCGAAGCAGGCGCCGGTGCCGCGCGCCGGGACTCCCGATCCATGGGCCGAGCAGGTGAGGCTCTCCAGCGTGAAGCACGTCGTCGCCGTCGGCGCCGGCAAGGGCGGCGTCGGCAAGAGCACCGTGGCAGTGAACCTCGCCATCGCGCTCGCCCGCGGCGGGCTGCGTGCCGGTTTGCTCGACGCCGACATCTATGGGCCGAGCCTCCCGATTCTCCTCGGCATGGAGGACGGCGCACAGCGCGTGCGCATGTCGCCGGAGAAGTACATCCTCCCCCTCGACGCCTTCGGCGTGCCGATGATCAGCTTCGGCTTCTTCCTCGGCGAGGATTCGCCCGCCATCTGGCGCGGGCCGATGGTGAGCAAGGCGGTGAAGCAGTTCGCGCGCGGTGTGGCCTGGCCGGAGCTCGACGTGCTCGTCGTGGATCTTCCGCCCGGCACCGGCGATATCGCCCTCAGCCTCGCGCAGGCCGTCGTTCTCTCGGGCGCCGTCGTCGTCACCCAGCCGCCGCGCGTGGCAGCGGCCGAAGCGCGCAAGGCCGCGCAGATGTTCCGCACCCTCGAGGTGCCGCTGCTCGGCGTGGTGGAGAACATGAGCGGACCATTCGGACACGGTGGCGGTGCGCTGGTGGCGAGCGAGCTCGGCGCCCCCTTCCTCGGCGAGATTCCCTTCGACGATGCCATCGTCGGCGAGGGCGACGCCGGCACCCCGACGATGCTCGCCCGGCCGCGCAGCGCCGCGGGAACGGCGTTCGACACGATCGCGCGCGGCGTCGCCGTCGCACTCGGCTGGCAGCACGTGACCGACGAGGCCATCTCGTGACCGCGCCGGCCGTCGCCGCACCGAGCGTGCGCCCACCGGCAGCTCCTTCCGCGGCACCGGTCCCCGTGCGCAGCAACGTGGCGCTCGCCGGCGAGCACTTCGCTGCGGCCACGCTGTACCTGCTCGCCGGCACGATCGGCCTCGTCTGGATCGCGCCGGAGCTTTCCATCGGCGCCTATCCGTCTCCCCGCGTGGCCGGCATCACGCATCTGTTCACCCTCGGCTGGCTCACCACGACAATCTTCGGCGCGCTGTACCAGCTGCTGCCCGTCGCGCTCGGCGCACCGATTCGCTCCATCAGGCTCGGTCACGCCGAGTTCTGGACGTTCGCGCCCGGCGCGGGGCTGTTCGCCGCCGGGGTCGCCGTGAGCAACACGATGCTCCACCACGTGGGCATCGCGCTCGTGAGCGTCGGCGTCATTCTCGGCGTCGGCAACGTGGCATTCACCCTGCCACGGGCGAAGAGCCGCGACGTCACCTGGGGCGCCATCGCCCTCGCCATCTTCTTCCTCGCGTCCACGCTGTCCCTCGGCGTGGTGCTGCTGCACAACATCCACACCGGCTTCCTCGGTTCGGCGCGGATCATCGTGCTGGCGACGCACCTGCACGTGGCGCTCGTCGGCTGGGCGTTGATGATGATGGTGGGCGTGTCACATCGGCTGCTCCCCATGTTCCTCCTCTCGCACAGCGGCGACACGCGGTGGACGAAGCGTGCGCTCACCCTGCTCGCGCTCGGCGTGCCGGCGCTCGCCACGGGACTCGCGACACGCATGAGCGTGGTCGCGTGGGCCGCCGTGCCGCTGCTCATGGGCGGCGTGGCGTGCTTCCTCTGGCAGGCGCGCTCCTTCTACGTGGCGCGGGTGCGGAAGAAGATCGACGTCGGCATGCGCTTCGCCGGCATGGCGCTCACCTTCCTCGCCGTGAGCACCCTGCTCGGCCCCGCGGTACTCGCCGCCGGCGTGATGCATCCCCGGCTGGCCACCATCTACGTGACGGTCGGGCTGCTCGGCGGGATCGTGATGTACGTCGTCGGCTTCTTCTACAAGATCGTCCCGCTGCTCGCCTGGACCGTCCGATTCAAGGACCGCATGGGCAAGGGGACCGCTCCCACCGTGGCGCAGATGTTCTCGGCGCGCGTTGCGCACGTACAGCTCGCGCTGATGGCCCTCGGCGTCACGCTGCTCGCGGTTGGCATCTCCACGGCCTCGCTGCACGTGACGCGCTGTGGCGCGATCATGTTCCTCGGCGCCGTCCTGCTCTTCATCAGCCAGATCGCCCGCATCACCGTCGGCAACGCCGGAGGTACCGCATGAGCCTCACATCGACGGCGCAGCCCGTGGTCGGCGCGGATCGGGTCAACGACGTGCTCGCACGCGACGAGGCGCTCGTCGAGGTGTTCGTGCGCCATTCGTCGCACTTCACCAGGCTGCGCAACCGCACCATGCGCAAGGTCATGGGCCGGCTCGTGACCGTGGACGACGCGGCGCGCATCGCGTCCGTACCCGTGAACGCCCTCGTGCGCGACCTCAATGCCGCGCTCGGCATCGACACGGACGACAGGGCCGCAGCAGCTGCCAGTGCATCCGCTGCGCCGCTGCCTGCCGCAGGCCCGGACGCAGGTACGTCGCGTACGCATCCTCCCGATGCGCCCGTGGTCGAGGTAGATGTTCGCGACGACCTCCGCGCGGGGCGAGAGCCCCTCGCTCGCATCATGGGCGCGGTGAGCGCGCTCGGCGAGGACGAGGTGCTGCGTGTCCGCGCCATCTTCCACCCTGTCCCCCTGCTCACGGTCCTCGGCAAGCGCGGCTTCGCCGCCGAGAGCCAGGAGCACGCCCCCGACGACTGGTCCGTCTGGTTCTGGCGCGAGGCGTCGAGCGACCCCCCCATCGTGTCATCCCTCGCGAGCGCCGCTCCCATCGTGTCACCCCGCTCGAGCGAAGCGAGTGTCGGGGCCTCCTCCCCCACCGACGACCACACCATCTGGCTCGACGTCCGCGGCCTCCAGCCCCCCGAACCCCTCGTCCGCACCCTCGCCGCGCTGGAGACCCTCCCCGCCGGCCACCAGCTCGTGCAGCTCAACGAGCGTGTCCCTCAACTGCTCCTGCCCATGCTCGCCGAGCGTGGGTTCGCGTGCGAGCTCGACGAATCGCGCGCCGACCAGGTGCTCCTGCGGATCTGGCGTCCCGCGTGAGCATCCCGCCGTCTTCGGCATCGACGGCCCACCCAGCCGCACCACCCTCACCGATCAGGAGATCGTGATGTCCCTGCAGACCATCGAGCTCGACGTGCGCGTGATTCCGCCGCGCGACAAGCACCCCACCATCTTCAAGACCTTCGATTCCCTGGCCAGCGGACAGGCGATGGTCATCCTCAACGACCACGATCCCAAGCCGCTGCGCTACCAGCTCATGGCCGAGTGCCCCGACACCTTCGACTGGACCTACGAGGCCCAGGGCCCCGAGCTCTGGCGCGTGAAGATCAGCCGTCGCTGAATGGGCGCGTATTCCGGGCCGGCCCACGCCGGCCCGGACCCTCACACTCACTGCACCACGACCTTCCCTGACATCGCCGTCCCGTGCACCGCGCAGTGGTAGGTGTACGTGCCCGACGTCGCGAACTGGTGAGTGAAGCTGCCCGACGACTGCACGCTCGATGACGCCGAACCATCGTCGAGCACCACGCTGTGATCCACGCAGGTCTGGCCGTTGCCATAGCCGTCGCCGCCGCTGCAGGTGTTCCAGTTCCACGTGACCGTGGTGCCCGGTGACACGGTGAGGTTCGCCGGCGTGAAGCTGTTGTTGGTGATCGCCACCGAGTTGGCAGGGGGCGGGGGTGGCGGCGGCGGCGTCCCACCGTCGGTGCCCGTCGCCGAACCACCACCGCAGCCCAGGATAGCCACAATGCCGACGAGCATCAGCGCTCGGAGGCCGACAGTCGCATGGCGCATGTATTTCTCCGCGAAGTGAGCGCCTGAACGTCGGCGGCCACCGGTGGCCACCGCGCCCGGCGCGACGTGCGCCACTCCCTTCGCATCGCATGCGCCGGCCGAACACCGCGCCAATCGCAGTTCCAGCGGGATTTTCTCGAGGCTCCTGCATCACGTCGCTACGAGCGCCGTAGCGCATCGTTACGTACAGGTCCCTGACGAGCGTCGCTCCGGCCCGCGCCATGCACCAGGTCGTGCGTCGTTTCCTTCCGAACCATTGACGCAGACAGCCGAGGATCCCGTGGCCCTTACCGATTCGCAGCGCAAGAAGCTCGAGCAGCGGCTCCGCGACGAGCGCGATCGCGCACTCCGGACGCTCAATCGCTCCCTGGACGAAAACTCCTCCGAGAGCGAGGAAGACCAGGCCGGCGACATCACCAAGATGCCCACCCACCAGGCTGACCTCGGCACGGACACCATGCAGGAGGAGCTCGACGCCTCCAACGCCACCCGTATCTCGCGCGAGCTCGCCGAGATCGATGCGGCGCTCGAGCGCCTGTACGCCGATCCCGAGCGCTTCGGCATCTGCGAGCAGACGGGGAAGCCCATCCCCTACGCACGCCTGGAGATCATCCCCTGGGCCCGCACCTGCGGCGAGGAGGCTACCAGCTGATCGCGGATCAGCCGGCGGCGTCCTCCGCTTCCTCGCCGCGCTCCACGATGTCTCCCTGCTTGAAGAGGATGTCCTTCAGGATCTTCCGCCACTTCGGGGTCTTCCGGAGCAGGAACTCGAGGTCCATCCCGAAGTGCTTGAACTCCTCCTGCTGCGCGTTCTGCATGATGGCGCGCGCCTGGGGATCCTTCTCCAGCGAGAGGCGCTGCGCATACCACCCGATCGCCTCCGCCTCCTCGATCAGCGACGTGATCATGCGCGCGTAGGTGCGCGTCTCGGCGGACAGCTCCTCGGGTGGTTCGTGGTATTGCTCGGTCGGCATCGAACGGAGTCGTGAGAAGTGAAGGTGGTCAGAAGGATTTCGGCGAGTGCGTCAGGGCAACGTCAGGGCCGCGGCGCGTCGTCAACCTCGATCGTGTCGTCCTCGCTGCGGCGCCACTCGCCCACCACCGGCAGTCTCCAGCCATGCCGGATGGCAACAACGCGCAGGGCGAAGCAGACGAGTACCCCGCCGATCGCGCCGGTCTGCGCCGGCAACCCGAGTGCCCGGCCGAGCACCACGGTGGCGGCGCCGGCGAGCGCGGCGATGGCATACAGCTCCGACCTGAGGATCGTAGGCACTTCCGAGACCAGCACGTCGCGCAGCACGCCGCCCCCGACGCCGGTGAGCATCCCGAGCAGCACCGCCGTACCCGGGCCGAGGTCGTACTTGAGCGCCTTGAGCGTGCCGGTCACTGCGAACAGGCCCAACCCGGCGGCATCCAGCAGCAGGATCGTCATCCGCAGCCGCACGACGGTGGAGTCCCAGAAGAAGAACACCACGCCCGCTGCCAGCGCCGTGGCGATGTAGCGCCAATCGGTGATCCCCACGGGCGGCACCGCGCCGATCAGCAGGTCCCGCGTGATGCCGCCGGCAAGCGCCGCGGCGAAGGAAAGCACCAGCACCCCGAACAGGTCCAGCCGGTGCCGCACCCCGGAGCTCGCGCCGCTGAGCGCGAACACGAAGGTGCCCAGCAGGTCCATGACCAGCAGGAAGGTGCCGACATCCACGTGAGTGTTCGGGAGCATGCCCCAAGCTAGGCCGGGGATCCCCTGCCTCGATACCGGAGAGCCCCCGAAATCGTCTTCCGGCATGCGAACTCGCGGCAAGCTCGCCCTCGGCGGCGCCCTCCTCGTCCTGGCAGTCCTGCTGGTCCTCGTCCTCGTTCCCGTCCTCTTCCGGGACCGCATTGAGGCGCGCCTGAAGACGGAGATCGCCTCCAGCGTGAACGCGCGCGTGGACTGGCGCTCGGCGAGCGTCGGACTTCTCCGCGACTTTCCCAGCGCGTCGGTTTCGCTGAACGACCTGAGCGTCGTCGGCGTCCAGCCCTTCGCCGGCGACACCCTCGCCTTCGTGAAGGACGCGCGCCTCGTCCTCGAGCTGGGGAGCGTGGTCGGCTTCCTCCGCCACGGCGACCCGATCGTCGTCCGCGAGGTCGTGCTCCAGCAGCCGCGCGTCGGCCTTCGCGTCCTCACCGACGGCCGCGCTAACTGGGACATCGCGCGCCCCTCCCCCACGCAGGGCACGACGAGCAAGCGCGCCGTCGGCGTCACCCTGCGGAACCTGCAGCTCTCCAGCGGCACCATTACCCTCGATGACCGTCACGCCAACCTCGCGCTCGCCCTCCACGGCGTGAACGAGAAGCTGAGCGGCGACTTCGCGAGCGAGAAGTTCCTCCTCTCCACCCGCACGCGCGTGGACTCGGCCTTCGTCCGCTTCGCCGGCATCCCCTGGCTGTCGCGCGTTGCCATCCGCCTCGATGCCGACGTCGACGCTGACCTCCGCAACAACCGCTTCACCTTCCGGCGCGACACGCTGAAGCTCAACGAGCTGCTCCTCGCCTTCGAGGGCTCGGCGACCCTCGGCAAGCCGGACACGAAGCTCGACCTCGCCTTCGCCGCCCCAGGCACTGCCTTCCGCGACATTCTCTCGCTCGTGCCCGCGGTGTACGCACAGGACTTCGCCCGGTTGCGTACCGCGGGCCGGATGTCGGTATCGGGACGCGTGCGCGGCACGTATGGTCCGCACGCCTTTCCCGCTCTCGCCATTCGCGCCCGCGTCGACAGCGGCGCGTTCAAGGATCCGTCCCTCCCGCTGCCCGCGCGCGGCATCTTCATGGAGCTCGCGGTGGACAACCCCGGCGGCCACATGGACAGTACCGTCGTAGACCTGAAGCGCTTCCACGCCGAGCTCGGCGGGCGGCCGGTGGACGCGCGACTCGTGGTGCGCACGCCGATGAGCGATCCGGACGTGGACCTCCGCCTGCGCGGCGCGCTCGACCTCGCCGACCTCGCGCGCACGGTGAAGCTGCCCGACATCCAGGGCCTCGCCGGCCTCCTGAACGCCGACCTCGCCATGCGCGCGCGGCTCTCCGACGTCAACGCCTCGCGCTACGATCGCGTCACGGCGAGCGGGGCAGCCTACGTCTCGCACCTGGCGCTCCGAAGCGCGACCCTCCCCCACGCCGTGGCCGTGGACACTGCCGCGCTTCGCTTCACGCCGCGCGCCGCCCAGCTCACTGTGCTCGCCGCACGTGTCGGCGACAGCGACCTGCGCGCCAGCGGCTCGCTCGACAACCTGCTCGGCTTCCTGATGCACGACGAGGAGCTGCGCGGCACCGGCTCGGTGGCGAGCTCGCGCTTCGACCTCGCGGAGTGGGTGTCGAAGGACAAGTCGACGGAGGTGATCCCCGTTCCGCCGCGCGTGGACTTCACCCTCGACGCAACGGCCAGTCACGTCACCTACGGCGCCCTCGCGCTCGACGACGTGCGCGGCCGGCTGCGCGTGAAGGACCAGCGCGTCACGCTCGACAGCCTTCGCATGAACACCCTGCGCGGGAGGGTGGTGGCGAATGGCGCGTATGACACCCGTGACCTCGCCCGCCCCACCTTCGACCTCGCCCTCCAGCTCGACAGCGTGGACATCCCGGCCAGCTTCGCCGCGCTGGCCACCGTGCAGAAGCTGGCCCCGGTAGCGCGCTGGACGCGCGGCAACGTGACGGGAACGATGGCGATGAAGGGACTTCTCGCGAAGGACATGTCGCCGGTGCTCGGCGCTCTTTCCGGTCGGGGCGACTTGAGGACCTCCGGGCTCGTGGTGCAGAATTCGTCGGCGCTCGAGAAGGTCTCCGCGGCGCTCGCCTCCGGCCCGCTGCGCTCGCCCGCCCTCGGCGCCGTGCGCCTTGCCTTCGACGTCGCCAATGGACGCGTCAACGTGAAGCCCTTCGACCTCACCGCCGGCGGCCTGAAGGTGCCGCTGGGCGGAGCGAACGGGATCGGTCGCGTGGCCGAAGTGAAGCAACAGGCCGACTCCGCCGCCGTGGAAGCCCGGCGTCGCGCGACCGCTGAGGCCGAGCGCATCGTGGCCGAAGCGGACTCGCAGGCGGCCAGCATTCGCGCCCAGGCGCGGGCCCTGGCCGACAGCACGCGTCGTCAGGCGGGGATGCGCGCCGATTCGGTCGTCGCCCGCGCCACCAACCCGGTGGCGCGCGTCGCCGCCCAGGCGGCCGCCGACCGCATGAGACGCGAGACGGACCAGCAGGCGGAGCGTCTGGTCCGTGAGGCCGATGCCCGTGCCGACAATCTCGTGACCCAGGCGAGGCAGCGTGCGGGCACGGTTGCCCCGCTGCCGAGTCGTAAGGGAGGTCAATAGATTCGTCGGTCGGCCGGGTTCTTGCTGACCCTGAGCGCCCGCGCACGTTCCGGTGTCTGCGGTGCTGGCCAGCTCCTTGTGTCCCGGATCACTGGCGCTCCGCGTCCCGTTGCTCCCCGATCCAGCCATTCGCCACCGCCGTCCGGCCGGCGGCGAGGGGCGGATTCGTGCTCAGTCACGCCAGATGAGTGGAGGCAATGTCCGACCCCCAGATCACCGATGAGTTCTCCGCGGAGCTTGGCAGGAAGCTTCTCTCGATAAATCCCGAGGCCTGGCTCGCCGCCATCGTCGACTCGTCCGATGACGCCATCATCGGCAAGACGCTGGACACGATCATCCGGAGCTGGAACGCCGGGGCGACGCGCATCTTCGGGTACGAGGCACACGAGATCGTCGGCAAGTCCGTCTACACGCTGATTCCTCCTGAGCGGCACGACGAGGAGCCAGCGATCATCGGCCGCCTCTCGCGCGGGGAGCGCGTCGATCACTTCGAGACGGTGCGCGTCCGCAAGGATGGATCGCACGTCGAGGTGTCACTCAGCGTCTCGCCCATCCGTGACAAGGAGGGGCGCATCATCGGCGCGGCGAAGATCGCGCGCGACATCACCGACGCCAAGCGCCTCCAGCGGGCGGAGCGCGAGCTCACCGAGCAGCTCCAGGAGCTCGCCAGTGAGCTGGAGCAGCAGGTGGAGGAAGCGCAGACGCTGCAGGAGGAGCTGGAACAGACGAACGAGGAGCTCATGCGCGCGCTCACCGACGCGGAGGAGTCGCGCGAGCAGGCACTGTCGGCGCGTGAGCAGGCGATCGAGTCCCGCCGTCAGGCCGAGCGCGCCCGGGCCGAGGCCGAGAAGGCGAATGCCGCGAAGAGTGAATTTCTGGCGATGATGAGCCACGAGCTGCGCACTCCCCTCAACGCGATCGCTGGCTATGTGGACCTGCTCGAGATGGAGATCCGCGGCAGCCTGAATCCCGAGCAGCGGCAGGACCTCGTTCGCATCAAGAAGAGTCAGCGGACGTTGCTCCGGCTGATCGAGGACGTGCTGAACTTCGCCAAGCTGGAGAGCGGGCGGCTCGAGTTCCGCTACGAGCCGGTGGACATGAACGAGTTCCTCGCCTCGCTCGAGCAGTTCGTCGCGCCGCGCCTGGGGCAGAAGCACCTTGGCTACCGTCTCGAGCCCTGCCGCGCCGACGCCGTCATCCCGATCGACCGCGACAAGGTCGAGCAGATCATGCTCAACCTCCTCTCCAATGCCGTGAAGTTCACCGATCACGGAGAGATCGTCCTGCGGTGCGACGTGGAGCGTGCGCGGGTGCGCATTCACGTCTGCGACACCGGCCGCGGCATCCGCGCTGACCTGCGCGAGACCATCTTCGAGCCGTTCGTACAGGGCGACCCGTCACTGACACGCACCGCCGAGGGAACGGGCCTCGGCCTCTCGATCAGCCGACAGCTTGCACGCGCCATGGGCGGCGACATCACGATCGAGAGCGAAGTCGGCCACGGCTCGGTGTTCACCCTCGTCCTGCCGCGACGGCACGCCGAGCGCTGACCACCGGCCTACTGCGCGTCAGGCTCGAGATGATCGAGTCCGCCAGCTCGCGCACCCGTGGGTCGCTGATGTCCGCCTTGCGCGCGTTGCTGTCTCAGGCCGTGCCCTGCTCCCGATCGCGGAATCGGTCGTCGGCGTTGAACGCGTAGCGCTGCGCGGTCAGCCGCCCCTCGGCGATCGCCTTCACCAGGTCCATCGTGCTCACGATGCCGACGAGCTGATCTCCCTCCATCACGATCACCCGGTGGACTCCCGCCGACCGCATGAAGTCGGCGGCCGCGCGCACGTCCACCTCGGCGCGCAACGCACATACGCGTCGCGTCATCGCTTCGTCCACCGTGTGCGCCTCCAGAGCATTCCACTCCGGGCCATCGACCTGCGAGATCCGCTCGGGGACTTCCGCATCCACGTCGGCCCACAGCTCGCGGAAGTATTCCGCCGGCGGCTCCTCCCCGCCCGTCCACTCCTCGGCCCGCTCCCAGACGTCGTCCTCGTCCTCCGCGCCGACGCGCTCCGTCGGCACGCCCGGCATCGCGGAGGCAAGCGCCAGGAGGTCCGAGGCTGCGACTACTCCGACCACCTTTCCCCCGACCACCACGGGAGCGCCGCTGATGTGGCGGGACGAGAACAGCTCCATCGCCTCGCGCAGCGACGTCTCCGGACTGACCGTGACCACATCTGCCGTCATGATGTCCCGGACCCTGAGCATCGTCGTCTCCTCCCGTCAGCCTCGAGGTGCCTGCATCCACCTCCTGATTTTCGCTCACGGCCGCGGCGGCTGCCGTCCGTCAATGCCTGACGATGCCGGCTGCTCTCGCTTCGCTGGAGCGACCGGTCTTTCTACGGCCGCATCTCACGGGCGTGCCGGGGTGTAGCGACGCGTGCCAGCCCTTCTTCGAGACGGTACGGCGCACGAACTCGGTCGAGTCGCGCGTCTCGTGCGCCGCTGCAGTCGATCGCTAGCTTGCATCCCATGACCACCGTCGCCGACTTCCTCGTGCGCGCGCTCGTCGACCAGGACCTGCGCACCCTGTACTGTCTCCCCGGCATCCAGCTCGACCCGTTCTTCAACGCCGTCTTCGACGCCGGCGGCGCGCTCCGCGCTGTGCATACGCGGCATGAGCAGGGCGCCGCGTACATGGCCCTTGGTGCGTCGCTCGCCACCGGTCGGCCATCTGTATTTGCCGTCGTGCCCGGCCCCGGCGTGCTCAATACCACCGCCGCCCTCGCGACCGCATATGCCACGAGCGCGAGGGTGCTGTGCCTGAGCGGCGAGATCCCGAGCCGGCTCATCGACAAGGGGTTCGGCATCCTGCACGAGATCCCCGACCAGGTCGGCATCCTCCGGCACCTCACGAAATGGGCGGAACGGATCGACAGTCCCGACGACGCGGCGCGCCTCACCGCGCGCGCATTCCACGCGCTGCTCGGCGGTCGCCCGCGCCCCGTCGCCCTCGAGGTACCGCCCGACGTGCTCGGCACGCCCATGCCCGATCGGCCTGACGGCGCCCGTGAGAGCACTCGCCCTGCGGTCGACGCGCCCGTGCTCGATCACGACGCCATCCGCGAGGCCGCACGAATGCTCGCCGCCTCGCGCCGGCCGCTGATCTTCGTCGGGGGCGGCGCACTCGACGCCGCCGACGAGGTACGCCATCTCGCCGAACGACTGCAGGCGCCGGTGGTCGCCTATCGCATGGGGCGCGGGGTACTCGACGACCGTCATCCGTTGAGCTTGACCGTGCCCGGCGGACACCGTCTCTGGCGCGATGCCGATGTCGTGCTCGCCATCGGCACGCGCCTGCAGATGGCGCGCATGAACTGGGGCACCGACGCGTCGCTCCGCGTGATCCGCGTCGAGATCGATCCGCACGAAGTCGACCGCATCACCAAGCCGGCGATCGGCCTCGTTGGCCCCGCCGAGACGATCCTCCCCGCCCTCTCCGAAGAGCTCGAGAGCGCCGGCTCCGTCCGAGAGTCGCGCACCGACGAGCTCCGCGCGCTCAAGACCGACGTGGCGCGCGACCTCTCGGTGCTCGAGCCGCAGCTCTCGTATCTCCGCGCCATTCGCGACGCGCTGCCGGAGGACGGCATTCTCGTCGACGACCTCACGCAGATGAGCTACGTCGCGCGGCTCGCCTTTCCCGTCTACGCACCGCGCACCTACATCAGCTCCGGCTATCAGGGCACGCTCGGCTCGGGCTACGCCACCGCGCTCGGCGCCCAGGACGCCCGTCGCGACGTGCCGGTGGTGTCGATCGCCGGTGACGGCGGCTTCATGTACACCGTGGCGGAGCTCGCCACCGCCGTGCGGCACGCGATTCCCGTCGTGTCGGTCGTGTTCAACGACGGCGCCTTCGGGAACGTGCGGCGCATGCAGCAGGAGAAGCACGGGAACCGTGTCGTCGCGACCGACCTCGTGAACCCGGACTTCGTGCGCCTCGCCGAGAGCTTCGGGGTTGCCGGTACGCGCGTGGACGGACCGGCAGCGCTGGGCACCGCGCTCCGGCGGGCGATCGCGGCGCGCGAGCCGGCGCTGATCGAGGTGCCGGTCGGCGTGATGCCCGATCCGTTCCCGTTCTTCAACTACCTGCCGCGGGTGCGCAGCGAGAGCTGACCTCGACCGCCTGAAAGGACGAAAGCCGACCGGATGATCGCCGGTCGGCTTTCGTTGCTCATCTCGCCTTCAGGAGCGGGCGACCGGACTCGAACCGGCGACGTCCAGCTTGGGAAGCTGGCATTCTACCAACTGAATTACGCCCGCAAGGCCGGCTCGCGCCGGACGCTGAAATATACCGGACGCTTGCTTCGTCCGCTACCGCGCCACATCCTACCGGAGCCACGCGGTGCGATTCGTCCGCGCTACCCGCATCCCCCTTCCCTATGCGATCACCAACGCTGATCCTCGCCCTGCTGGGCGCCGCGGCCTGTGCTCCGGTCGCACCCTCCCCGTCACCTTCCCCCGACCGCGTGCTCGTCGTCGGTCAGGACGGCAGCGTGGTGCGGCAGTCCACCGCCGACGAGAACTCGAGCTCCACCTTCAAGGCGCCACCGGCGAAGGTGTGGCCCGCCCTCGTCGCCGCCTACACGACGGTCGGCATCCAGCCCACGACGAATGACCGCGCGAGCGGGCAGTACGGCAATGCAGGGTTCATCGTGCCGCGCCGTATCGCCGGCCGGCCGATCGCGGAGTTCTTCAGCTGCGGCATGGGCATCACCGGCCCGCGCATCGACACCGGTCGCGTGCTCGGCAATGTGATGTCCGTCCTCTCCGACGACGGTGCGGGCGGCTCCGTGGTCGTGACGCACGTGAGCGCGACGCTTCGTCCGAACTCCGGGAACGCCAGCGACCCGATCTCCTGCGCTTCCACCGGCGCGCTCGAGACGCTGCTGCGCAAGAACATCGAAGCGGGTCTCGGCACGCACTGAGCACGCACCGCCTGAAAACAACAACGCCCCGCTGATCCGATCAGCGGGGCGTTGTTGTTCACTGCATTGCGGATGTCTCCACAGAGAGCCACAGGTGGGAATTGAACCCACGACCGCTCGATTACGAATCGAGTGCTCTACCCCTGAGCTACTGTGGCGACCGACGACTCATGCCCTGGCGCGGATTCGAACCGCGACGCCTTGCGGCACCACCCCCTCAAGATGGCGTGTCTACCAGTTTCACCACCAGGGCAACTGAGAACTGACTACTGACGATCTGGTTCTTCGGTTCTTCGGTCTCTCGGTTTACAGCCTGCCTCGGGACGCGTCGCGTCTCGAGGTCCGCCGTATACGGAAGAACTGACAAGCCGATGAACTGTTGTATTACCACGGGGCCGACGGGGCTCGAACCCGCGACCTCTCGAGTGACAGTCGAGTGCTCTAACCAAACTGAGCTACGGCCCCTCACACAATCGGGGCTCCGTGAGGCATGACGCCATCACCGATCCGATCTCCCTGCACCGCGTGTCACCGCGGTCCTGCTGTCCTGCAATCCTGCGGTCCCGTCCGTCTCGCATAGCCCGTAGGGGAATCGAACCCCTCTCTGCACCGTGAAAGGGTGCCGTCCTAACCGATAGACGAACGGGCCACTGCTGCTGTCGAATAGCGGTAACGGGATTCGAACCCGTGTTTGAGCCTTGAGAGGGCTCCGTCCTAGTCCCCTAGACGATACCGCCGTGGCCTTTCGCACCCGGAGCGTCGCCCCGGGGTCCTGCTCCGATTGTCAAACATCGGTCC
>DASUXT010000008.1:0-43892 GCA_036377775.1 Gemmatimonadaceae bacterium | reverse complement strand
AGCGAGCGGTGTGCCTCCCGCGCCCGCGGGGGAGCGACGAGGTGGGTGAAGGCGTCCGGATCCCACGAGCGCTCCTGCATCGATGCCATGAGGGCACGCGCCGTGGCGTCTCCGATGCCGGGCATGAGCATGAGGATGCGGTACCAGCTCACCTCGTCGCGCGGGTTCTCGCTCACGCGCAGGAAGGCGAGGACGTCCTTCACGTGCGCCGCCTCGAGGAACTTCAGGCCGCCCCACTTCTCGAACGGGATCTTGCGGTTGGCGAGCTCGATCTCGAGGTCGGCCGACATGTAGCCGGCACGGAACAGCACGGCCATCTCGTGCAGCGGCACGCCGCCCTCGTGGAGCTCGAGCACGCGATCGACGACGAAGCGCGTCTGCTGGGCTTCGTCCTTCGCCGTCACCAGCCACGGCTTCTCGCCCCCTTCGCGCGTCGTGAACAGGTCCTTGGTGAACCGCTCCTCGGCGCGCGAGATGACGATGTTGGAGAGGTCGAGGATGGGCTGCGTGGAGCGGTAATTCTGCGCGAGGGTGACGAGCGTCGCGCCGGGATAATGACGCGGAAACTCGAGGATGTTTCGGAAGTGTGCGCCGCGAAACGCATAGATGCTCTGCGCGTCGTCGCCGACCACGGTGAGCTTGCGGTGCGCACCGCACATGCCGCGGAGGATGCGCGCCTGCAGCAGGTTGGTATCCTGGTACTCGTCCACCAGTACGTGATCATACAGGCCGGCAATGCGCGCCTGCAGCTCCGGCGACGCCTCGAGCATCAGCGCCCAGAAGAGCAGCAGGTCGTCGTAGTCGACGAGGTTGCGCTCCTGCTTGCGCAGCGTGTAGTCGGCGAAGAGCGAATTGATCTGCTCCTCGTACTCGAGGAACTGCGGCACGTCGCGATGGAGCAGCTCGTCGAGCGGCAGCTCGGTATTCACGTGGCGCGAGTAGAGCCAGTGCAGCGTCTCCTTCTTCGGGAAGCGCTTGTTGCTCTTCGCGAGACCGAGCGCGCCGCGGGCGAGCTGCATCAGGTCCTCGGCGTCGCCCTGATCCATGATGGTGAAATCGGCCGGCAGGCCGGCGGCGGAGCCGAACTGCCGGAGCAGGCGATGTCCGACGGAGTGGAAGGTGCCGCCGTGCACGCGAGCGCCAGCCGAGCCGACGAGCCGTTCGGCGCGCGAGAGCATCTCGCTCGCCGCGCGACGGGTGAAGGTGAGGAGGAGGATGCGCTCCGGCGAGACGCCGCGCTCGATGAGGGCGGCGACGCGATGGATGAGCGTGCGCGTCTTCCCCGTCCCCGCGCCGGCGATGACGAGCAGCGGGCCGTCGCCGAAGGTGGCGGCGCGGGCCTGGTCGTCGTTCAGCGAGGCGGTGAGCTGACTCGAGTCCGGCGCAGGGAGGGCGCGTTCGCGCGGACGGTAGAGGCGGGGGCCGTCGGCCATTGCTGGAATATACAGAGGGTCGGACGGTCTGACCCGCTCGCCGGCTGCGCCGGCTGCTCGTCGGACCCGCTCGGCGGCCCTGGGCCGCCGGCTCGTCAGACGGTCGCGGCGGCGCGGCGCTCCAGCTCGGAGAGCGCGACCGGTGCGGATTCCAGTGAGAAGACCTCGGCGAAGGCGCTGGTGACGCTGGCGCAGGTGCGCGACCACAGCTCCGCGTCCGCTGGTTGCCGGTCGCTCCGCACCTCGATCTCCCGCTCGATCGACGTCATCGTCACTTCCGCGATGCCGCACGGCACCATCAGGTCGAAGTAGCTCAGGTCCGTCGTCACGTTCAGCGCGAAGCCGTGCCAGGTGACCCAGTCCCGCGCATGCACGCCGATGGAGGCGAGCTTGCGCCCCTGCGTCCACACGCCGGTGTATCCCACGTTGCGCTCGCCGGCGATGCCGAACGGTGCGACGCCGCGGATGAGCGCTTCCTCCACCTGCCGCAGGTACCAGTGCAGGTCCTGCTTGTGCCGCTTGAGGTCGAAGATCGGGTAGCCGACGAGCTGGCCCGGCCCGTGGAAGGTGACGTCGCCGCCGCGCTCCACCTCGAACAGCTCCACGCCGCGCGCCGCGAGCAGGGCGGGGGAGGCGAGCAGGTGATTCGCCTTCGACGACCGGCCCAGGGTCACCACCGCTGGATGCTCGACGAGGATGAGCACGTCCTGGTCGATCGCGCCCGAGATGCGCGCACGCGCCACGGCGCGCTGGAGATCCAGCACCTCGGCGTAGGCACGCGTGCCGACGTCGCAGACGAGCAGCTCCCGCATCTCAGTCCTCCCGCAGCTCGGCGAGCGACCGGCGCTGCTGCCCCTGCGTATCGAAGTTGTCCGGATCGAGCCAGCGCTCGAACGCGCGGCGTGCGCGCGGCCATTCACGGTCGAGCATCGAGTACCACGCCGTGTCCCGGTTCCGGCCGTGGTACACCATCGCCTGACGGAAGATGCCCTCGAAGGTGAAGCCATACCGCAGCGCCGCGGCGCGCGACGCGGCATTGAAGGCATCGCACTTCCACTCGAAGCGGCGATAGCCCAGCTCGTCGAACACGCGCTGCGCGCAGAGGTAGATCGCTTCCGTTCCGGCCGGCTTCCGCTGCAGCCGGCGCGAGAACATGATGCCGCCGACCTCGATCACGCCGTTCAGCGTGTCGATACGCATCAGTGCAAGCCTGCCGACGGCCTCGCCGCTACGCAGGTCGACGACGGCGAAGCGCAGCGGGTCCTCGCTCCTGGCCTCGGCGGCGAGGAAGTCGCGGTATGCAGGGAGCGACGCCGGCTTCTGCGGAACGAGGTAGGTCCAATCCCGCTCGTCGGGTGCTTCCGAGTACGCCTCGAACAGTTCCCCGGAATGACGTGCGGCCTCCAGCGGCTCGAGGCGGCAGTAGCGGCCGGCCATCGGCGTGCGTGGCGGACGCGCGCGTTCGGTCCAGTTCTCCACCGGCGCACCGATGGGCTGCCCGAACGCGTTCGTCCTCGATTCCGTCACTGCACTACAGCGAATTCGCGGCGATCAGGCGTGGATCATCCGCCCGAGCGAATCGAGCGCCGCCTCGGCGATCGCCTCGCTGAGCGTCGGGTGCGCGTGCACCGCCAGGTCCACTTCCTCGACCGTGAACTCGTTGGTGCGCGCCACGACGAGCTCGTGAATCATCTCCGTGGCGTGCGCGCCCACGATGTGTGCGCCGAGGATCTCACCGTACTTCGCGCCGCGGATGATCTTCACGAAACCCTCGGTCTCGCCGGCGGTACGCGCACGACCGTTCGCCGAGAAGGGGAACTTGCCGACCTTGTAGTCCAGCTTCTTGTCCTTGCACTGCTGCTCGGTGAGGCCGACCGACGCGACCTCGGGGTGGCAGTAGGTGGCGCCGGGAATGTTGGTGTAGTCCAGCACCTGCGCGTGGTGACCGGCGATCACCTCGGCGGCGATCATCCCCTCGCGCTCGCCCTTGTGGGCGAGCATCGGCGGACCGGCCACGTCACCGATGGCGTAGATCCCCTTCACGTTCGTCTCCATCCGCTCGTTGATCCTGATGAAGCCGCGCTCGGTGAGCTGGATCCCCTGCTCCTTGAGGCCGATGTCCTCGACGTTCGGCGCGCGGCCGGCGGCGACGAGCACGATGTCGGCCTTGTAGTCCTTCTTCTCGCCCCCCGCCTCGATGGACATCGAGACGGAATCCTTGCCGACCTTCACGTTGGAGATCTTCGCGCCCGTGAGCACCGTAATGCCGCGCTTGCGGAAGGAACGCTCCACTTCCTTCGAGGAATCGGTGTCCTCGACAGGCAGGACGTTCGGCATCACCTCGACGAGCGTGACCTGTGAGCCGAAGGAATTGAAGACGTCAGCGAACTCGGAGCCGACGGCGCCGGCACCGACGATGATGATGGACTTCGGCGTCTTCTCGAGAATGAGCGCCTCGTCCGACGAGATGACCGTCTTCTTGTTCAGCTCGAGCCCGATCTGCGGCAGGCCCTTCACGCGCGAGCCGGTGGAGATGACGACCGCCTTCTTCGCGTCGTGCTTCTCCTCCTTTCCATCCGCGGACTTCACGCTCACGCTGTTCTTGCCCGTGAGCTTCGCCGTGCCCTTGATCCAGGTGATCTTGTTCTTCTTGAACAGGAATTCGACGCCCTTGGAGTTCTGCGTGCTGACGGCGCGCGAGCGCTTCATCGCCACGCCGAAGTCGAGCTTCACCTCGCCCGGCGTGACGCCGAACTCCGGCGCGTGCTTGAGCCGGTCGGCGATGTGCCCCGCCTCCAGGAGCGCCTTGGCCGGGATGCACCCCCAGAGTACGCAGGTGCCGCCGAGGCCCTCGCGCTCCACGACGGCGGTGTTGAGTCCGAGCTGGGCGCAGCGGATCGCGCCAACGTACCCGGCGGGCCCGCCGCCGAGGAAGATCACGTCGTAGGAAGCCATTGGAAGCTGTGGCGTGCGGGTTAGTAGACGAGCATGAGGGGGTTCTCGACGAGCCGGCGCAGCGTCTGGAGGAACTTCGCTCCCACAGCGCCGTCGATCACGCGGTGATCGCAGCTCATC
Source organism: Gemmatimonadaceae bacterium (assembly GCA_036377775.1). GTDB lineage: Bacteria > Gemmatimonadota > Gemmatimonadetes > Gemmatimonadales > Gemmatimonadaceae > AG11. The sequence continues at coordinate 39,384 of DASUXT010000008.1, read as the reverse complement.
GTGACGCGAACGCGCTTGCGCACCACGGGCTCGCCGTCCACGACGACGAGCTTGTCCTCGCCGGTGCCGATGGCGAGGATCCCCGCCTCGGGCGGATTGATGATCGCCGTGAACTGGTCGATGCCGAACATGCCGAGGTTGCTGACGGAGAAGGTGCTGCCGGTGAACTCCTCGGGCTTGAGCTTCCGCTCGCGCGCGCGCTTCGCCAGCTCCTTCGCCTCGCGGGAGATCTGGGCCATCCCCTTCCGGTCGGCGTCCCAGATCACGGGAACGATGAGGCCGTCGTCGGTGGCGACAGCCATCCCGAGGTGCACGCGGTTGAAGTAGCGGATGTGATCGCCCAGCCAGTGCGCGTTCACCTCGGGATGCTGCGACAGCGCAACGGCGATCGCCTTCAGCAGCACGTCGTTCACCGACACCTTGAACTCGTCGCCCAGCTCGGCCATCGCGCCGCGCATCTCCATCACGCGGGTGAGGTCGAGCTCCACGGTGAGGTAGAAGGTCGGGATCGGCCCGATGGACTCGCTCAGCCGCTTGGCGATGACCTTGCGGATGTTGGTAAGGGGAACGTCCTGGAAGTCAGCCTGACCGGTGGACCGCAGGACCGACGGACCGGTGCTGACCGCCGCCGCCGCCGGCGCGTTCTCCACGTCGCGCCGGATGATGCGACCATTCGGACCGGAGCCCTGAAGCGTGCTCAGATCCAGGCCGCGCTCGCTGGCAAGACGGCGGGCGAGTGGCGAGGAGCGCACCGCGCCCGTGGCGCCTGCATGTTGTGGTGCGGCGGCCGGTGCCGGGGGGGCCGGAGCTGCGGGAGGGGACGGCGGTGCCGCCGGCTGGGGCGGGGGCACCGGCGTGCCGCGTGACGGCCCGGTGCTGCGCTGCGGCTCCACGGCCGGTGCGGGCACCGTCGGCTTCTCGGGCTGCGGCGCTGGTGCGCCCGCCGGCGCAGCGGCGCCGGCGAGCAGGTCGTCGATGTTCTCGTCCTTCCCCGCGATCACGCCGACGAGCGTGCCCACGGGGACCGAGTCCCCCTCGTTGATCAGCCGCTTGCGCAGCACGCCGTCGCCGCGGGCGACGAGCTCCATGATCGCCTTGTCCGTCTCGACTTCGCCGAGGGGATCGCCGCTCTTCACGGCGTCGCCCTCGTTCTTCAGCCACTTGACCAGCTTTCCCTCCTCCATCGTGGGGGAAAGCGCTTCCATGAAGACCTTGGTAGCCATTATCGGGATTCTTCGCCTCAGTCGAGGTACATGACTTTGCGCACGGCGGCGATCGTCTTCGGGACGTCGGGCTTGGCCGCCTTCTCGAGGCTCTTCGTGTACGGCATCGGCACATCGGCCTGATGCACGCGCACGACCGGCGCATCGAGGCTGTCGAAGCACTCGCGCTGGATGTAGTCCACCACCTGCGCGCCGACGCCGCAGAGCTCCCAGCCTTCCTCGAGCACCACGGCGCGGTTGGTCTTGTTCACCGACGCGGCGATCGCCTCGACGTCCATCGGCCGCACGGTGCGAAGGTCCACGACATCCACGTTGATGCCATCCTTCGCCAGCTGGTCGGCCGCCTGCATGGCGACGAGCACCATCTTGCCGTGGGTGATGATCGAGCAGTGATCGCCCTCGCGCTTGAGGTCGGCCTTGCCGAGGGGGATGAGGTACTCCTCGTCCGGCACCTCCCCCTTGGTGTTGTAGAGCATCTCGCCCTCCAGCACGCACACCGGGTTGTCGTCGCGGATGGCGCTCTTGAGCAGCCCCTTGGCATCGTAGGGCGTGCCTGGCGCGATGACCTTCAGCCCCGGGATGTGGGCGAGCCACGATTCCCATGCCTGCGAGTGCTGCGCGGCGAGCTGCAGCGCAGCGCCGTTGGGACCGCGGAAGACGATGGGCATCTTGAACTGCCCGCCGGACATGTAGAGCATCTTGGCCGCAGCGTTCACCACCTGGTCGATGGCGAGGAGCGCGAAGTTCCAGGTCATGAACTCGATGACGGGGCGCAGCCCCACCATCGCGGCCCCGACGCCGACGCCGGCGAACCCGAGCTCGGTGATGGGCGTGTCCACGACACGCATCTCGCCGAACTCCTGGAGGAACCCCTTGGACACCTTGTAGGCGCCGTTGTAGACGCCGACCTCCTCACCCATGAGGAAGACGCGGTCGTCGCGCTGCATCTCCTCGCGGATGGCCTGGCCGAGGGCGTCGCGGTATGTGATGACGGGCATTTCGAGGCGAATGGATTTGATATGAGATGAACGTTCGTCGGTGCTTCGGCCTTTCGGTTTACGGCCTGCCTCGGGTAGCTCCTGCCTCCCGACGCCCGCCGTTCACCTAAGAACCGACGAGCCGAAGAACAGCAATCAGGTCGTGGTGTCTACCAGCACGTCCTCCCACAGCGCCTCGATCGGCAGCTCGGGGCTGGCGTCGGCGAAGTCCCAGGCGTCCTGGACCACCGCCTTGATGTCGGCGTCCATCTGCTGGAGCTGTTCGTCGGTGAGCTCGCCGCTCTGCTTCATGCGCTCGCTCTGGATCGTGATCGGATCGCGCTTCATGTACTCCTCGAGCTCGGCCTTCGTGCGGTAGGTACCGCTCACCGCGTCGGACATCGAGTGGCCCATGAAGCGGTAGGTGCGAATCTCGAGCAGGGTGGGCATCTGCTCCTTGCGGGCACGCTCCACGGCGTCGCTCACCGACTGGCGTACGGTGAAGACGTCCTGACCGTCGCACTGCGCGCGGGCCATGTTGTACGCCGCCCCGCGCTCGTAGATGTCATGGATGGCCGACGCGCGCTCCAGCGCGGTGCCCATGCCGTAGCGGTTGTTCTCGATGATGAACACGCAGGGCAGCTTCCAGAGTGCGGCCATGTTGAGCGCCTCGTGGAAGGCGCCGGTATTCACCACCGACTCGCCCATGAAGCACACGATCACCTGGTCGCCCCCGCGATACTTGATGGCGAAGCCGACACCCGTCGCCACCGGCACGTGACCGCCAACGATACCGTGGCCGCCAAGGAAATTGAGGTTCGCGTCGAAGAGGTGCATCGAGCCACCCTTGCCGCGCGAGCAGCCGTCCTGTCGGCCGAACAGCTCGGCCATCACGGCCCGCGCCGATACGCCGCGCGCGAGCGCGACCCCGTGGTCCCGATAGGTCGTGATGACGTAGTCGTCGGGGCGCAGCACACTGAGCGTGCCGGTGCTGACGGCTTCCTGGCCGATGTACAGGTGACAGAACCCACCGATCTTGCCGAGCGCGTACGCCTCGGCGCAGCGCTCCTCGAAGCGGCGCTGCAGCAGCATGGAGCGGAGGAGCTCCGTGTCGAGGGCCGAATCGGACTTCGTAGCGGGATCAGATTTCTTCTTGACGGCCATGATGAAGATGAATGATCGAGATTGATGTGGCGTGAACCCTGAACCGTGAACCGTGGCCGCGTGCGGAGCTACGGTTCACCGTTCACGGTTCACCGTTCACGTGCAGTTCAGGTTTGCCGCCTGTACCTGCTCCCACGCGTGATAGCTGGATCGCACGAGCGGTCCGCTTTCCACGTGCCGGAATCCGAGCTCCATGCCGACTTCGCGGAAATGGCGGAATTCCTCCGGCGTGACATATCGGTCGAGCGGGATATGTCCGTCCGACGGGCGCAGGTACTGGCCAAGGGTGAGGATGTCGACGTCGACGTCGCGGAGGTCGCGCATCACGGCGACGACTTCCTCGTTCGTCTCACCCATGCCGAGGATGATGCCGGTCTTGGTCGGGATGTCGGGCGCGAGGCGCTTGGCGGTGGTGAAGATCCGCATCACCCGCTCGTATCGCCCGCCGGGGCGACAGCGCTTGTAGAGCCGCGGCACCGTCTCTGTGTTGTGATTGTAGATGTCCGGCCTCGCCTCGAGCACGGCGCTGATGGAGTCCTCGTTCCCCTGGAAGTCGGGGACGAGCACCTCGACGGAGGTTTCCGGGCAGCGGAGCTTGATCTGGCGGATCGTCTCGGCGAAGGCCCACGCCCCATAATCGGGCAGGTCGTCGCGATCCACGGAGGTGAGGACCACGTGCTGCAGCCGCATCGTCGCCGCGGCCTCTGCCACTCGCTCGGGTTCGGCGGGATCGAACTTCGGCGGGCGACCGTGGGCAACGGCGCAGTAGGCGCAGTTCCTGGTGCAGACGTCGCCGAGGATCATGAAGGTGGCGGTGCCGTGCTCCCAGCACTCGCCGACGTTGGGACAGTGCGCTTCCTCACAGACCGTATGCAGGTCGAGGTCGCGCATGAGCTGGCGGAGCCGGAGGTAGTTCTCGCCGCCGGGGGCCCGAACCTTGAGCCACGGCGGCTTCCGCTCGGGGAGCGCCGGCGCCTGGTGGCGACCCATGATCTGGTACAGCGCTTCAGCCATGGACCTGGAAGGTCGATGAGGAAGGAACCAGGACGATCAGTCGGTCCCGGAGGGGCAATTTCCGCCGCCGCGCGATGTATCCGATGCGGCGCAAACCGTTGACGCAGCGGAAAGTAGCCGTGGTGACGGAAGCAAGTAAGTGTCGGTAACTGACTACCGGCTACTCGCTGGTTACTGCGACTCGGCCCTTGCCCTAGGCGATTCGCTCCACGGAGAACGCCTTCAGGCTCTCTGGCAGGGGACCACCCATCAGGACCGGCAGCAACTGCTCAGCGACCCATGGGGCGAGGAGGATCCCATTGCGTGAGAAGCCGCAGGCGTAGCAGATGGCCGGTACCTCGGCATCGGTGCCGATGATGGGCAAGCCATCGGCGGCCATGGGGCGGAGGCCGGCCCAGTGCTCGAGCAGTGGTGCGTGGGCGAGCACTGGAACGGCGCGGGCAGCAATGGCGCGTAGATCCTTGAGCCCGCGAGGGGTGGTGGAGGCGTCGAGGCCGGCCTCTTCACTGGTGGCGCCGATGATGAGCGAGTTCCCGCGCGGAACGAGGTAACCCCCTGCGCCGAAGATGACGCGGCGCACCGGGCGCCCCTCGAGGCGCATGAGCTGTCCACGCACCGGACGGACGGGCAGGGGGCGGGGGAGCCCGGGGAGGGAACCGGCCCAGGCCCCGTTGGCCACGAGCAGCCGACGCCCGGCGTACCGGGTGCCGCCACGCGCCAGGAAGGCGGGCAGGTTACCCCTCGCATCGAACGACGCCACCTCGTCGGTGATTCGGGCGATGCGTGCCTGGCGAGCCACGGCGACGTCGAGCGCGCCCATGAGGGTGACGTTGTCCACGCCGCCTTCTCCGGGATGGAGGAGAGCGCCGGCATGGTCGGCCAGTGCGGGCTCGAGGGCAGCGAGCGCGTGCGCGTCCAGTTGCTGGGCGTCAGCTGGCGCGTTCCTGAAGAGTGCCTCCCGCTCCGATTCGGTGGACGCGAGCTGGATGATGCCGTGCGGGTCGAGCGGAACGATGATCTCGGTGCGCGTGAGGAGCTGGTCCAGGAAGCCAGGATAGAACTCCCGGGCGGCGAGCAGCGCCTGGCGCACGGCGGTGGAGGCGTCGCCGATGGAAGGCGCAAGGATGCCGGCCGAAGCGCGCGAAGCGGCACCGGGGCGGGGCTGGTCGACGAGGGTGACGCGCAACCCCCGTCGCGCCGCGGCAAGCGCGGAGGTCAGGCCGACGATGCCTCCGCCGGCGACGACGAGATCGGGGACGCTCACGAGGCGGCGGCGCCGCTTGCGCAGGAGGGGACCATTCGCGCAATCTCACGCAGCGCCGAGCCGTGAACCAGTGCCTGCGCCGCGGGGGGAAACGAAACCGTTGCCCCGCCCGCGTCGTAGGAGAGGCAGACTCGCAAGGGAGAACGTTCGATGCTTCGCACCATCTTCATGATCGGCCTGTTCGCCATCGCGGGCCTCTTTGTCCTCCGGCTCGCCTTCGGCCTGTTCGCGTTCGGCTTCGGGCTGCTGGGGTGGCTGTTCTTCTTCGCCATCAAGGTGGCGATCATCGGGGCGATCATCTACCTGATCATCCGGATCTTCAGTCCCGAGACCGCGCGACGGCTACGGCAGAAGTGGAACGGCTGAGCTGACAGCTAGTCGGGGCGGCCCGCGTGGAACGCGGGCCTGTCCGGGCGCCGGGCTCGCTGCGCTCGCCTGTGCTCTCGGGGCGCGCGCTACGCGCGCTACGCGCGCTCTCGGGGAAACGCTCCGGGCAGCGCCCGGACTAGCCGTCAGTCCAGCTCCGCCAGCACCGCCCACACGAGCAGCGGCACCATGATCTCATGGTGTCCCGTGATCTCGTATCCCCTGCCGCTCTGCAGGGTGGGGCGCTGTACGACGTTCATGCGCGGGCGGTAGTGGCGCTGCATGTCGAGGTCCACGCTCGTGAAGCCCTGGGGCTTTCCGTCGTGCAGGTTGCGGGCGATCGTGAGCGCCTTGAGGAATACCTCGGGCATGATCACCGCGCTGCCGAGGTTCAGCACGACGCCGCCGTCGTCGAGCCTGCCGAGCGAGTGCGAGAGCCGACGGAAGTCGCGGTGGCTCGTGTCCCCGATCGCCGCGCCATTTGCGGCGGGATGCTGATGAATGATCTCGGCCCCGAGTGCGGCGTGCACCGTCGCGGGAACACCGAGGCGATACGCGGCGAGGAGGATGGAAAGCTCCGGGTTCGCCAGTGAAGGCTGCTGCGAGAGCGCGAGGCCGAGCGACTCGCCCATGCCGCGCCCGGCGTGCATGCCGGCGGTGAACGCATCGTTCATCTCGCGTCCGGTCTCGTCGGCCATGCCGAAGGTGCCATCCTTCAAGCCCGCGGCGACGTCCTCCGAGGTGGCGCCGAACCGGGCCACCTCGTAGTCGTGGATGGCCGCCGACCCGTTCATCGCGACGTGCGTGACGACGCGCCGGCGCATCAGCTCGATGAGCACGGGCGCGAGTCCCGTCTTCACGATGTGCCCGCCGAGCATCACCACCACGCCGCGCTCACGCCGCGCCGCATCGGCGATGGCGTGCACCACCGCGCGGAAGTCGCGCGCGACGAGCACGTCGGGGAGGGCGCGCACGAAGGCGGCGAAGGAGCGGTCGTCGCCGGGCGGCTGCGCGAAGTCGTTCGCGCTCACCTTGTTGGGGCGGACGGCGACAGGAATGGTGCGGACGCGCGAGAGGTCGGCTTCGCCGTAGCGCGGCCGGTCAGTGCCGTCCGTCACGGGCGTGCCGCGGTCGTCGCTCCCGGCTGCGCTGGACGGTACGACCTGAGGTACAGGTTGAGGGAGCCGAACGACAGGCCGGACTTCATCTGCAGCATGATCCGGTTGTTGTCGTCGGAGAGCCAGACTTCGGCGTGGCCATTCTCGGAGAAGATCCCCTTCGTCTTGATGATCGGCTGGACGACGATGGCATCGAACTCGCCCGCCGGCACGCTGATGCGCTCACGCCGGAGCACCTTGATGGTGACCGGGTTGCGATCGGGCCGGAAGTAGCGATTGAAGGTGTACGTCTCGCCGACGGCGAGCGGGATGGTGCGCAGGAAGTAGAGGAACGACCCGTCGTCGAGCGGATTGCGCACGCTCGGCTGCGTCTTGCTGCCGGCGCCCTCGATGTACGCGGATTGCTCGGGGAGGATCTCGAAGTCGCGCTCCACGTCGCGCCGGCCCTCGCTGAGGTCCTGGCTGAAGCGCAGCGAGTTCCCGGTGCGGCGATCGATCCAGCTCTCGTATCGGTCGTTGACGCGATAGAAGAACGTGCCGCCCTTCACCGTGAACACGGTGTGCCAGGTCTCGCGTCCCCGGACCTCCTGGATGCCGGCGACCTCCATGGAGCCGGAGCCGACCTTGATGTGGCCGAACTTGACGTCGTACTCCAGGCGCTCGCCGACGCCGTACGGGACAGGCAGGTAGGGGCCCGCGTCGTCCTGGGCGTCCAGCGGAACCACGCCGCCCAGCACTCCGAGCGTCAGGATCCCGGCCGCCAGGCGAGCGAGCCCCCTCATGCGGTCACCGGTCGGCGGCGGCGCGCGGCGCGCGCGAAGCGCAACAGCGCCATGGCATCGTTCCACGGACGCACCCGTGACTCGCGCGCACGGAGGTCATAGCGCGGCGCCAGCTCGACTGTTTCCAGCCGACGCGCATGGGCCTGGGCGTGAAGCAGCAGGTCCAGGTTCGCGCTCCACACGTCACCTTCCACGAGCGGCGCAGCGCCGCGCTCCTTGATGAGGTCGCGGATCACCGACACGCGGTACAGCCGCAGCGAGCTGAATACGTCGCGAACGCCCGGCACCTGCACGAACGGGCGCACGACCCATGGGGCCACGCGGCGGAGGCGGCGCACGGGCTGCGGTGCCGAGGGCGTGTCCGCGGGCCGTTCGCCCACCACGACATCGGCGCCGCCGTCAAAGCGGCGGATCAGCTCGGGGAGGCTCTCCGGCTGGTCGGTGAAGTCACCCTGCAGGACGATGATGGCGTCGCGGCGCGGATAGCGGGTGCGGCGCGATGCCTCGCGGCACAGCGCATCCAGCGCGGCGGCGTAGCCCGCACGCTGGCCACCGAGCACGGTGAGCGGCATCACCTTGTGGTACGGCTCGAGCACTTCGGCCGTGGCATCGGTGCTGCCATCGTCGTAGACGAGCACCTCGTACTCGCGCGGTTGCTCCTGGAACACCTTGCGCAGGCGCCAGAGCAGCAGGCCGAGGGTGGGGGCCTCGTTGTATGCAGGGATGCAGAAGTACAGCACGTGATCCTGGGGACGCGTGAATCGACTGCTCGTAAGCTAGGGACGGCGGGGGGAGACCCGCCACCCTGACATACCCCGCTGGAACGTCACGGGTTCGCCGGACGCGGGCAGCACCCTCGTATCGCGAGTGCCAGCGTTGTGCTCATTGGAACCGACGATCGTCACAGGAGAAAGGCAAGCGGCCGCGACTCCTGAGCGCTTCAGGGGTACCAGACGACGGGGAGATGACCACGATGATTCTCGCTGATACTCGCCACCACCTGACGCGCAACGATGCCGAGCTCGCGGCCAGGCTCATCGCCCGGGACTCGGGGGCGGAGCTGGCCGACATGGAGCGGGAGCTTGCCGATCGCGGCATCGACGCGCTGCTCGATGATCCGCGACTTCCGGCGGCGCTGGTGCGATCGCGCCAGGGAGCATGTGCGTCGCTTCCCCTCTTCGCCTACGTGATGGTGCGCCATGCACTGATCCGCCTGGGGGAGAGCGAGCGCATGATCGCGGATTACCTCGCCGCGCTCGTCATGCACTTCGGCATGCGCGATCGCGCCTGGCGCGTGTCCGACGCCGACGACCAGTTGTACGTCGCACTCGCGGACCTGGCTGCAGACCTCGATGACCCTGATGGCCGTCGCAGCTTCCTCGTGCGCACGCACCTCGGCAACTACGCGCTCTGGCTGAGCGGGTTGTTCCCGGACTACGTGGAGCACCGGAAGTGGCGGCGTGGCGGCCCGGATCTCGACTACTACGAGGAGATGGGTCGTCGCGGCTTCCAGCTCGCCGCCGACCACCGCCTGGCGGAAAACCACGGCCTGGCCACGCTGTATGCGACCGCGGCCGAGCGGTTCGGGCTGCTGCGTGCCGCGCTGAACGACGTGAGCGATGCGCTGCTCTTTCCCGACCGCTATTCGCCCGAGCGCCTGATGCGACAGGTCACGAGTGAAGCGCGCTGGCGCCGGCTGAACTGACGGCATGCCGGCGCACCGCGCCGGCGAATGTGGCGAACAGGGCGCGATCCCATGGCTCCGCGGTGTGCAGCAGCTCTTCGGGGTGCCACTGCACGCCGATCATCCACCAGTCGCTTCCGTTCCATTCGACACCCTCGATCACGCCGTCGGGGGCGTGCGCGGTGGCCACGAGGCCACTCGCCACGCGGGCGAGCGACTGGTGGTGCATCGAGTTGACGGCGATCTCCGACGCGCCGCACGCACCCGCCAGCTTCGACCCCGTGGTGAGCGTCACGGCATGCGTGCGATCGCCACGACCGGCGCCGCTCTCGTGGCGCAGGGAGTTCGGCCACTCGCTGGGAAGGTCCTGCACGAGCGTGCCGCCGAGCGCCACGTTGGCGATCTGGACGCCGCGGCAGATGGCGAACGTGGGAACGCCGCGTGCGCGGGCGGCCCGCACGAGCGCGAGCTCGAACGCGTCACGTGCCTCGTGGACGTCGCCGAGGGCCGGGTGCGGCCGATGCCCGTAGCGTTCCGGCGCCACGTCCTCACCGCCGGTGAGGATCAGGCCGTCCACCCCCTCGAGCATCTCGTCCGCGTCCGTGGGTTGCAGCACCGGCAGGATGAACGGCCGCAGCCCCGCCGCGTGGGCTGCGGCGGTGTAGGCGGCGTTCAGGCGCGTGCGCAGGACGTCACGGATGACTTCCGTGGTGGAGGTGAGCGCAACGGCGGGCTTCTGCATGCGTTGGTGAGGTTGCGAGTGCGTGAGTCGAGCCTGTATCCTAAGCGCCGCCACCGGGCCGCTCCAGCGCCGGCCGGCGGTGCTCCCGCCAAGGCCTCACGGGCATGTTCGAATCCTTTCGCCAGACTCTCCGCGACCTGATGGACCGCGCGACCCCGCCCGAAGAGCGCCGCGCCGGCCTGGCGCGCATGAAGGACACGCTGGTGACGGCCCGCATGGGCGTCGAGGATCTGCGGAGCGGCGTGGCCATCACCCGGAAGCGGCTGGATGCCGAGCGCCGCGAGCTGGAGACCATGCGGCGTCGGAAAGGCTACGCGCAGGGCATCGACGACGGCGAGACGGTGGCGCTCGCCGAGAAGTACGAGGCTCACCACGCCGAGCGCGTCGCGGTGCTGGAACGCAAGCTCGACGCGCAGGAAGCGGAGCTGGCGATGGCGGAGCGCGAGGTGGCGGAGATGACGAGTGAGCTGAAGCAGGCGATGCTCGGTGTGCCCGGCGCTCCCTCGGTGGACGACACGGCGGCGGCCGAGGTGGATGCGGCGCTCAACGAGAGCTCGAACATCGCGAGCGAGCTGGATGCCATGGGCCGCGCGCGAGCGCGCAGCGAGCGCGAGGCCGATGCCGAGCAGCGACTCGCGGAGCTGAAGCGCCGCATGGGCAAGTAGCGGGTGCTTCCGCATCGCCTGCTGCAGGCGATGGCGCTCCTGCTCGTCCCCGTTGCCCCGTCCGTGGCGCAACAGGTACCGCGTGCGCCGTCAGGACGACCGGTCGTCGTATGTGCCGGCCAGCGCGTGGACGACATCATCATCTACGCGGATGCTCCCGCGATGCGGAACCTGGACCGTGTGCCGCCCCTGGCCCACGCTGCGCGCTCGCTGCACCGCACCACCAGGCCCGACGTCATTCGCCGCTTCCTGCTGCTCGAGCATGGCGAGCCATGCAGCGAGCTGCGCCGCGCAGAGTCGGAGCGCATCCTGCGCGCGCAGCCGTTCATCGCCGAGGCGCGCGTGTTCGTCGTCGCCAACGGCGAAGGGGGCGTGGACGTCGAGGTCCGCACGAGCGATGAAACGTCCATCATCATTGGCGGAATCGTCAGCGCGCGCACGCCACACATTGCGTCGCTGCTGCTGGGCAATGCGAATCTCGCCGGCCAGGGCGTCTATGCCACGGGGTGGTGGCGAAGCGGAGGCGGCTTCCGGGATGCCGTCGGCACGCGCGTGCTCGATCATCAGTTCCTCGGCCAGCCGCTCACGGCGGGGCTCGAGCTCGAGCGCGCGCCGCTCGGGGCGTCGTGGCGAGTGTCGAGTGCGCGGCCCTTCTTCACCGACCTGCAGCGGGTGGCGTGGCGCGTGCGCGTCGGGAGCGGTACGGGGTACACCATGCTGCGAGAGCCGGACGGCCAGCGTCCGGCCGTGGCCTTTCGTCGGAGCTCGTTCGACGCCGGTGCCGTGATGCGCTTCGGTGTTCCGGGCCGCCTGAACATGCTCGGCGTCTCGCTCACCGGACTGGACGAGGGAGGCGGCGACCGCCTCGTGCTCACCGACTCCGGTCGGCTGCGTGACATCGGGCCGTCACCACTGCGCTATCCGTCGCACCGCGTGATGCGCATCAACGCGCTGCTCGGGCGGCGCGACATCAGCTACGTGCGGCTCGAGGGGCTCGACGCGCTCACGGCGAGCCAGGACCTGCCGGTCGGGTTCCAGGCCGGACTCCAGGTGGGCCGCAGCGTGCCGGTGGACGGCGTGCACGAGGCCGACGTATTCGTGGCGAGCGACTTGTACGTGGGCGCGACGAATGGCGCGTCCACCGTGCGCCTTCAGCTGCAGGGGGAGGCGCGCCGCGGCACGGCGCGGCGGCGTTGGGACGACGTGCTCGGGAGCGGCCGGCTTACGCACTACCTCACGATGAGCGCCCGCCTTCAGAACCAGACCACGCTCGAGTACAGCGCCGGCTTCCGGCAGCGCATGCCCTTTCAGCTGCTGCTCGGCATTCCGGAGGGAGGGGTGCGGGGCTACGAGGAGTCGGACTATGCGGGGAGCGTGCGTCTCGTCGGTCGAACGGAACAGCGTTACACGATTCCCAACTTCCTCGGCGCGTCGGATGCCGGCGTGGCGATGTTCGCGGACGTGGGGAGGGAGGCGGCGGGTGACGTGCCATTCGGGGTGACGAGCCCGGTGGTGGCCTCGCTGGGGGTCAGTCTCATGGCGGCGGTGCCACAGCACTCGGCGCGGCTCTGGCGCATGGACTTCGCCGTGCCGGTCACGCGGGGGGCAGGAGCGCGCTGGACGGTCCGCTTCAGCAACGGGGACCGTACGGCGTTCGTGTTCCGCACCCCGCGCGACGTGGAGCTGGCGCGCGAGACGACGGTGCCGTCGTCGATCTTCGCGTGGCCGTGAACTAACGGGAGGTCAGGAGGTCAGGAGGTCAGGAGGTCAGGAGGTCAGGAGGTCAGGAAGCACGCTCCCGACATCCCGACATCCCGACATCCCGACATCCCGTAGTTCAGGCGTCCGCCACACTCGACGTGAGCCGCTTCAGCACCGGCACGAGGAGCAGCATCACGATCGCGGCGCCGAAGGACGTGGCCACGGGGATCATGAAGAACTTCGAGAGCGACGGCACCTCGTGCATCATCGAGGCGAGGAACCCACCGAGATAGTTGGCGGCGGCGGTGGCGAGGAACCAGACGCCCATCATCAGTGAGCCGAAGCGCGCTGGGGCGACCTTCGTCACGTACGACAGACCGACCGGCGAGAGACAGAGCTCGCCGAGCGTGTGCAGCAGGTAGGCCGAGACGAGGAACATCGGGCTGACGAGCACGCCGCGATCGGCTGGCCCACCGGCGACGACGAGGAAGAGGAAGCCGGCACCAACGAGGGCGAGTCCGGCCACCATCTTGAGCGACGTGGAGGGCTCGCGGTGGCGCCTGGCGAGGGCGCGCCAGAGCCAGGCCATCACCGGCGCGAGCAGGATGATGGCGAGCGGCTGGATGCTCTGGAACCAGCTTGCCGGCACGAGGAACGATCCCAGCTGGCGATCGGTGTTCTTGTCGGCGAAGAGGGTGAGCGACGAACCGGCCTGCTCGAAGGCCAGCCAGAAGAACATGCCGAAGGTGACGACGATGAACAGCGCGATCATGCGCCGTCGTTCGTCCCCCCGCGTGCCGAGGATGCCGATGAAAAGCACCGCTCCGGCCGCAGCGGCCATGAGGATGCCGAGCACGTTCGAGAGCTCCACATGCCAGTGCACACCGAACAAGGCGAGCACGGCACCGACGATGGCACCCACCGCGGCGTGGATCGTCCCGTTGGGGGAGCGATCGGCCTTCTGCGGCTGCCCGAGCGCCTCGGCAGCGCGCGCCACAGGGGCATCGACGGCACGCGCGGCGTGCCCATGCGCGCCAGGCGGAAGCCCGATGCCCGGGATGATCCGCTCGCGATAGTACAGGTAGATCAGCAGTCCGATGAGCATGCCGACGCCCGCGGCGCCGAAGCCATAGTCCCACCCCACACGTTCACCGAGCCAGCCGCAGATGAACGGTGCGATGAAGGCGCCGGTGTTGATCCCCATGTAGAAGATCGTGAAGCCGGCATCGCGGCGATCGTCGCCGGGGTTGTACAGCTGGCCGACCATCGTGGACACGTTCGGCTTGAAGAAGCCGGTACCGATCACCACGCAGATGAGGCCGATGTAGAAGGGGAGCATCGCCGCCGTGGCGGGCGAGGGGGCGCCGGCGGCGACCGGCGACGGACCGAACGCCATCAGGAAGTGGCCGAGCGCGATGACCAGTCCACCGATGACGAGCGACCGGCGCGTGCCGAGGATGCGATCGGCGAGCCACCCGCCGAAGACGGGCGTGAGGTACACGGAGCCCGTATACGCGCCGTAGAGCAGGGAAGCACGCGCCGGATCCCAGCGCATCGCATTCACCAGGTACAGCACGAGCAGGGCGCGCATCCCGTAGTACGAGAAGCGCTCCCACATCTCGACGAGGAACAGCAGACCGAGCCCACGCGGGTGTCCCAGGAACCGGCGGTCGTCCATGGCCTGGTTCGGCGGCACGTCGTACGTGGTCGCCGCAGGGCCGGTGGAGGGATTGACGTGGGTCATGCGGCAGGTGGTGGAGTGGTGGGTGATTGAGCGGCGCGGTGCAGCGCAGCGCGCGGCAGGAAGAATTCGGGTGGCGTCGTTCCCCCCGCAGCGCGCTGCTCGTCCCACGTCACGCTGCTGGGTGGCTGCTTGATACACGCGGCCCAGTGCCCGGGTGCCTTCTCCTCGAGCGGCGGCACGATGACGCTGCACGCCGCATCCTTCGCCGGGTGCTGGCAGCGCGGATGGAAGACGCAGCCGCTCGGCGGATTTGCCGGCGAGGGCACGTCGCCGGTGAGGAGGATGCGCTCGCGCTTCACGCCGGGCTCGGGGGCCGGTACGGCGGAGAGGAGCGCCTGCGTGTACGGCATGATGGGATGAGCGTACAACGCATCCACGCTCGCGAGCTCCACGATGTGGCCGAGGTACATGACGGCCACCCGATCGGCGATGTGCTCGACGACCGAGAGGTCGTGGGCGATGAACAGGTAGGCGAGCCCGCGGTCGCGTTGCAGGTCCTGCAGCAGGTTCACCACCTGCGCCTGGACGCTCACGTCGAGCGCGCTCACCGGCTCGTCGCAGACGATGAACTTCGGTTCCACCGACAGCGCGCGCGCGATCCCCACGCGCTGGCGCTGGCCGCCGGAGAACTCGTGCGGGTACCGGCTCGCGTACTCGGGACGCAGCCCCACCTCCTCGAGCAGCTGCCGCACGCGTGCATCGGCCGCGGCGCCCTCGGCGAGATGATGGATGGTGAGCCCCTCGCGCACGATCGCGCCGATGGTCATGCGCGGGTTGAGCGACGAGAAGGGATCCTGGAAGACGATCTGCATCTGGCGGCGCAGGGCGCGCAACTCGCGAGCGCCGAGGGCGAGCACGTCGTCGCCGGCGAAGTGCACGCTGCCAGCGGTTGGCTCGATGAGCCGGAGCACGGCGCGGCCGGTGGTGGACTTGCCACAGCCCGATTCACCGACGAGGGCGAGCGTCTCCCCGGGGGCCACGTCGAAGGAGACGCCGTCGACGGCGCGCACCTGTCCTGTCTCGCGGCCGAACACGCCGTGCCGGATGGGGAAGTGCTTCACGAGGTCGCGCACCGAGAGGAGCGCCCCGCGGGTCTCGCGCGTGCGCGGGGGTGCGAGGGTGGTCGGCGTCGTCATGCCGCGCCCAGCTCCGCGGCGATGGGCGCGTGCGGATGCGCGCGATGCTCGGGTTCCTCCGCCAGGTGGCAGCGCGACACATGGCCGCCGCCGATCTTGTATAGTGGCGGGTGCTCGCGTGCGCAGCGCTCCCACGCGTACGGACAGCGGTCGTGAAAGCGGCAGCCGGCGGGCCATGCCGTGGGCGGAGGCACCGTGCCCGGGATCGTCGCCAGTCGTTCGGCCTCGCCGCCCACGCGCGGCATCGCACCGAGCAGCCCCTCGGTGTAGGGGTGGTGCGCGGCGTCGAACAGCGTGGCGGTCGTCGCCTCCTCGACCACCTCGCCGGCGTACATCACGATCACGCGCGCGCAGTTCTCGGCCACCACGCCGAGGTCGTGCGTGATGAGCAGCACCGACGTGCCGAGCCGGCGCGAGAGGTCCGCCATCAGCTCGAGAATCTGCGCCTGGATGGTGACGTCGAGTGCCGTGGTGGGCTCGTCGGCGATCACGAGGGCCGGGTTCATGACGAGCGCCATGGCGATGACCACGCGCTGGCGCATGCCGCCGGAGAGCTGGTGCGGGTACTCGCCCGCGCGCTGCTCCGGGGCGGGGATGCCGACAAGCTTCAGCATCTCCACCGCCTTTGCCCACGCGTCGCGCTTCGACATGCCGGCGTGGATGCGCGCGACTTCGGCGATCTGGTCGCCGACGGTGAACACGGGGTTGAGCGCCGTCATCGGCTCCTGGAACACCATGGCGATGCGGTTGCCGCGCACCTTCTGCATCGCGTGCTCGTCCAGCGCCATGAGGTCCTTGCCCTCGAAGCAGATGTGCGAGCCGGGTTCGATGCGGCCCGGGGGACGCACGAGGCGAAGGATGGAGAGCGCGGTGACGCTCTTTCCGCAGCCTGATTCGCCGACCACGCCCACGGTCTCGCCCGCGTTCACGCGGAACGAGACGCCGTCCACCGCCCGGGCCACGCCGGTGTCGGTGTAGAAGAAGGTGTGGAGGTCTTCGATCTCGAGCAGTGGTTCGGTCATGGCCGATGGACGATGTCTTCCGAGACGGTCAGGGGAAGCTGCCGTGGGTCCAGCGCATCCCGCAAGGCATCACCGAGCGCATTGCAGGCGAACACGGTGACCACGATCGCGAGCCCGGGGAACACGGTGAGCCACCACAGGTCCGATACACGTTCCGCGCCGTCCTGGATGATGCTCCCCCACGACGCGGTGGGGGGACGCACGCCGATGCCGAGGTACGACAGCCCCGCCTCGAGCAGGATGACGTTGCCGACGGCGAGCGTGGCGGCCACCAGTCCCGGACCGACGGCGTTCGGCAGCACGTGCCGCAGCACGATGCGCCACGGCGGCGTGCCGAGGGCGCGGGCGGCCACGACGTAGTCGCGGTCGCGCACGGCGAGCGTCTCGGCGCGTACGAGCCGGCTCACCGCGAACCAGCCGACGCCGGCGATGAGCACGGTGAGGGTGACCACGCTCACGCTCCCCCACAATGCGACGACCGCGATGATGAGCAGCAGTCGTGGAATGGCGAGCGCCGCATCCACGAAGCGCATGAGCACGGCGTCCATCGTGCCGCCCACGTAGCCGGCGGTCACCCCGACCAGGATGCCGAAGCTGATGGAAAGCGCGACGGCGGCGAAGGCGATGGAGAGCGACACGCGCGCGCCGAAGAGGACGCGCGAGAGGACGTCGCGGCTGTACGGATCGGTGCCGAGGGGATGTGCGAGCGATGGCGCGAGGCTGCGGAGGCGCACGATGTCGAGCTGCGCCGCGGGATCATACGGGGTGAGCAGCGGAGCGAAGACGGCCGCGAGCACCACGAGCGCGAGCACGACGAGTGCGACACGTGAGCGGGCGTCGCGCAGCGTGCGGGCGAGCAGGAGGGCGCCGAACGATTGTCCGTGACCCGACGCCGGCATCAGCTGAGCCGGATGCGCGGGTCCACGAGTGCGACGGCGAGGTCGGCGAGCAGGGCGCCGATCACGACGAGCACGCTGATCGCGAGCACGCCAGCGGTGACGAGCGGGTAGTCGCGCGCGCCGATGGCGTTGACCGTGGCCAGTCCCATCCCGGGCCACGAGAACACCTTCTCGATGAAGACCGCGCCGGCGGCGAGGGCGGGCAGCCACAAGCCGGCGAGAGTGATGGTGGGGAGCAGCGCATTGCGGACGGCGTGCCGCCGCACCGCGTCGCGCCAACTCAGCCCCTTCGCGAGCGCCGTGCGCATCCAGTCGCTCGGCAGCACCTCCAGCAGCGCCGACCGCTGGTAGCGCGCGATGGACGCCGCGGCGAGGAGCGTCAGGGTGACCACGGGGAGCACGAGGTGCTTCAGGCGGTCGGCGAAGCGCCCGCCCGCCGGCAGGTAATCGTGCATCACCGGATCCACGATGCCGCCGGCGGGAAAGATCGGGAGCCAGTAGGCGAAGGCCAGGAGCGCGACGAGCGCCAGCCAGAAATCGGGCACCGAGTAGAGCAGCAGCAGCACGCGGCCCAGCCAGCGGTCACGCGCGCCGCCGGGTCGCTCGGCCTGCAGCACGCCGACGACGATGCCGAGGAGGAAGCTGAGCGCGAGGGAGAGGCCGGCCAGCAGCATCGTGCGCGGCAGCGTGTCCATGAGCACGTCGCGCACCGGTCGGCGATACGAGAACGACCAGCCCAGCTCACCACGCGCGGCGTTGGCGAGCCAGCGCACGTACTGCTCGCCGAGTGGCCTGTCGAGGCCGAAACTCTGTCGCCATTGCTGGCGGACGGCCTCGGTTACGCCGGGACGGTCGAGTGCGGCGGCGATGGGATCGCCGGGCGCGAGGTGCACGAGCACGAAGGTGAGCGTCGTGACCATGAACACGACGCCCACCGCCTGGAGCAGCCGACCGGCGAGATACCTCCGCACGGGTCAGGGGAGGGGACGCAGGCCGATCCTGTCGCGCGCGATCCGCTGATCCGCCGGGATCGACCAGTCGGCCATGTGTGCCCAGTACTCGTCCGCGCGCATGGGCTGCGTCCTGATGCGGCGCGCGAGGCCCATGACGGTAGGTGGCTGGTACAGCCACACGGCCGGCGCATCCTCGATGATCGTCTCGAATGCGCGACGCGCGTATGCGCGCGCGCGCGCGGGATCGAAGGTCGTGTTCGCGCTGTCGAGCAGCGCATCCACCACCGGATTGGAGTACGCGGCGAAGTTCGAGCCGTCCTTCGCGATACCGGCGGTGGACCAGGTCTGCTTGAACCCGGACACGCTGGGGTCGGTGCCGAAGAGGGTGAGCTCGGTGTCGAACGCGTGCGTGTTCTGCCTCGCCACGTACGTCGAGAAATCGGTCTCCTCGAGCCGCACGTCGGCTCCCACCTTGCGCAGCGCGGCCTGGAGCAGCACGGCATACTGGTGGCGCGTGGCGCTCGAAACGGGGCTGGAGATGCCGAAGGCGAGGCGTCGGCCATTCTTCACGCGGATGCCGTCCGGGCCGGCGAGCCATCCTGCCGAGTCGAGCAGCGCGCGGGCAGCCGCGGTGTCGTAGGGGATCTGCGGGAGGGTCGTGTCGGCGACGGCCATGCCGCTCGGGAAGGGCCCGTGCAGCGGCATGCCGAGGGTGTCGAAGGCGTTGCGCGCCATGGCGGCGCGGTCGATGGCCATGGTGAGCGCGCGACGCACGGCGCGCTCGCCGAAGATGGGATGTGGACGCGTCGGCTGCTTCGGGTCGACGAGATTGAACGCCAGCGTCGCGTACTGGAGGTTCGGGTACCGCACGGCGTGGCGCACCGTGTCACCGGCGATCCTGGCGATGTTCTCCGGCCGGAGCTGGTCGAAGATGTCGGCGTCGCCGGCGAAGAAGCGCGTCACGGCGGAGTTGAAATCCGGCGAGAAGGCGAACACCACGCGATCGAGCTTGGCGCGTCCGCGATAGTTGGCCGTGTCGGCAACGAGCTCGAGGCGCTGGCCCGGCTCCCAGCGCGCGAGCCGGAAGCGGCCGGACCCGATGCCCTTTCGGGCGACGTCGGCCGTCTTGAGCTGGGCCGCCGGCGTGTTCCCCAGGACGTGCTCCGGCATGACGACCACCTGATACACCAGGTCGTAGAATTCCTCGGGCGTGTGATGCTTGAACCAGGCGACGGCGGTCAGCGAATCCCTGACGGAAATGCTGTCGATGTTCGTCACGTACACGGCGGCGGGCGAGCCGAAGGCCGGATCCTTGATCAGGTTCAGGCTGTAGCGCACGTCGCTCGCGCGCACGGGTTGCCCGTCGTGCCACTTCGCCTTCGGGTTCAGGTGGAAGGTGATGGACATCGAATCCGGTGCCCATTCCCACCGCTCCGCCAGGCGCGGCGTGAACCCCTCGTCACCAATGGTGTTGAGGTCGTCGCCGATCTCGGCCAGGCGGTCGTAGAGCAGGTCGGTCACCTGCCGGTCGGTCATCGAGACCACGAGCCCGGGCAGGAGGGTGCCCACCTCGCCCCCGAGGGAGATCACGACCGTGCCCCCGACGTCTCCGGTGGCGCTGGCAGAAGGCTCGGAGCCCGTGCAGGCCGACATGACGGCGGCGGCAAGGGCGAGCGGGAGCCAGCGGAAATGGGCGCGCGGCGGACGTGTGGGCTGGTTCATGGCGGTGCGGGGCAGGGGTGGCGCGTCACGGGTCGCTCCGTGAGGACGCCGCCGACGGCGAGCGGGTCACGGGAGGGAAGGGTCGCTATCTTCCATGCAGGCGCGCGAACGACTGCGTCGCCCGGAAGATATCGCCAGGGGCATTCGCCCACCTAACCGATCGCGAACCTGCCAGCGCCTCGCGGCGCTCGAGACACATGACGACGACGATCCGCATCACGCCCGACACCGGCGCCGACAGCTTCGTGCCCAGGCACGTGGGCCCCAGCGAGGGCGAGATTCAGCAAATGCTCGAGCTCGTGGGCTATGGCAGCCTCGACGAGCTGATCGACGCGACGATTCCCCGCGGCATCCGCATGAGCCGGCCGCTCGACATCCACCGCGGCTGGAGCGAGCACGACGCGCTCGCCAACATGCGGCGCATTGCGAGCCGCAACAGGATCTGTCGCTCCTTCCTCGGCTACGGCTACGCCGACACGTACACGCCGCCGGTCATCCAGCGGAACATCCTGGAGAATCCCGGCTGGTACACGGCGTACACGCCCTACCAGGCGGAGATCGCGCAGGGGCGCCTGGAAGCGCTGCTGAACTTCCAGACGATGATCATCGACCTGACCGGGCTCGAGATCGCCAACGCCTCGCTGCTCGACGAAGGGACGGCGGCGGCGGAAGCGATGTTCATGGCGTCGCAGGCGCGCGCGAAGGAGGGAAAGAACACCTTCTTCGTGGATGCTGCGTGCCACCCGCAGACGATCGACGTGGTGAAGACGCGAGCGCACGCTCGCGGCATCGAGATCGTCGTCGGCGATGCGATGACGGTGAGCTTCGGCCAGGAGATCTTCGGGGCGCTGGTCCAGTACCCGACCACGGACGGCGCCGTCCTCGACTACCGCGAGGTCGCCGAGCGTGTGCACGCTGTCGGGGGACTGCTCGTCGCAGCGGCCGACCTGATGAGCCTCGTCCTGGTCACGCCGCCGGGCGAATGGGGCGCCGACGTTTGCGTCGGCAACTCGCAGCGCTTCGGCGTACCGCTCGGCTACGGTGGGCCCCACGCCGCGTTCTTCGCCACGAAGGACGAGTTCAAGCGCATGCTCCCCGGGCGCATCATCGGCGTGAGCCGCGACGCGAGCGGACGGCCGGCGCTTCGCATGGCGCTCCAGACGCGCGAGCAGCACATCCGCCGCGAGAAGGCGACGAGCAACGTGTGCACGGCGCAGGTGCTGCTGGCGGTGATCGCCGGCATGTACGCCGTGTGGCACGGGCCGCAGGGGCTCACCGCGATCGCGCGGCGCATCCACCGGCACGCGGCGGTCCTCGCTGCCGGCCTGGAGCAGCTCGGCCACACCCTGGCCCACGACGTCTGGTTCGACACGCTGTGCGTGGAGCTCGGCGAGGGAACGGCGGACGCGGTGATCGCCGACGCGCTCGCGCGCGGGATCAACCTCCGCCGGGCTGGTGACAGCCGTGTCATCGTCGCCCTCGACGAGACGGTGACCGACGACGACGTGCAGCTCCTGCTCAGCGTGTTCGCCGGCGGCCGTCCGGCCCCGGAGACGAGCGGCCTCGCCGCCGACGTGGACGAGCGGTTCGACGAGCGGTTCGCGCGGACGAGCGAGTTCCTCACGCACCCGGTGTTCAACACGCATCACTCCGAGACGGAGATGCTTCGCTACATGCGGACGCTCGAGTCGCGCGACCTCTCGCTCACGCACTCGATGATCCCGCTCGGCAGCTGCACGATGAAGCTCAACGCCACGGCGGAGATGATCCCGATCACCTGGCCGGAGTTCGGGAGGATCCATCCCTTCGCGCCGGTGGAGCAGGCGCAGGGCTACCAGGAGCTGTTCCGGAACCTCGAGGCGGCGCTGGCGGAGATCACCGGCTTCGCGGCGGTGTCGCTGCAGCCGAATGCCGGCTCACAGGGCGAGTATGCCGGGCTGCTCACGATTGCGGCATATCACCAGTCCCGCGGCGAGGCGCACCGCACGGTGTGCCTGATTCCGCAGAGCGCGCACGGCACCAACCCGGCGAGTGCGGCGATGGCCGGCATGACCGTCGTCGTCACGAAGACGGACGCGAACGGCAACATCGACGTCGCCGACCTCAAGGCGAAGGCCGAGGCGAACCGGGACAGGCTCGCGGCGCTGATGGTGACGTATCCCAGCACGCACGGCGTGTTCGAGGAGAGCATCCGCGAGATCTGCGACATCGTGCACGCCAACGGCGGGCAGGTGTACATGGACGGCGCGAACATGAACGCGATGGTCGGCCTCTGTCGCCCGGGCGACATCGGCGCCGACGTGTGTCACCTGAACCTGCACAAGACCTTCTGCATCCCGCACGGCGGCGGCGGACCGGGCATGGGTCCGATCGGCGTGGCGAAGCAGCTCGCGCCCTTCCTGCCGGGCAACCCGATCGTGCCCACCGGCGGTGCGGAAGCGACGGGTGCGGTGAGCGCGGCGCCGTGGGGAAGCGCGAGCATCCTGCCGATCTCGATGATGTACATCGACATGATGGGCGGGGAGGGGCTGACCTTCGCGACCAAGGTGGCGATCCTGAACGCCAACTACATCGCGGCGCGGCTGGACCCCTACTATCCGGTCCTGTACAAGGGCGCGAACGGGCGCGTGGCGCACGAGTGCATCGTGGATCCGCGCGGGCTCAAGGCGAGCGCCGGCGTGGAGGTGGAGGACATCACCAAGCGGCTGATGGACTACGGCTTCCACGCGCCGACGGTGAGCTTCCCGGTGGCCGGCACGCTGATGATCGAGCCGACGGAGAGCGAGCCGAAGGCGGAGCTGGACCGCTTCTGCGATGCCCTGATCGCGATCCGCGAGGAGGTGGGCGCGATCGAGAAGGGAGTCGCGAGCCGCGAGGACAACCTGCTCAAGAACGCCCCGCACACCATGCGCGCCGTGGTGAGCGATACGTGGACGCATCCGTACGGGCGCGAGGAGGCGGCATTCCCCGCACCCTGGACGCGGGAGCGGAAGTTCTGGCCGACGGTCGCGCGCATCGAGAGCGCGTACGGGGACAGGCACCTGGTGTGTTCGTGCCTGCCGACGGACGCGTATGCGGAGGACAACGTCTGATGGTCTGACCCGCTCGCCGGCGGCTGCGCCGCCGGCTGCTCGTCGGACGCATTCGCGGCGCGTTGCGCCGCTCTTCGTCGGACCGAAACGGCAACGGCACACCGGACTGAGACCGGTGTGCCGTTTCTGTCAGACGAGCAGGGCGGCGCAGCCGCCCGAGCGGGTCAGACCGTCAGACGAGCGCGGCGCAGCCGCGCGGGTCCGACCCTATCCCAGCTTCTTCTCGTATGCCGCCGCATCCATCAGCCCCGCCTTCTCGCCCTCGTTCGCGAGCCGGAGCTTGATCATCCAGCCGTCGCCGTACGGGTCGCTGTTCACGAGCGCGGGCTCGCTGTCGAGGCGGGTGTTCACCTCGAGCACCTCACCGCCCACCGGGGCGAACAGCTCGGACACGGCCTTCACGGCCTCGATGGTGCCGAAGACGTCGTGCTTGCCGAACTTCGCGCCGACCTTGGGCAGCTCGACGAAGACGATGTCGCCGAGCTCTCCCTGCGCGTAGTCGGTCACCCCGATGTACACGACACCCGGCTCGCCGGCCGGCTTGAGGTACTCGTGGTCCTCGGTATACAGGAGGTCCTTCGGGATGTCGGACACGGCGCGCTCCAGCGGATGAGGGTTCAGGTGAGCGCAGTCTATCGGCCCCACACACTCAGTTCAAGCGTGGAGCGCATCAGTGGACGCTCGCCGTCTCCCCGGACTCGGCCGCCTGCAGGAGCGCTGACCACACCTCGGCGACCCGCCGGTCGAGAGCCGCGAGGGTGTCGTCGTTGTCGATGACGAAATCGGCGCGCGCCCGCTTCAGCTCCGCCGGCATCTGCGCGACGATCATGGCCATCGCTTCCGTCTCGCGCAGGCTGCGCTCGCGCACGAGTCGCTCCAGGCGAACCGGACGTGGCGCATCGACCAGTACGATGCGGTCGAACTTGCCCGTCATCTTCTTCTCGAACAGGAGCGGAATGTCGCAGACGACGATCCGGTCGCCGCGCTGCCGCGCCTGCTCGACGAGCGCGACACGCATCCGATCCACCGCCGGATGGACGATCCGGTTCAGCTGCTCGAGCTGCGCGGCATCACTGAACACGATGCGGCGCAGCGCGCCGCGGTCGATGCCGCCGTCGGCACCCAGGATCGACGTTCCCCACCGCTCGACGATGGACCGGAAGGCCGGCGTTCCGGTCTCCACGGCGCGGCGCGAGAGCACGTCCGCGTCGATGATCGTCGCACCTCGCTCGCTGAAGAGCTGCGCGACGGTCGACTTGCCGCTGCCGATGTTGCCGGTGAGGCCGACGAGGAGCACGGGATGGGTTCCGGTGAAGTGACGACCGGCAAGGTAGGGGTAATCGAGGCGGGAGGGCAAGAAAAAACAACTGAAGTACTTCGTACCACGCATTCCGTATCAGGACCTGGCGTCAGGCGCCTCCAATGTCCCGTAACACTCGTCGCAGGGCACGCTGTGCCGCCGAGACGTGTCGGTGCATTGGAGAGGCTCCGGATGTCGGTCCCGATTCGAGGTACCAGCTACGAAGTGCTTCAGTTGCAGTTGACCATCAAAGCAGCCGCCCCTGTCCCTCGTCCTTTCTCGGCACCGCGTGGCAGCTCCGGCAGCGTGCCTCGTAGCTCTCGTTGCCGCCCACCATGATCGTCGGCGAGTCGTAGCGCGCCGGCTTGCCGTCGATGAGGCGCTGGTTGCGGCTCGCGGCGTTGCCGCACACCACGCAGATCGCGTGGAGCTTGTCTACCAGCTCGGCCACGGCCAGTAGCTGGGGCATCGGGCCGAACGGCTCTCCGCGGAAATCGGTATCGGTGCCGGCGAGGATCACGCGCCGCCCGCTTGCGGCGAGCGCGGTGGCCAGCTCCACGATGCCAACCGGGAGGAACTGCGCCTCGTCGATCGCCACCACCTGCGTGTCCGGCCGCACCTCGCGCGCGATCTGCTCCGGCGAGTCCACGGGTACCGCCTCCACCGTGCGTCCGTCATGGCTCGAGACGTGGTAGAGCCCCGCGTACCGCTCGTCGAGGTGCGACTTGAATACCTGGACTTTCTTGCGTGCGATCAGCGCGCGGCGCACGCGGCGGATGAGCTCCTCGCTCTTGCCGCTGAACATCACGCCGCACACGACCTCGATCCACCCGCCCTCGCCGGCGGGGTACATGTCCCCGATCATGCGTCGTCGCGGCGCGGGCGGGGTGGGCGACCGGCGGCGCCGCCGCGGTCGAACTTCCGCGGCGGCTTGTCGAATGAACGTGCCGGGCGGTCGGGTCGGTCGCCGCGCGGTGCGCCCCTCGGCGGCCCGCTGCGCACCGGCCTGTCGCCACGTGGCGCGCCACCGCGCGGCGCTGCGCCGCGTGGTCCGGCACCTCGCGGTCCGGCGTCGCGCATCGGTCGCCCTTCGCGCGCGTCCCGTGGTGCGTCCACGCGTGCCTGCACGCGTCGGCCGCGCACCACGCTGCCGGTCAGCTTGTCGGCCACGAGCGCCGCCACGGACGCGGCCACCTCCACCAGGGAGTGCGTGTCGCGCACCTCCACCTTGCCCACCTGCGAGCCGGGGATCCCGGCCTCGGTCGTGATCGCGTTCACGATCTCCTGGGTGCGGACGCCATCCTTCTCGCCCAGGTTCACGAACAGGCGCTGCATCGGCTGCACACTTGCCGTTGCCGCCGCACGGACCGGACGCTGCTGCTCCAGCAGGCGGAGCGCCGCGGCCGCCACCTCGATTGCGTCGAAGTCGCTGAGCAACGGTTCCAGCGCCAGCACCTCGCGGCGCAGCTCGCCCGAGGTGAGCACGTCGCGAAGTGATGCGCGAAGGGCGGCCTCGCGACCGCGCGCCCGTTCGGCCGCGTCGAGCAGCGTGATCGGCGTGACGGCACCACCACCCAGCAGCGCGCGCAGGCTCCCGACCTGGGACGGCAGTACCAGCGCGTGAATCGGTCGTGACGTCGAGCCCACCAGCCGGCGCAGCTCCTCGCGCGATCCTGGCAGCTCGATGAGCACGAGCGGATCGGAGGAGTCGCCGGACGCCTCACCCACCACGCGGAGCGCGTCTGCCGGATAGCCAAGCGAACGGACCACGGCGGCTGCCTGCTCGCGCAGCATCGCATCGCGCGCGTAGAGCACCGCGCGCGGCATGTCGAGCGCGTCGAGCAGCCGACGCAGGGTAACGAGCCGCGAGGCGTCGCTCACGGTCACGTAGCCGGCGGACAAGGGCGCAACGTCCGCGGCTGCGGCCGGCTCGGCGACGCGGCGCGCGCGGCGTGCGTAGCGCTCCACCAGCGCCTCGAGCTCCGGCGTGGTCTCCGTGGCGAGCACGACCCGAGCGCCTTCCTTCGGAAGCTCGCCAAGCAGATTCTCGAGCGGTTGGGCGTCCGGCGTGCCGAGGATGGTGTCCAGCCAGGCGAACAGGACGCCGCGCACACTCTCCGGCTTGAGCGCGGAGCCCTGCAGGAGCGCGACCAGCTCGGCGGGCGCACCCGTGATGACCTGGGCCGGAAACTGGCGCAGCAGCCGGGCGGCACGCGGGCTCGCCGTCGCGGCGACGACGCGCACGTCACGGTCGCCAGACAAGCGGACGATGGCTGCGGCTGCCATCGCCGCATTCTCTGCGTCCGCAGTGATGACCAGCAGCTGCGGCTCGGCGCGAGATCCGTCGATCCGGTCCAGCAGCGTGGCGAGCACCGGCTCGGCGGCAGCCCAATCCCACGGCATCACGTGCACGGCGTTCTGGCTGCGGCTCACGCCAGCCGGCTCCTTCGCTTCACTCTCCACAGCAAACCCCCGCTCCGGTTCTGACCAATTGTCAACGAATACGGAAGGTAGCGGGGGAGGGAGAAGGTCTGAAGGTCGGAGGTGGGAAGGGCGGGAATGGTCTGATGGCTGAGGGTCCATGGTCTGTGGTCCATGGTTTGTGGTCCATGGTCTGTGGTCCATGGTCGATGGTCCATGAGCCTCCTGACCGTCCGACCGTCCCTCCTTCCGCCCCTCCCCGCGCCAGAACGACGATGCATCTCGCCCCAAACGCGCTATGTTCGTCTCTCCACTCGCGGAGCTGACCCATGACCATCGCCGTCGAGCTGCAGCCCGTCACCGAAGCGCCACCAGCCGTACACTATCGCTGGGATGCCGACACCGACATCTTCACGGCGACTCTCGCTTCGCGCGGTCGCGCCGGAGAGCGGTCGGCCTCCGTCGAGATCGAAGGGTCGGATGGATCGTGGCTGGTGCTGGACCTTCGTGGGGGCCGCATCGTGGGCGTCGAGGTCGCCCTCTGGCCGGACGTTCACCGCAACTCCGCCCTTGCCGCCCCCGCCGCTCCTGAGACCGCCAGTGTGGTGGTTCCCCTGCGCGGCGGATCCGGCCCCGCTCCCACGACGCTCGAAGTGGAGGCGCCGATGCGCGCCGAGGCAGACGATGCGGAGCGAGTGGTCTATTTTCGAATCGGGGACCGGCGCGAGGCGCGCTCCATCCGCCTGGGCAGCGACCTGCTGGTCGACGTGGACCGCCAGGATCGCCTGGCCGGTCTCTGGCTCCTGAACGTGCCTCCCTTTCCCGTGCCTACCCCGCCGTGATCACCACCATCGTCCTCATTCGTGCCGAGCCGTCGTCCGTCCCCACCACGGCCCAGTACCTCGCCGACATCGAGGGAGTCACCGAGGTCTACTCGGTGAGCGGCGACTGGGACCTCGTCGCCATCGTGCGCGTGGCCGAGTACGACCAGATCGCCCGCGTGGTAACGGAAGCATTCCCCAAGGTGCCCGGGCTGCAACGCACCCAGACGCTCACCGCGTTCCGCGCCTACTCGAAGAAGGACCTTCAGCAGGCATGGGACATCGGTGTCGAGTGACCACCCGCTCAGTGCACGCCGGGGATCCCGCTGACGTGTAAGGGCGACTCGTGTCGCGGCGCATCGGCGCACCAGCTTCCCGCGCCGCGCGCCAGCTCGTGCCAGCGGCCATTGATGTACTTGAGCACGATCGGGTAGCTGTCCGCTCCCGACGTCCACCCCTCCAGCACCACCTCGTCCACGCCGTCGCCGGTGAGGTCCAGGTGATCCACCAGGCGACGGAACTCCGGAGTCGAGTCGCGGGGCGCGTGGTAGAAAGTCACTTCGTACCCGGCGGCCGAAGAATCCCCGAGCGCGAACACCTGCCGAGGACGGAGGCCGGCGGACGAAGGCTTCTCGAGGAAGGTGGCCATCAACGTCGGCATCCCGGTCGTCCCGGTGTGCATGGCTCTCACGCTCAAGTCCATTTCCGCCCGGGCGGCGGGCAGGAGCGCCGCCCGGCTGGCGACGCGCTCGGCGAATGCTCGGGCGCTGTCCTGGTCGGCTGCGATGAGAACCGGGCGAGTCGCCGGCGGTACGGGGTCGCTCGTGCCGATCAGGTCGAGCGAGGTCATCTCGCCGGGTACCGAATCCAGCTTGACCGCCGCCATCGGTCGTGGCGTGCGGCAGCCGGGGAGTGCATAGAGCGGAGGGCCGTCGGCCCACATCCCGCGCTGAACTACCGCCACCGTCATCGGCGTGCCGTCGCGGTAGACAGTCATCCGGGCCCCAGGCTTGAAGTAGAGCTTGTCGAAGGTCCGCCAGCCGCTGCCGTCGAGCGTGATGGGCGTCAGCCGCCCGTGGCCCATGATCGCCACCGGGAGCAGGCGCGGATCGGCGGGATCACCGAACAGCTGGAACAGCACCGTCGGCTTGCCAGCCAGGCTCGTCTGCGGCGGCGATGGGACATCGATTGGCTCACCCTGTGCTTGCTTGTCACAGGCGACCGCGGCGGTTAGGATGGTCGCGACGATCATTCCCCCGAAGATCGCCCGTAGCCCGCGCTCGGCGTGACGGCGCGAGCCGCGAGGGGCGACGTTCAGGGGGCGCGTGCGGCGGAGAGTGTGGTGCATACGAGTGAGATGGGCAGCCCTGCTTTGAGCGTCCGTACGGTCCAGCGCCAGCTGGCCACTTTGCTGCCCGAGGCGCGGCCGGCGGCGATGGGCGAGAGCACGCTCGAGATCGCTGGCCAGGGTAACGACGCCCCGCGGCTCATCAGCGCAACCGTGCTCGAAGGCGGACCCCTCCGCGCACGACGCGTCTTCGACCCCCCCACGGTAGGATTTCGCGCCTTCCTCGATGGCACCCAGCGGAGCGAGCTGGTGAGCTACCTGGGTGCGGGCGTCCCCCTGATCCTGGGCCGCGTGGCAGCGGTGGTGCGCGAGAGGCGCAATCGCCGCATGCACACCTGGCATCAGCCACTCGTCCAGACCCGGCTGTACGGGGCGCGGCGGCTCGTCTCGCCTGCCACCTGGGAGACGCTGCACGTTGCCTACGGCGCGCAGCTGGTGGACATCACCGACGACGCGGCCGAGCTCGCGCCGCATCCCTTCGCCCTCCGTGATGCCGCGGTGCACCGCGTGCAGGCGCACCGCGAGGAGCTCGAGCAGCAGCTGGCCGAACGCTGGTGCAACATGGAGCACGATCCGCTGTTCATCGACGGCGGCATCAGCGGGAGCGAGAAAGTGGCGGTGTCGTCGTGCACGGTTGGCGTGGTGAAGAGCCATCGCACGCTCTACGCGGAAGGGGAGGCCCTCGCCGCCGTGCTGAACCTCTGTCCGCGTGAGCGATCGAGCGTCTTCCGCATCACGTCGCCGCGCCGCACCACGGTGGCGAGCTGGTACCTGCGACTGCGCGACCCGCGCGGCCACGATCCCATGTGGGGCCTCGTGCGCGTCGAGATCGCATATCCGCCGCCGGAAGACTTCGATCGCATCGGCGCCCGCGCCGACGAGGTGTCGCGCTGGATCCTCGCCGAGGCGTCACCGCTCGCCCTCCCCGACGCCCGGTGGGACAAGATGGTGTACGGCGTGCGGGACTGTGAGGAGTACCTGCGGGCCATCAACTGACCGTGAACGGTGAACCGTGAACCGTGACTGCGAGCGCCGTGACGGTTCACGGTCAACGGTTCACGGTTCACGAGCAGCAAGGAGCAACAGATGTCGTCTCTGCTGGGAAGGGTCGTCGCCACCGAGCGCCGCCCCAACACGCCGCACGAATTCCACTTCTGGACCGCGCTCGACTCGCCAGTGGGGATCGGCACGATCGTGCGTGTGGACGGCCGCGATGCGGTGAACGGCGTGCTGCCGCAGGTCTACGGCATCGTCACCGAGGGGTTCAGCTGGACCGACCTCGCGTCGC
Organism: Gemmatimonadaceae bacterium; assembly: GCA_036377775.1. GTDB lineage: Bacteria > Gemmatimonadota > Gemmatimonadetes > Gemmatimonadales > Gemmatimonadaceae > AG11. The sequence goes on along the minus strand of DASUXT010000008.1, from coordinate 8,938 downwards.
CGCTGCACGACGTGATGGGGATGGATGGCATGCCGGACGGGGACGCCGTACAACCGACGGTCCGCGCCGAGATCCGCCTCTACACGGCGGCGGTGCTGCGTCACGTTCCGGAGGAGCCGCTGCAGCCGGTGCCGATGGGCTCCGTCTTCCTCGCCGATGAAGCCGACGTCGCCATCGCGCTGCGCATGGACGGCTACCTGAAGGAGGGGGCACGCACGGGGATCCCGATCGGCGTCTATCGTGCCGGCGGCACCGATGCACCGATCTATCTCGACGCCGACTTCCTCATCGGTCCCGAGGCGGCGCACCTCAACATCAGCGGCGTCTCCGGGCTGGCCACCAAGACGAGCGCCGTGGAGTGGCTGCTGCAGTCCATCTTCACCCACTTCCCGGCGCAGAAGGGCAGCGTGGCCGCGGTCTGCTTCAACGTGAAGGGGCCGGACCTCTGCTACCTCGACCAGCCCGGCGACCTCGATGCCGCGGACCGCGCGCTCTACGAGAAGTGCGGCGTTCCCGCCGAGCCGTTCGACCGCGTGCGGTACTACGCGCCGTACAAGTCGGACGGCGTGTCGCTCAACACGCTGCGCAGCAACGAGGCGCTGCTCGACAACGTCACCCCGCTCACGTGGGGGCTGCGCGAGGTGCTGCAGTACGCCGAGGTGCTGCTCAACAAGGACGACGTGGACGCGAAGGCGGACGCGCTGATCGACTTCATCAAGGAGAACGTCCTCGACAAGCGGTTCAGCGACCCGATGCTCGAGCGCGTGCACAGCGTCACGTCGTTCGCCGACCTCGACGTCTGGTTCCGCGACGTGCTGCGCGGCCTCGAGAAGAAGGACGACCAGAGCTGGCGCACCCACCACGTGGCCACCATCCGCAAGGTGCGCAACCGGCTCTCCAACATCTCCCTCCGCTGCAAGGGCCTCGTCGCCGACGACGGCGCCACCAGCGACCTGCCCTTCGGCAACTTCGAGGATCGGACGGTGTATGTGATCGACGTCGCCGGTCTCGAGGAGGACGCGCAGGACCTGATCTTCGCCCGCGTGGTGACGAAGCTCCGCGAGCACCTCGAGAAGCGGGACCTGGGCGTGCAGCACGTCGTGGTGTTCGTGGACGAGCTGAACAAGTACGCGCCGGGCGACGGGCCGGAGACCTACGTTCGCAAGATGCTGCTCGACATCGCCGAGCGCGGGCGCTACCTGGGGCTCGTGCTGTTCGCCGCGCAGCAGTTCCGCTCGCAGGTGCATCGGCGGGTCGTCGGCAACTCGGGCACGGCGCTGTACGGACGCATGGACGGCGACGAGCTGGCCACGCCGGGGTACGCCGTGCTGAGCCCGGCGATCAAGACCAAGCTCGCCACGCTGGAGAAGGGACAACTGATGGTGCGACACCCGCACTTCACCCAACCGATCTTCGTTCGCTTCCCGAGGCCGGCCGTCATGCGCGGCCGCGACGGCGTGAGCCGCTACCCGTCGGCCGCGTCGGTCCCGCTGGAGACGGCGGTGCTCCGCACGCTGCGCACCCTCGATCCCACGCTGACCCTTGGCTGGCTGCAGGATACCGTGCAGCTGGCGAGCGACGACGAGATCATTCGGGCGCGCAACGCCGTCATTCGCGAGCGGCCGGAGGACGTGCGCCGGGCGTTCGCATCGCACTTTCGCGCCGCCGTGGCCCCGAAGACCGCCACGCGCGCCGCGGCTCCCGCTCCCCTTCCCGCCGTCCCGTCGGATGATCCGTACGGCTTCTAGGCTGCTCGCGGTCGGCGCGGCCCTCTCCGCGCTCGCTGCACCAGCCGACGCCCAGGCCGTCTCGCTGCGCATTCATCCGCACGCTGGCGACACGCTGCATACGCGGCTCGAGCAGCACACGGAAGTCAGCAGTGCAGACGAGGACGGCGACTCACGCGGCAGGACCCTTGCCACGGCGGTCGTCATCGACTCGCGCACCATCGTGCAGTCCTCGCTGGCCACGAGCACCGTCGTGCTGACCATCGTGGATTCGGCGGACATGCACACGTCCGACGTGCGCGGCGCCGACCAGCTCGCAGCCGCCGAGCGGATGCTGCGCGGCCAGCGCCTGCTCCTGCAGCTTGCCATGGATGGCTCGGTGCAGAATGCGCGCGACGCCGGCGGTCGCCCGATCTCACGCGACGTCGCCGACGCGATGTCGGCGATGCCGGCGGTGTTCCCCCGGTATCCGGTGCGCGTTGGCGACAGTTGGTCACGCGAGATGCCGCTGCCGTCCAGCGGGCCGCTCGGCGCGCGCGGCCTGGGCTACGTGAGCGCACGCTTCCGTCTCGATTCACTCTCGCACGGTGGCCGGATCGCTTTCGTCTCGATGCGTGGCGACATCAAGCCCTCGAGCACCAGCGACGGCGTCCAGCTCACTGGCGCCATCAAGGGCACGATGCAGCTGGACCGGAGCCGCGGATGGATGACGGACTCGCAGGTCACCGTGCTCGTTCGCTCCGTCGTCACGCCGCCACCCGGTACAGGTCGCGCGCCGATGCGCTTCATCACGCGCGTCACGCAGCGGCTTCGCACGATGGACAAGCGCTGATCCAGCGCTAGGTTCCAGCAGGGCCGCGAGGGCTCAACTCTCGCGTGGACAACCGGTTAGCGCACTCTCACCCCGCTCGTTCTGCGCCTCGTCCACCTCTCCGACCTCCACCTCGGCTACCGCCAGTATCAGCGGCTGACTCCGCGCGGCATCAATCAGCGCGAAGCGGACGTCGCGCAGTCGTTCACGCGCGCGCTGGACAAGGTGATCGAGCTCGCACCGGAGGTGGTGCTGATCGCCGGAGACGTGTTCCACCAGGTGCGGCCGACCAACACGGCCATCCTGCACGCCTACCTCCAGTTCGCACGGCTGCGCGCCGCGCTGCCGCAGACGGAGGTGGTGATGGTGGCGGGCAACCACGACACGCCACGCGCCGCGGAGACGGGGTGCATCCTCCGCCTCTTCGTGCCGCTCGGTGTGCACGTGGTGGACGCCGAGCCGCGTGCACTCGACTTCCCGGCGCTCGATCTTTCCGTGCTCGCCGTGGCCGACAACCAGCATCGGCGGCCCAGGCTGGTGCCCGCTGGGACGCGACGCCGGAACGTGCTGCTCCTGCACGGCGAGGTGGAGGGGATGCTCAGCCCGTACGCCGCCACTGGTGAGGCCACGGCCCAGGAGATCCCGCAGGCGGAGCTGAACGAGGGCGCGTGGGATTACATCGCGCTCGGCCATTACCACGTGTATCGTCGCCTCGCGCCGAACCAGTTCTACAGCGGCTCCCTCGACTACACGTCCACCAACACGTGGGGCGAGCGGATCGAGGAAGGCATGGCCGGCGTGCCGGGGAAGGGGATCATCGAGCATGACCTCGACACCGGCGTCCACACCTTCCACCCACTCGCGCCGACGCGCGAGTTCGTGGACCTGCCCGCCGTCTCGGCGCGCGGGCTGACGACGGAAGAGGTGAACGAGCGCATCCTCGCCACGGTGGAGTCGTGCCCGGGCGGGATCGAGGACAAGGTGGTGCGGCTCGTCGTCCGCGACCTGCCGCGGCACATCACGCGCCAGCTCGACCACAAGCAGCTGCGCGACTTCCGACGGCGCGCGCTGCACTTCCACCTCGACACGCGCCGGCCGGAGATGATCCGCTCGGTGGGCCACGGCTCGCCGAGCCGGCGTCCCTCGCTCGCCGATTTCGTGCGCGACAAGCTGCGCGAGCGCGTCGTGTCCGGCGACGTGGATCGCGATGCCCTCGTGCAGCTCGGCCTCAAGTATCTGCGCGACGCCGAGGAGCGCGAGGCCGGCTCGACGCCGCCGCCTGCCGGCGTGGAGGGGTAGATGCGGCTCAACAGCCTCCGCCTCTGCAACTTCCGCCAGCACGCCGACACGTACATCACGTTCGAGGACGGGCTCACCGGAATCATCGGCGCGAACGGCTCCGGCAAGACCACCATCCTCGAGGCCATCGCGTGGGCGCTGTACGGCCAGGACGCCGCGCGCGGCAAGAAGGAGACGATCCGCTCGCTGCGCGCCGGACCGAATGCGCGCGTGAAGGTGGAGCTGGACTTCGAGCTCGGTGGCCATCGCTACCGCGTGGAGCGCGGTCTCACGCATGCCGAGCTGTATCTCGACGGCTCGGGCTCCCCGATCGCGAACTCCATCACGGGCGTGGGCGACATGCTGCGTCGCCGCCTGGGGATGACGCGCGACGAGTTCTTCAACACGTACTTCACCGGCCAGAAGGAGCTCGACGTGATGGCGGCGATGGCGCCGTCGGAGCGCGCACAGTTCCTCTCGCGCGTGCTCGGCTACGAGCGGCTTCGCGTGGCGCAGCGCCTGGTGCGCGAGCGGTCGCGCATGATCGGCGCCGAGGCGGCGGGCGTGCGCCTCGCCATGCCGGATGCGGCCGGCGTGGAGCGCATGCATGCGGACGCGTCGAAGCGACTCGCCGAGGCCGCGGCGCGGGCACGGCAGAGCACCGAGCGCCGCGACCGGGCGAACGCCCAGCTGGCCGACCTCGTGCCGCGCTGGCTCGCGGCGCAGCGCGAGCGCGAGCAGTCGCAGGAGACGCTGGCCGAGCTGCGCGTCGTCGAGGGCGAGATCGCGTCGTACTCCCGCGACGCGGAGCGCGTGGGCCGCGAGCTCGCCGAGATCCAGAACGCCGAGGCGGAGCTGCGCCGCCTCGCCGAAGAGCTCGCGCCACTCGCCGCGCTGAGCGAGGAGCTGCAGCGCCTCGACCGGCTGGCGAGCGACGAGGGCCGCCGTCGCACGCTCCTCGAGACCGAGCGGTCCCTCGACGACGAGCTGCGCCGGCTTCGCGAGCGTCGCGAGCGCATCGAGACGGCGCCCGCATTGGAGGAGGAAGTGACGCTCGAGCTGGAGCGCAAGCGCGCCGCCCTCGAGCAGGTGCAGGGGCAGCTCGAGGCGCGACGCACGGAATGGGTGCGCGACCGCCAGGAGGCGGAGACCAAGCACACCGCGCTCCGGCAGCAGTACGCCGAGGTGAACGAGAATCGCGAGCGGCTCCTCGCCACCGGCGAGGACGGACAATGTCCCACCTGTGAGCGCCCGCTCCACGATCACTACCGGACCGTGCTGGATCATCTCGACGAGCAGCTGGAGGCACTCGTCGCCGATGGTCGGTACTTCAAGGCGCGCCTCGAGCAGCTCGACGAGATGCCGGTCGAGATCCGCGAGCTCGACGAACGCCGTCGCGCGACGTTCGAGGACGTCGGGCGCCTCGAGCGGCGCCTCGCCAAGGTGCAGCTCGCCGTGCAGGAGCTCGGCCAGCTCGCGCGCGAGCTGCAGTCCAAGGAGCAGCGCTATGAGCAGGTGCGTCGTGACCGTGAGGCCATCCCGGGCGGTTACGACGCCGATCGCCACATGGCTGCGCGTCGCGAGCTGGAGCGCCTGCGCCCCCTCGATGCACGCGCCACCCGCCTCGCGGCGCAGCTCGAGCGTCGGGGCGCGCTCGAGGCCGAGCGCGATCGCGCGGCCGCCGGCCTCGCCGCGGCCCAGGCGCGCGCGGCGGCGCTCGCCGCTCGCCGCGACCTGCTCAGCTTCTCCGAGCAGAGCTATGCCGACCTGCGTGCGCGCCACGACGCCGCCGCCGCGGAGCTCCGCACGGCGGAGCTGGATGCCGTGGGCGCCCAGGGCGAAGCGGCGACCGCGCAGGCCGCCGTCGCACGCGCCGAGCAGGCGCGCGGCGAGCTCGCGCGCGCAAAGGCGCAGCTCGAGACGCTGGAACGCGAGAAGCGGCTGCACGACGAGCTCGATCGCGCGTATACGGACCTGCGCACCGACCTCAATGTCCAGCTCCGTCCGGAGATGAGCGAGCTGGCGAGCGCGTTCCTCACCGAGCTCACCGATGCGCGCTACGACGAGCTCGAGCTGGATGACAGCTACAACCTCACCGTGCTCGAGGACGGCGTCCCGAAGCCCGTCATCTCGGGCGGCGAGCAGGACGTGGCCAACCTCTGCCTGCGACTCGCCATCTCGCAGATGATCGCCGAGCGTGCGGGCCAGAGCTTCTCCCTGCTCATCCTCGACGAGGTGTTCGGCTCGCTCGACGAGTCGCGCCGCCAGAACGTCGTGGAATTGCTGCGCGGGCTGCAGGACCGCTTCGAGCAGGTCATCCTCATCACCCACATCGAGCAGGTGCGCGAGGGGCTCGATCGCGTGATCAGTGTGCGCTACGACGAGGAGACGGGCACCTCCGTCGTCACGCAGCTCGACGCCGACACGGACACGGGCGACCTGCTGGCCGCCGTCGGCGCGGGGGGCTGATGGCGATCGCGCGCAGCTGGCGTTCCCTGCCGCCGGTGGAAGGGCCGTTCCCGGCGCGCGTGGAGGAGATCGGTGCGCTGAACGTGGTCTTCAGCGATGCGTTCACCGAGCGCTACCGCCGCGACGGGATGGTCGGGGTGCGCGTTCCCAACCTCAACCCGCAGGTGTGGCGCTACGCGATCGAGGACTCGGCCGAGGGCGCCATGGTCTGGCGCGACGCGCGCGGCGAGATCGCCGCGTTCAACATGGTCCATCGCTCCGGCGTGGAAGGCTGGATGGGTCCCCTCGCCGTTCGCACCGAGTACCAGGGCACCGGGCTCGGGAAGGAAGTCGTGGAGCGCGGCATCGCCTGGCTCGCGCGCGAAGGCGTGAAGGTCATCGGCCTCGAAACGATGCCGCGCACGATGGACAACATCGGTTTCTACTCGCGGATCGGCTTCGCCCCGGGCCGCCTCACGATCACGCTCACCCTCGACGCCGTGAGCAGCGAGCGCACCCCCGACCTGCTTGGCCGCATGGGCGTCCGCGATCACGAGGCAGCCATGATTGCCGTGCGCGCGCTGCTGGAGCGGCTGCAACCCGGCTACGACTTCACGCGCGAGATCGAGCTCACCGAGTCGCTCTCGCTCGGCGACACCGTGCTGCTGCACGACCGCGACGAGCTGGTCGGATTCGCCCTGTGCCACACGGCCCCGCTGGTGGAAGGGCGCGTGCGCGAGGAGCTTCGCGTCCTGAAGCTCGTGCTGGCGGACGAGAGCCGCTTCGACCCGATGGTCCGCGCCCTGCGCGACTATGCGCGGCGCAGCGGGACGCGCAGCGTGGCATTCCGCGTCCAGGGGGAGTACGATGGGCTCTACCGTCGGTTGATCGGCATGGGTGCGCGCGTGCGGTGGACCGACCTGCGCATGTCGTACTCCGGGTATCCCGAGGTGAAGCCGGCGGCCGGCGTGGTCTGGTCCAACTGGGAGATCTGACCGGCCTGGATGTTTACCAATTGGCTGCTCCATCGTCCCCGGGCGTAGGCACTCGGCCCACGAACCCGCCGCCATGAGCAGCCATCTGTCCTATCGGCCAATTCGCGACTGTCCCGCCTTCGACCACTACGTCGAGGAGCTCGGGGTGTGGGTCGACGGCTCCGACGACGACGTCAGCGTCCTCGACGACGCGGCGTCCGGGCTGGCGCGTCACGCCCGGGCGAACGGGATCGCGGCCGAGCACCTCGTGGCCGCCCTGCAGGGAGTGGAGCTTCGCACGAGCGTCGCGCTCACGATGGAGCCGGCCGCGCGACGCCGTCGGGATGCCCGGCACGCGACCGCGCTTCGCGCCCTGATGCAGACCTGCTACGGCTTCGAGCCGGGTCTTCGGCTCGTGCGCGGACCCGATGGCCGTGCCTGGGTGGTCATGCACATCCAGGAGGGCATGCGCTGGGACCCGGAGATCGAGATGCGACGGCAGGATTGGCTGTGCTGTGCCACGCTGGGCGATCGCCGGTACATCACGCCTGTACCTCCGGCCTGGACCCAGTGGAGCGACGCCGAGCTGCTCGGCGCCGTCGTCCGCGCTCGCCCCGATCTGCGCGGGCCGGACTGAAGTCCGGAAGCGCATCCATCCTTAGCGACCCCGACGGCTGGATACTTGCGTCGGGTCAAGGGCCGGGCGACGCTGCCCGCCGTGCTGTCCGTGCATCCCCTTCACGATGCCGCATCACCGTCTCGGCCTGATCGTACTGGCGAGCCTCGGGCTCGTATTTCCCGCTGTCGCTCACGCGCAGCACGTGCCGCGCGCCCGTCGTATTGGCGCCGTCGTGGTGGGTGAAGCGCGTCTCGAGCTGCTCGCCTACGACGATGGCACCGTCACCGCCGGCACGTCGGCCACGATGACGTCCGCGATGGCGCGCTGGCGCGGGGACGAACTGCGAGCCTGGCTGGACACCGCGAATGCGGTGATGCGCGCCCCGGAGCCGGCGGCTGACGATGGTGAAGTGACCGTGTCCACGCCGATCGACGGTCTCTGGCTCGTGCGGCAGATGAGGGCGAAGAACACCACTTACGTGCTCTCCGTTATCTCTCCTGCTTCACCCGAGGTGCTGGACGCTGCTCCTACTGCGGCGCAGGTGCAGACGCTGCTCAAGCTGCTCGCGCGCGCTGACGCGGCCATGCGCAGCATGACTCCCGACAGCCTGCTGCATTCCCGCCTCGCTGGCCGCGGCGACGGTCGCTGACCGGGACGGGCCGCGTACCGTGCTCAGCGCGCGCGGTCGTTCCGCTCCGGATTCCGCACGTCCGGCTCTCGCCGGCTCGAGCGCATCACGATGCTGTAGATCAGCAGCGACACGCCGACGGTGAGCAGCAGGTGCACCCACCCCGGGCCCTCCATCACGAGCGCGGCGATGGCCCAGATCAACAGCAGCACCAGCGCGCCGACGACTCCCCAGTTCATGTTGTGCTCCGAGCTCGCGTGAATTGACCCGCATCGTGACTCGGAGTAAATTACATCGTCACCTGCAAGACGTGCACGGGGCGGAGAGCAACGTTTTTGAGCCGATAAGTCCTTCGAGTGGGTTCGACAATCTGTACCGACGGCATGCCCCCAGTGCGGGGGACGCCGGAAGGTGTGGTGAGAGCCTCAGCATTTCGACTGGGCTTCAAAAAAC
>DASUXT010000007.1:0-9256 GCA_036377775.1 Gemmatimonadaceae bacterium | reverse complement strand
GGCGGCGCCCGGACCACCTGGTCCGGGCGCCGCCGTGTATCCGCTCCTCCACGCGCACGGGTGAGGGACCTCCCTCGGCTCGTTCGCGCTGCCGGGATCATTCGCGGAGTCCGATAAGCCAGCCTAACGCCTCATATCAAGGGTCAGGGGTGCGGGGCCGGCGCGCAAGCCTGCCTTCGCCCCAAAGCATGCAAGGCCCCGCATCCCCTGCAGCCGATTGTTAGGCCGCCCCCCCGCGATCTAGAATTCGCTCCATTTGTTAACACGGAGAGTGCGAAGGGCAGCCAAGTAGTTCGAGAGGAGATCTACATTTGTTTTTTGCTGGATTTCTCTTAACGGAGCGTCGTGGCGACCATGCAAATGTAGACTAATGAGCGGTTGCGTCGTCTCCCTCGCGTGAAGTTGAACGTTCATAATCGAGATACTTTGCTGCCGGATCTTCGCTATGGAGGTTCCAGAGATGATTCTGGATCGTTGATTGAGCAGCATCCAAAGCAAACCTCCGGACGAACTCGCGGTCAATGACCAACTCTGGAAACTGCGAGTTGATCTTCTGTGCAGTAAACGCGTGCGCGGACAGAAAGTCAGGCTCGTCAGACATCAGCACGAAGTATTCAGCCTTCGCGTAGGAATCGGCTTCATGCACGGCGATAATAACTATCGGCCGTCCAAGCGTTGGAATGTAGGGTCCCTCGAATACTTCGAAGGTCGCGTTCTCAGCCATGGTAGGTGTCTCGATCCGAGGTCTGAGGTTTCTACGTTCTGTTCCTTAGTCGAATCCTCACCGGCCGCGGGAGAGATCACCTGCGGCTGCGGGGTTATTTCCAAGCGGCCTGTCCCGGGTCTGTACCCGCGGCCGTAAAAGGTCTAAGCTCAGTCCGTAGTCTGGTGTCAGTCACCTGCAGGCCGCTCGAAGACCTACGATGGCCGCATGAAGGACCTGAAATATTTCGACCCGCACCGGCGCGCGACCTGGCTGGAGCTGTTCTTCGACCTGATTTTCGTCGTCGCCCTGAGCGACGCCGACAAGATCCTGAGCGAAACGCACGACGGCCACATCGCGCCGGAGCAGTTCCTGCACTTCGTGCTGGTGTTCCTGCCGCTATGGTGGATCTGGGCGGGCCACACGATCTACGCCAATCGCTTCGACACCGACAGCCGCCAGCACCGGCTGTCGACCCTGCTGATCATGTTCCTGTTGATCGTGATCTCGGCGCAGGTCCTGGGCGCCCGGGACCATGAGCATTACACGTGGGCCGTGGCCTGCTACTGCGGGGCGCGGCTGATCATCGCCGCGATGTACTTCGTCTCCAGGCGCAAGCACCACGACCGGGGTGGCTTCGCGACGCAGGTGGGCACCGTGTTCTCGATCGGCGCGGCGATCAGCCTTTCCTCGATCCTGCTGGAGCCGCCCTGGAGCTACCTGGTCTTCTATGCCGGGATCGTGTTCGACATGGCCGCCCTGGTGCTGCTCAACCAGCGGCTGCATGTCGTGCCGGCGCACACGCCGCATCTCGTCGAGCGGGTCGGTCTGCTGACGATCATCATGCTGGGCGAATCGGTGCTCAGCATCTCGGCGGCACTGGCGGACATCACCTGGAATCAGTCCAATGTCATTGCCGCCGTCAGCGGATTCGTCATGGTGTCGGCCATCTGGTGGATCTACTACGACAGCTTCCCACTGCTGGAACAGCGCAGATTGACGACCGGGCACTCGATCCTCTACTCGCACTTCTTCCTGTTCATCGGCCTGGCGATCCTGGCCTCGCTGATCCGGCATGCGATCCTGGGCGACCTCGACCCGAATGACTTCCGTCGACTGACCGCCGCCGGCACCGTGCTGTTCTTCCTGGGCAAGCAGTACGGCTACTACATGGAGATCCCCGAGTTGCGGCCTTACCTGCTGTCCAACACCGCCGCCGTGTTCGCCCTGACGGCACTCGTGCTGATGTTGCCGCTCGGGCTCGAGGGCATGCTGGTGGGCATCACGGCGACGATGATCTGCTATGTGCTGCTCAACTTGCGCTACCGCCACCTGGTGCGGGGCGGGATGGCGAGGAGTGCCTGACGGAAAGATTCAGGGGCGTGGGGCCTGCTCGAGCTCAGTTCGATCAGCTGCCGTTCGTTGTGAGGGCCTCGGCGAGCGGCGACACGCGTCTCGCAGGTGGCGTCGTGTCACTTGTGAACGCTTCGGGAACGTGCAGTGACCTGCCTGGTTTCTATTGGAGAACGGCCTCAAATCATCGGCAGCGTGCGCGGCTTGGGCCCCCGCGGAAAAGCCTGGTCGATCCGCGACAGCTCGGCGCGACCGAGGCGAAGGTCGCCAGCGCCGGCGTTCTCCGCCGCGTGCTCGGGTGACGAGGCCTTCGGAATGGTGAAAACATTGGGCGAGCGAAGCAGGAAGCGCAGCGCGACCTGGCGCGGCGTGGCGCCGTGGTGGGCGGCGATTTCCTGCAGCACCCTGCCGCCCGGCGTGTCCGGGCCGGGAAACTCGCCATGCCCGTACGGGGCGTAGGCGACGACCGCGACGCCGTGCGCCTCGCACCACGGAATCACCGCATGCTCGATCGCCCGCTGTTGGAGGTGGTACAGCACCTGATTGCACGCGAGGCGGCCCGTGCCTCCGGCGCGCCAGGCTTCGTCGAGGTCCTTCTCGTCGAAATTGCTCACGCCCCAGGAAAGGATCGAGCCGGCTTTGCGCAGCTGCTCGAACGCGCCGAAGGTTTCTTCAAGCGGATACTCGCCGCGCCAGTGTAGCAGATAGCAGTCCAGACGGCCGGTCGCGAGCCGCAGCAGCGAGCGCTCGCAAGCGAGGATCGCGCCTCTGGCCGATGCATTCTGAGGCAGCACCTTGTCCACCAGGAAAACCTCCTCGCGCCTGTCCCGGATCGCCTCGGCGACCAGCAACTCGGCCTCGCCATACATTTCCGCCGTGTCGATATGCGTCATGCCGAGGTCCAGGCCGGCGCGCAGCGCGGCGATGGCATCGGGACGAGGCGCGTCGTCGAGGTACCAGGTGCCCTGGCCGACCACCGGGACCTCGCGCTGCGTGAGGCCGAAGCGACGTTGTTCCATTTTCCCACCCTATGGGCCGCTTGCGGGCAAGTACGTCGATGCCCTCGATCGCCAGTGGCCGACTGAAGAGGTCCGCACCGCGTTACCGCGAAACCTGCGCCGCGCGTCCCGCGAGGTGCGCCTGCCGCTCACCTTTGTTATCAAAACCAGTCGACGATCTCGGCACGTCGCGATTCCATGATCGTGGCGGCCCGTCTCGGCACGGGCCGCCCACGTCGCGGGCAGCGCGCGCGACCAGGCAGGTTGCTCCGTCGGGGATGGAACGGTCCGGCTGATGCCCAGTTCGGAATACCGGAACTTGTACGCCTGAACGTCAAGCGCCAGTAAACTACGCGGCTGCAATCCGCTGCATCATGTGCTGCGGTACGTCACGCCGATATGCGCGCGGTGGCGAGGTAACGCTCTTGTTCCGTGTGTTATCACGAAGCACGTGCACCGGCGCTCGCGCCGTCGGGCCGGCGGTAACGCCAGGTGTCGCCCGAACCACCAGGTCCGGGCGCCGCCGTGTATCCGCTCCTCCACGCGTACGGGTGAGGAACCCCGTTCGGCACCCTTGCCGACTTTCGCGCGCCGGCGTAGAGCGCGGCGCCACTGAGAAGCCGCATATCGTCAGCAAATCCGGCTCGCTTCCCATCGTCTATCGATGGGACTTGACAGACGGGATCGGAGACCCGACTCTTCCATCGGCTATCGATGGGAGATGCGACGATGACGAACCGATCGGCGGACCTGCTCCCCGGCACCCTCGACCTCCTGGTTCTGCGCACGCTCGTCCGCGGGCCGATGCACGGCTACGGCATCGCGCAGCGCGTGAAGGAACTGTCCGACGACGTGCTCGAGGTGGGGGAGAGCTCGCTCTACCCCGCCCTGCAACGCCTCCTGCTCGATGGCTACGTCGCCGCCGAGTGGGGAACCTCCGAGAACAACCGACGCGCGCGCTACTACACGCTGACGCCCGCGGGCCGCAGGCAGCTCGCGGTGAAGCGCGGGGAGTTCGAGCGGGTGGTGACGGCGATCAACGCGGTGCTCCGCCTCGCCTGAGGGGAGCTCGCGCATGCGCCTGATCCGACGCCTGGCCTACTGGCTTCGCCTCCGGGAATGCCACGCCGACCTCGCCGACGAGCTCGCGTTCCACCGCGAGATGATCGAGGAGGATCTGATCCGGCGCGGGATGCCGCCCGACCAGGCGCGCCACGCGGCGCGGCGCGCGATGGGCAACGAGACGCTCATGCGCGAGGCGGCACGCCATGTGTGGCTCTGGCCCTCGCTCGAGGCCGTATGGCAGGACGCGAGGCATGCCGTGCGCGGCCTTCGCCGTGCGCCGGTCTTCACGGCGGGCGTCACGCTGACGCTGGCCCTCGGCATCGGCGCGAACACGGCGATGTTCTCCCTCGTCGACCGCCTGCTCTTTCGCGCGCCGGCACGGATGGTCGATCCGGCATCGGTACACCGCGTATACCGGTACCGGACCCTGGAAGGCAGGGAGAGCCTGACGGGCGGCCAGTATGCGCGGTACGCCGACCTCGCCCGATGGGCGACGGGGTTCTCCGGGTCGGCCGCCTATTCCCTCAAGTCCCTCGCGGTCGGCAGCGGCGAGAGCACGCGGCTCGCGAACGTCGCCGTGGTCAGCGCGGGGTTCTTCGGATTCTTCGACGCACCCCCGGCGCTGGGCCGCTACTTCACCCCCGCCGAGGACGCGCCACCTCGTCCCGCACCGGTGGCGGTGCTGAGCGGGAGGGCGTGGAGAACGTGGTTCGGCGGCCGGAAGGACGTGGTTGGATCCACCGTGCGGATCGGTGCCGCCGTCTACACGATCATCGGCGTCGCGCCCGACGGATTCGTCGGCCTGTGGCCCTATCGGCCACCCGCGGCGTACATCCCCGTCGCCACGTACGCCAGCACCGCCGGACCGCCCGACTGGGCAACCACCTACGGCCACGCGATCGGCCTCGAGATGATCGTTCGCCGGAAGCCCGGCGTGACCCTCGCCGCCGCGAACGCGGATCTCACCACCGCGCTGAGGCGGAGCTTCCAGCGCCAGATCGACGAAGATCCAGGGTACCCGCCGTTGGCCGAGCTTCGCCCGCGCGCCGTTGCAGCGTCGGTGCTGGCTGCACGTGGGCCGGAGTCGTCGAGTGTCGCGCGTGCCGCCCGGTGGCTGGGCGGGGTGAGCATCATCGTCCTGCTCATCGCCTGCGCGAACGTGGCGAACCTCGTGCTGGCGCGCACCATCAGCCGGCGACGAGAGATCGCCGTCCGCATCGCGCTGGGCGTGAGCCGGCGGCGTCTCCTCGGCCAGCTCCTCACGGAAGGGCTGGTGCTCGCGCTGCTCGGCGGCATCGCGGGCGTCGTCGTGGCCGTGTGGGCGAGCGGCGTGCTGAGGGCCGCGTTCCTCCCGGGCACGGATCAGCCCTCGCTCATCACCGACTGGCGTACGCTGCGCTTCGCGGCCGCGGTGGCGCTGGGGGCAGGCCTCCTGGCCGGGCTTGCGCCGCTGGCGCAGCTGCGCCGCGGCAGCCTGGCCGGCGACCTCAAGTCGGGCGCCCGGGATGGGGCGCACCAGCGCAGCGCGCTCCGCGCCGGGCTGCTGCTGCTGCAGAGCGCCCTGTCGGTCGTGCTGCTGGTCGGCGCGGGCCTGTTCGTCCAGAGCCTGCGCAACGTGCGCGACGTGCGCCTGGGCTTCGATCCGGACTCGGTGCTCCGGGTGGAGCTCGACATGCGCGGGATCAGCCTCGACAGCGCGGCGATGGTGGCGCTGCGGCTTCGTCTGCTCGACGCGGCGAGGAGCGTTCCGGGAGTCACCCACGCCACGCTGCGGGAATCGGTTCCTTTCGACGGAGCGACCTCGTGGCCGCTCTTCGCCGCCGGGATCGATTCGGTGAGCGCCCTGGGCGAGTTCGACTTCAACGCGGTGTCGGCGGACTACTTCGCGACGATGGGCACGCGCATCGTCCGCGGCCGGGGCATCGCGAGCACCGACGTGGACGGTGCACCCGGGGCCGCGGTCGTCGGCCAGTCGATGGCGAGAGTCCTCTGGCCGGGTCGGGACCCGATCGGCCAGTGCATCCGCGTCGGCGCGGCCACGGCCCCGTGCACGTACGTGGTCGGGGTCGCCGAAGACATCCACTCGCAATCGATCCAGGCGGAGCCGGGGCTGTTCTACTACTACCTCTCGGCGGCGCAGTGGCGGCCGCAGGAGGGCGGCCTCTTCGTGCGCGGCCACCACGCGAGCCGGCTCACAGAGCCGCTGCGCGTCCGCCTGCAGCACGAAATGCCGGGGAGCTCCTTCGTCACCGTCGCACCGCTCGCGGAGGTGGTGGACGCCGAGATGCGTCCGTGGATCGTCGGGGCGACCGTGTTCACGGCGTTCGGCGCGCTGGCGCTGACGCTCGCGGCGGTGGGGCTGTACAGCGTGATGGCCTACAGCGTCACGCAGCGGAGGTACGAACTCGGCGTTCGCCTGGCGCTCGGCGCCGGCCCGGCGCGGGTCGTCGCACTCGTCGTGATGCAGGGAGTGCGTGCGATGCTCGCCGGCGTAGCCATCGGGTGCGCGATCGCCATCGCCGCCGGGCGATGGGTCGGGCCGATGTTGTTCGAGCTGCGTCCGGGTGATCCGCGCGTTTTCGGGATCGTGGTCGGCACCATGCTCGTGGTGGCGATCCTGGCCAGCGCGATTCCGGCCCTTCGCGCGGCGGGGCTCGACGTGAGGAGCGTGCTGCAGTCGGATTGACGGCAGGCGTGGCTACGCCCGCGCTCCGCTCGATGTCCGGGTCCGCCGTGTCGCCGTCGACGCCGGGCCCGCGGATCCCACCGCCCGACCAGGAGGCACGGATTGAGATTCCATTGGAAGCGGGTGGCCGGAACGGGCTTGGCCCTGCTGGCCGTGTGCGGCCCTGCGAGACCGGCGCGGGCGCAGGCGACCCTCGCGCCGGGTGACTCGATCACGCAGCGGATCGACGGGCACGCGGGCCACAGCGTGTTCTTGGCGCTTCGCGACGGCGACTACGCGGACATCAGGATCACGCATCCTTCGGGGCTCTCCCTCACGGTGCTGAGACCCGACGGCACCTGGCTTCGACCGGTGATCATCCCCACGCTCCAGGGGGTACACCCGATCACGTTCGTCGCCGAAGGGGGAGGCCGGTACGCGTTGGCCGTCGCCAACGAGGGCGACTCGGTGGCGCGGTACTCCCTCGTGTTCCGCCAGCGGCTCTCCCTGGACGAACGGACCGGAGCCGTCGCGTGGCAGGACCCGGTGTCCAGCCCGCGAATCGAAACGATCCGCCGGCGAGTGACTTCGGGGAACCGGGATACGGAGCCCTTCTGGAACGAGGTCGCGGCCCAAGGTACCCCGCTGGTGGAGCCCTTCGATGCGACCTACGATCTCGTCACCTTCCTCTGGCGTGCGCGGAGCGACACCCGAAACGTGTTTCTCGTCGGCTCCATGCCCACTCCGCAGGGATTCGGCGACGAATTGCATCGACTGGGGAGCAGCGACGTGTGGTACCTGACGCTGAAGGTGGCGAAAGGGGCGCGGTTCTCGTATCAACTGGAGCCGAATCGGCCGTCCGGACCGGACATGGCGCGCGTGACCCGTCAGCGCGACCCGTTCAACCGGAAGATGAGCTGCCCGAGCACCGCCGGCCTCACGCCGGAGGTGGCAGCCGCCCTCGCACCGTACCGCTGTCGAAGCGTCGGCGAGCTGCCCGAAGCGGTCGAACGACCCTGGACCGTACGACGGCAGGAAGTGGCCGCGGGCCGGATCGAGAGGCATACGGTCCACAGCGTCGTCCAGAACGTCGATCGCGAGCTCACCATCTATACGCCGGCAGGCTACGCATCGGCGAAGGTGCCATGCTCGCTGCTGGTGCTGTTCGACGGCGACGACTACCTGGATTCGAGCTGGCAGGGACCCGAGATCTGGAACGGCCTGATCGCCGCGGGAAGGATTCCGCCGACGGTGGTCGTGATGGTGCACAACCTTCCGGGCCGTCGCCTGTTCGACCTCGTCGGCAATGCGGCCTTCGCGGAGTTCATGGCGAGGGAGCTCGTTCCCTGGGTGCGCGCACATTACCACGTGAGCCGCCAGGCGAGCCGCACGGTCGTCGGCGGTGCCAGCGCGGGCGGCTTCGCCGCGGCCTACGTGGGCCTCGCACACCCGGAGGTCTTCGGGAACGTGCTCAGCATGTCGGGCGCCTTCTGGTGGTCGCCGGCGCACAACGGCGGCATCTGCGCGGGCGCCTGTGCCGATCCCGACGGCACCCCCGCGGTCAGCAACCGGGACGCGACGACGGAGCCGAACCTGGTTGCCCAGCTCGCGCTCGAGCGCCCGGCGCGCCGGGTTCGCTTCTATCTCGGCGCCGGCACCTTCGAGTTCGATCGCGACGGCACGGCCGGGGGCCTCCTGGAGGAGACGCGGCACCTTCGAGACATCCTTCGCGCGAAGGGCTACCCGGTGGTCTACGAGCAGTTCGTGGGTGGCCACGACGGCCTGAGCTGGCCGGGTGTGATGGCCAATGGCCTCCAGCAGCTGCTGGGCGCCTCGCGGTGACGATTACGACCGATGGATTGCGGTGCCGCAACGAGTGGGGCTGAAGCGATGATCGACCGCTTCAGCCCCACTCCGGTAACGACCGCGATTTCGCGCCACCACCACGGCGCCAACTGGCAAGCGCCGGGTGTCTGTCTTGTGACGGCCGTGCGGCACCCGGAGGCTTTTTTCAGCCCGGGAACGGATCGCTGAACTTCTCGGCGGTCAGGAAGGCCGGGTCGGTCAGGGTGAAGAGATACTCCACCAGCATGTCGCGCTCGTCCTCGGTCAGGTTCAGCCGCCGGACTCGGCCGTCCGGGCCGCGCAGCAGCGGGTCCAG
This sequence comes from Gemmatimonadaceae bacterium, assembly GCA_036377775.1. Taxonomy (GTDB): domain Bacteria; phylum Gemmatimonadota; class Gemmatimonadetes; order Gemmatimonadales; family Gemmatimonadaceae; genus AG11. The sequence goes on along the minus strand of DASUXT010000007.1, from coordinate 311 downwards.
GTTCGGAGTGTCCTGCACGCCCGAGTTGTAGAAGTTCACCACGTTCCACAGGGTGGCGTGACGTCCGTCGTGCATGTAGGGCGGTCGGACCGCGACGTTGCGCAGCGAGGGGACCTTCATTCGCCCGTCGCCCGCGCCCTGGTCCCGGATGGTCCCGGGGAGGCCGTTGTTGCGCGGCCGCGTGCCGACCTGAGCGTAGGTGGTATGGCACTCCTCACATCCGGAGGCCACGAAGATCTCCTGCCCGCGCCGCTCCCGGTCGGTGTACACCGCCGCGAAGTTCGGCTCCGAGCCGCCCGCGAACGCCTGGT
>DASUXT010000006.1:0-6159 GCA_036377775.1 Gemmatimonadaceae bacterium | reverse complement strand
ACGAAACGCCGCAACATGGGCGGCCGGATTTGAGTTTCTTAGCAGACTGGCTTCATCCTCGTCGAACGCGAGTTGCGCTATTCGCGTTGGCGTATCGTGAACTCGCGCACTTAGACTTCGGCGCTCTCTGACTGCTGGAATGACCGCCTTTAGGTCGCCGACCGCCTGCAAAGCGCCGACTAAGTCATCGAGTAGGGTAGCTCGCTCTTCCGGGTTTGAAAGCGACGCTAGCGCGTCCATGATGGCTCTGCTCGCTCTCGCAGGCTGTCCAATGCTGACTGAGTGCTGCCAGCAAGCCCGGAGATAGGCTCGAGCTCGGCGTGGTTCACCAGCTCGTTGCCAATGCGACGCTATTCGCCAGGCAACTGAAGGGGATCATCGAGCACCAGATTGTTCTCTCTCCAAATGCTCCGCGGCGCGCCCCTCCATGGCGCTCATGACTGCACCGAGTGCGGTGGCGCGTACGCGCTCCGCGATAAGACCGGATCGGCACCGGAGCCCTGATTGATCGCTCACAAGCAGGTCGCTGCTTTCGAGCGCATGCAAGGCAGTCAACAACTCGTACGGCGCCAAGCCAGTCAGATCAGCCACGCTGTGAGTTGTGGCCGCGTCGTCGAGTACTACAGTTGCTTCAAGTGCATATCGCGCCGGCTTAGACAGGAGGCTGAGGCGTCGGTCGATGAGAGCGATAAGATCGGCTGGAATCAGGAACTGATCAGGATCTCGCGCAGCCTGACGAGCGAGCAACTCCATGTGACCCGGATTGCCCGCCGCGGTATCGAGGCACTTCTGTGAAGTGGCATAAGGCAGAAGGAAGTCCCGCCCGGTGACCATTGCTTCCCAGAGCCGCGCCGACGCCTCAGTGGAGAGAGGCTCAAGATGGAGTACGCTGTGGCGGCGATGATCGGCCGCACGTTCGGTCGCTCCGCATAGAACAATCAGTAGCCGCTTGTTCGCCACGCGACCTAAGACGGCGTCCAGAAGTTGCTCGGACGCCTCATCCACGTATTGAGCCTCATCGACGAGCACGAGCACGGGGTGCTCGTCGCACACGCAACTGGTCAAGTCGCAGACTGCATTGCGGATTGCTATGTTCGAATACGCCGAGTTGATATTCTCGGGATTGACGGCGCTTGGAATCGAGATCGATCCAGATAGCTTGCCCAGCGCAGCAAGTGAGATTGGATCACACCCCGCAGCTCCGGGTAGGGATGAAAGGCGGTTGGCGAGCGTCGATACCAGGGAAAGCGGCCGATCCGCATCCATGGGCGACATGGAGAACGTCACGAGATGGCCAGAACCTCTCAACTGCACGCTCGTCCCCAACTCTTCTGCCAGCCGGCTCTTCCCGACGGACTTATTACCCGTCAGCCAGAGCACGTGTGCATTTCCACGCCGAGTGCTCTCCCACTGCGACAGTAGGAACTCCAACTCGCGCTCACGGCCTATGAAGGGAAAGGGCTCGCGTCGAGAGGAAGTGTCGCGTTCCCGCGTTGCATTGATCCGCTTCTGCAGCAGCGACGCCGGCAACGCCAGACTCGCACGCTCCTCCCCCAGCTCCGCCCGATACGCATCCAGGATCGAGATCGCGCGCGCTTTTGAACCTGTCCGCGCGGTGGCCTCCGCAAGCGCCAGCACGGCGCTCTCGTTGAGTGGGTCGAGCTCCATGGTGCGCCGCGCGATCGCTTCGAGGTAGCGCCAATCGGCCTTTCGGCGCGCGACCTCCATGTCGCGCGTCAACTGCTGGCGCAGCGCGTTGTGAAGCTTCTCACGAAGCGCCTCCACCCATCCGCTCAGGGGCGTGTCTGCGGGAGGCGCGTAATGCGGCAGTACTTCGAAGCTGTGGCTGATACGCGCTCGCCGCGCCTCGCAGCTCCCCTTCGAGAGCTCGTCGGCGTCGCTCTGTACCCGCTCCGCCTCCACCTTGACTGCGCGGTCGGTGAGGATCACGGGTGCCCCCATCCCGCGCAACTTGTACAGCAGTTGCCGCAACCGATGTGCAGAGTCGGCGCCGCCGGGGTAGAGAAGCTCGATCAACTCCGCCCGCGGTACCTCCCGGTCGTGTTCAGTGCCCAGATACAGCAGCATCCCGAACACGTGCGGCGATGCAGGCGTGATCCGCTTGCTACCTACCTCGATCACGCTTTCGCCGACGATCCGTAGACGTATGTGCGTCATTGCTCGCCGAACCCGGGTGAGCGTCCTCGTTTCCCGGCCTACCCTAGCCGCTCGGCGTCATCGGCGCGTCATCGCTGCAGGGCCACCTAAGCTGCAGACGTCATTTGGTCGGCGCAATCAGCTCGTCAGCGGCTGCCGGCCTCCTCGAGAAAGGAGCTCAGACCCGTATTGAGCCCAGTACCCGCTCCACCAGCTCCGCCACCTTCACCCCTTCCGCCTCCGCCTGGAAATTCGGCACGATCCGGTGCCCCAGCACGGGCAGGGCCATCGCCGACACATCATCCAGGTCCGGCATCGCCCGCCCGTCCATCGCCGCCCGCGCCTTCGCGCCGAGGATCAGGTACTGCGACGCCCGCGGACCCGCACCCCAGCTCACGTACCTCTTCACCTCCGGTGGCGCCTCGGCTGCGTCCGGCCGCGTCGCCCGCGCCAGCGACACGGCGTACTTCACCACGCTCGGCGCCGCCGGCAGGCGACGCACCAGGTGCAGCAGCTCGAGCAGTTGCACCTCGCTCAGTACCGGCGTCACCGTCGCCTGGCTGTCCGTCGTCGTCTCGGCCACGATCCGCTCCTCCTCCTCGCGGCTCGGATAGCCCACGGTGAGCTGCACCATGAACCGGTCCAGCTGCGCCTCGGGCAGGGGATAGGTCCCCTCCTGCTCGATCGGGTTCTGCGTCGCCAGCACGAAGAAGGGCTCGGGCAGCACGTGCGTCGTTCCCGCCGCCGTCACCGCATGCTCCTGCATCGCCTGCAGCAGCGCCGCCTGCGTCTTCGGCGGCGCACGGTTGATCTCGTCCGCCAGCACGATGTTCGCGAACACCGGCCCGTTCACGAACTTGAAGAACCGGCGCCCGGTGGCATGGTCCTCCTCCAGCAGCTCCGTCCCCGTGATGTCGCTCGGCATCAGGTCCGGCGTGAACTGCACCCGCGAGAACCTGAGGTCCAGCGCCTGCGCCACCGTCTGCACCAGCAGCGTCTTCGCCAGGCCGGGCACGCCGACGAGCAGCGCATGCCCTCCCGCGAGCAGCGCCGCCACCAGGTTGTCCACCGTGTCGCGCTGGCCGACGATGCGCCGCGCGATCTGCGCATCCAGCGCGGTGCGCGCGTGCGCGAGCTGGTCCAGCAGCTCCAGGTCGCGCTCGTCGTCGCGCGGCGAGCGGGCGTTGGCGGTAGCGGTCACGGGCGCTCCATCTCCGGATGCAGGGGGCTCATGCTGGGGAAGCTACGTGCCGGTGCGCGACGGCAGAAGCAGCGCCACCAACGGCACACGGGGCGCCAGGGGGCGCCCCGTGCACTGTGTACGGCCCGCGATGTCAGGACGTTACGGCGCCTGCACGTTCGCGAACGCCACCGCGCCATGCGACGAGCTGGTGAGGTACGCCATCGCGTGGTAGCTGCCGGCCGACGCCGGCTTCCAGTGCGCCACGTACGTCGCCGACTCCCCCGGCGCGAGCGCGCGCGTCGTCACGAGCTGCGCGAATGCCTGGTCCGCGCCCCACCGCCACACGAGCGCGTCGTTCGCGTCCCACACGCGGATGTCGAACTGCTGCGAGTCGTTGAACTTCACCGTCGCCGTGCTGTCGCGCGTGTTCGTCACCGTGAAGGTGAAGGTCACGTCGCTGCCCACGGTCGTCGTGAGCGTCGCCGAGAGCGAGTCGCGCCAGGGCATCGTCACCGGAGGCGCGCTGCCGGGCTGGGTGGAGTCCACGCAGCCATAGCAGGTGGGGGTGAACTCCAGGTGCGCGCCGTGCACCTGCTGCGACGCCATGCTGATCCGATGCGACGGTGCGGCGTTCGCGCTCGGCGTGACCACGGAGTCGCTCGCGAACAGCCCCTCGAGCGGCATGAGCTGCGCGCTGCCGTCGAACGCCACCGTGAACTCGGCCTGCTTGCACGGCCAGGGGGCGTAGACGGCGAGCATGTTGCCGCCTGGCGGCGTGCAGGGGGTGTCGCTCGTCGTCACGGTGATCGTCCGCGTCGTCGTGGCGCCACTGTACAGCGATCCCGAGCCGTCGAAGTAGAGCAGCGACGGGATCGTCACCATCGCCACCGAGTCGCCGGCGAGCGCCCCCGCGTTGAAGCCGGGCACGAAGAGCTGCACCATCCGACGCGGGTCGCTCTTCTGCCAGGCGATGAACGCGTGGTCGGGCGGGAGCGATGGCGCGAGGGCGGCGCAGGCCGCGCCCGGCGGGCAGGGGCTGCCGAACTGGATCTCCTGTGCCGTGGCGAGATACTCGCTCGCCGCGTCGTCCACGCTGATCGTCACGCTGGACAGGCGGCCGGTGCCGACGAGCAGCGACGCGAGCCCGCGATAGGCGCCGATCTCTCCCGCGCTCCCGCCGTGCTGCTGCAGGGAATCGGCGAGGTGCAGCAGCTGCTGCGCGGCATCGTTCGCGGCCGAACGGGTATCGGGCGCGGTGGGCTCCGAATGACAGCCGGCCAGGAATGCGGCACCGGCGACGATGGCGGCGAGACGGATACGGATCACGTCGTCCTCCGGAAGGATGGTTCACTCGCGACGACGCCTCTCGAGCAGGAGAGGCGTCGCGGCGTGCTCATGATGTCATACCCGCCGAGCGGGTGAAGCGTCACCTGGGCGCGGTGCGCTCAGCGCAGCTCGAAGGCCACGCGCTCCTGCACCGGATAGTTGCTGCTGTGCAGGGTGGCGATGGCGACGTACGTGCCGGGCGGCAGCGAGGTGGCGGCGTGCTCCTCGAACTTCTTGGTCTCGCCACCGTCGAGCACCTTGTTCTGCAGCGTCTGCGTGAACATGCGGCCCTTGCCCCAGCGATAGACCTCGCGCCCCGCGGAGTCGCGCACGCTGAAGTCGTACTCCTGCCCGCTGGGGAAGGTGAGCTCGATCCCCTTCTTGCCCGGGTTGGTGACGTTGAGGGCGAAGTGCAATCCGTTGTTCGCGGCGCTCACGGCGAACGCGCTTCTGATCTCACCGGCTGCGCGCTTCTCCACGCGCTGGACGTTGCGACTGGCTGGGGCAACGGTGGCTGCGGCCTCGGAGTGCGAGCGCGAGCCACACGCCAGCGCGACGGCGCCGGCGAGGAGCAACGGGATGAGCAGGCGGGAGTTCATGGGACGGAACCAGACAGGGACGCGGGTTGGGTGCGGGCGCGCGTCCGCTCACACATCCAACGGGAAGTGAAGTTATCAACAGCAGGACGAAGAGGCAACTTGAACCGTCACACAGAAGTTGTGATGCAGATTGCACTTGCGAGGTGATCACACTTCTTCGGCACCTGTTCGGTTTGGCCATTCCAATCGCTTGCGAAAAATTTCACAAGCGCTAGATTCCGCCCCGCGATGACAGGCAATCCGGGCCCCACCCCGCCGGGGCAGGACGACCCCCGCCTCGACCCCGACAAGGGGGTCTCGGTGGGCGAATACGCAGGGCTCGGCATCCAGTTCGCCGCGTCCATCGTCGTCTTCCTCTACCTCGGCCAATGGCTGGACCGGAAGCTCGGCACCGCACCCTGGCTCCTCCTCGCCGGCGTGTTCATCGGCGCGGGGGGCAGCTTCTACAGCATGTATCGCCGGCTCATGGCCGCCCAGGCGCGCGAGGACGCCGCCCGGGCAGCACGCCGGCAGGATGGACGGCGGTGAAGAGCCGGCCCCTGGGACGCGGGCTGGCGCTGTACCTGCTGGCGTCGGCGGCGGCCATCGTGGTCGCCGCACTGGTGTTCGTGATCGTGTACGGCGGGGCGGCGGAGCGGCGCGCAGTGGTGGTGAGCGCCGTCGTCGCCCTGGTGGTGCAGGGGATCGCCTGCGCCGTCGCGCGGCTCATGGCCGCCGGGGGCAATGGCATCGCCGGCTGGACGCTGGGGGCGGTGATCTGTCTCGCCGCCCTCGTGGCCTATGGCTTCGTGAGCCGGGCGCTCGGGCTGCCGTCGAATGCGGCGCTGCTGAGCCTCGCGACGTTTTTCTTCCTGACTGAACTGATCGAGCCGCCGTTCCTGAACATATGAAGAC
>DASUXT010000005.1:0-2731 GCA_036377775.1 Gemmatimonadaceae bacterium | reverse complement strand
GATCACCTGGCGAAGTCGGTGCAGGCGTACAACCGTGCGGTGGGCTCGCTCGAGCGTCGCGTGCTGCCGCAGGCGCGGCGGTTCCAGACGCTGGGGGCGGCGGGCTCGAAGGAGGTGTCGCTGCTCGATGCGATCGAGGTGACGCCGGTGCCGCTGACGGCAAGCGAGCTGCGCGTGGTGCTGCCGGCGGGTGGGGAGGTGTCGTAGGGCGAGTGCAGGGGGAGCTTTCGCGGCGGCACGGGGCTTATTGGGCGACCGGATGCACTTTTTTCCGAGCGCCCTGCAGTGCAGGGTCCTTCGGGGCAGTCTCCGGTAAACAGCGGTAACAATTACCGCTGTTTACCGGAGGGTGCCGCCAGGAGGCACAAAACCTCAGGAGACACAGCATGCCCACCTACGCCATTCCGCTCGCCGAGTTCGACCAGGAGATGTCCACGACGCGCCGGCTGCTGGCGCGGGTGCCGGACGGGAAGGGTGAGTGGAAGCCGCACCCGAAGTCGTTCCCGCTGGCGCATCTCGCGCAGCTCGTGGCGTGGATGCCCGGGTGGATCACGCGAACGCTGCGCGAGCCGTTCATCGATCTCTCGGCGGGAACGGGCTACAGCATGGAAGACACGCCCATCCTGCTCGCCGAGTTCGATCGCAACGTGGCGTCGGCGCTGGACGCGCTGGTGTCCGTCACCGACGCCGCGCTCGACGAGCCGTGGTCGCTGAAGATGGGGGACAAGGTGCTGTTCACCACGCCTCGCGGACCGACGGTGCGGCAGCACCTGAGCCACCTGATCCATCACCGCGGACAGTTGAGCGTCTACCTGCGCGAGCTCGACGTCCCGATTCCCTCCATCTACGGGCCCACGGCCGACGAAGGGTGGAAGACATGAAACATCTCGTCTTCGCGCTGCTGCTCGGCGTCGCGAGCAGCGCGAACGTCGTGCATGCGCAGTCGGTGCAGTATCGCAGCCCGGCCGGCGTCTCCTATCACGCGCTGCGAGACACGGGCCTCGTCGCGCGAGCACAGCGCGACCTCGACGCCCATCCGCGCGACCTGCAGAAGTACATCGCGCTCGGCACGGCACAGGCTGGCGCGCGGCAGATGCAGGAGGCGGTGGGGACGTTCACGCGCGCGCTCGCCATCTGGCCGGACAGCGCGATCCTCTGGCGGTGGCGCGGGCATCGCAATCTCTCAGTGCGCAACTTCGACCAGGCGATGGCGGACCTGACGCGCGGCTACGGGATGGACAGCACGGTGTACGGGATCCTTTATCACCTGGGCGTGCTTCGCTTCGTGCGCGGGGACTTCAATGCGGCGGCGGACGCCTTTCGTCGCGCGCAGCCGCTGGCGCCGGACGCCGGTGAGCTCGCCGGAAGCACGGACTGGCTGTGGATGTCGCTCATGCGCGCGGGACGCGCGAGCGAGGCGGCGGCCATGCTGGCGCGCCGACCCGACTCACTGCCGACAACGGCGGCGTATGCGAGGCGGCTGAAACTTTATCGGGGTGAGATCACGTCGGGGCAACTGCTCACCCCCGCCGACACGGGCGACATCGACGTCGCCACCCTCGAGTACGGACTCGGCAATTGGTACATGGTCCACGGCGACACGGCGAAGGCGCGCGCGGCGTTCCAGCGGTCGGTGAAGTCGGGCGGGTGGCCGGCGTTCGGGTTCATCGCCTCGGAGCAGGAGCTGCGGCGGCTCGATGCCGTGCCGGCGCGGAAGCACAACGGGAGAGGACAGGGCGGAAGGGACTGAAACGGCAGGATACAGGGAGATCCTGCCGTTTCCACCGTTTTCACGTTTCCGCAGTGTCCTCCATTGCTTTTCCGGCCTGTCAGGGGCGCAGGTCTGGCGGCGGGGTGGGACGGCCTTCAATGTCAGGGGTTGCCGCCGCCGGAAAGTCGCGGGTCTTCGAATTGGACACCTTCATCTCGAGCTCATCACAATGAAACGACAATACCTTCGGTCGCTCCTCGGCGCTGCCGCGGTGACGACGCTGATGGTTCCAGTCAGCAGCGCACAGCAGACGTCCACCACGAACGATCCGCGCGTCGGCCTCAAGGCGGGGCTGTACGACGCCGGCGTCGCCGCGAAGGGGATGCAGCTCGTGGCGCACCGCAACAAGCCGGACGTGTTCCACCCGAACGATCCGGGCGGGCTCACCTACGCGAACTCCGACCTGGCGTTCAGCGGGAAGTACCTCTACCAGGGGAATTTCAGCGGCTTCCAGGTCTGGGACATCTCCAACCCCGCGGCGCCGTCGCTCACCAACGCGACGACCTGCTGGACGGAGCAGGGCGATCCGTCGGTGTACCGCAACCTGCTCTTCCTCTCCAGCGAGGATCGCGGCGGCCGCCTCGACTGCAGCGCCGAGGGCGTGAAGGACGCGGTGAGCAAGGAGCGGCTGCTCGGAATCCGCATCTACGACATCTCCGATCCCGCGCATCCGCGCGCCGTGGCGAACGTGCAGACCTGCCGCGGCTCGCACACCCACACCATCTACCCCGACCCGAAGGATCCGGGAATCGTCTACGTCTACGTCTCCGGCCTCGCGCCGGTGCGCTCGCCGAGCGAGATGGCGGAATGCGTAACGGCCGGCGGCGTCACCGATCCGAACAGCGCGCTCTTCCGCGTCGAGATCATCCGCGTGCCCGTCGCACATCCGGAGCAGGCGAAGATCGTGAGCACGGCGCGCATCTTCAGCGACCTCGTGGCGCCGGCGACGCACGGCGTCGC
>DASUXT010000004.1:0-12408 GCA_036377775.1 Gemmatimonadaceae bacterium | reverse complement strand
GGACCGTCGGGCAGGCCCCTCCAATGTGCCGACGCACTCGCTCGGCGCATCGGCCAGCCGTATCGCGATCGGTACGGGGCCTTCGCGGGGCCCGGATGTCGGTCGCCCTACGCAGTACGAAGTACGCCGTACGTGAGTTGCTGTTGGTTAATAAAAGAAGGGCCCCCCGTCACCGAGGAGCCTTCCGAACAGCGGTGCCTTAGTGCCTGTGTCCCCCGAATACCCTCCCCCCGCCATTGATCACCGGCATCCGCGACGTCGGGATGCTCGGGTAGCCGCCGCGCCGCCCATCGGTGCGCGGGTCGCAGTGGTCAACGCCACCCATGCCGCCGCGGATCACGACGGAACCGATGATCCCCCCGATGATGCCCCCCCATCCACCACCGCTGCCACCGCGCCCCACGCTGCCATCCGACCCCGATCCCACCGGCGCGTGTGACGGCTCCGGCGACGGCGCCTGCACGATCACCGTCGGTTCCGGCGCGGGCGACTCGGACTCCGTCTGCTGCACCGCTGGCGCCGGCTCGGGCGCGGCGGCTTCCGCCACCACCTGCGGCTCCGGCGTCGGCGCGGGGGCCGGTGCACGCTTCGCCTTCGGCCGGGGCTTCGGCGCGCGCGCCGGCTGCGGAGCCGGCGACAGCTTCTTCGACGGCACGGCAGGCGGCACCTGCTCCACCGCCGACACGAAGCGCATCGGCTTGTAGTCCGCGTTCGCCAGTGCCAGCCCGCTATCGGCTGCTCCCGCCGCCGCGAGGTCCTTCTGCAGGTCCGCGTCGATCGTCGCCACCTGCTCCTTCTTCCCACTGCACGCCAGGGCCCCGACGCCCAGCGCGACGATCATCAGCTTCCGCATGAGAACCTCCGAATGACTGAACGGCGGGAGGACCGGAGGACCGGAGGACCGGAGGACCGGAAGGTCAGGAGGCCCATGGACCATCGACCCCAGACCATCAGACCACAGACCATCAGCCATCAGACCATTCCCACCTTCCGCCCGCATTGGCACACTTCGCGCCCCCGCTCCACTGCCTCCACACGCACTCCCGGGCGAAATGCTCCAACTTTCGTCCCCGCGTGCGGACAACGCATGTCACTCGCGAAGGACGACACCCTCCCGCTCCAGCCCGCCATGCGCACTCCTATCCGCACGCTCGCGACGCTCCTCCTCGCCCTCGGCGGCGCCTGCGGAGAACCCGATCACCCGCAGCTCGACGCCGGCTACCGCCAGGCCATCGCCGACACCCTGCGCACCCTCATCGTCAACGCCTACGACATCACGAAGCCCGGCGACCCTGTCGCGCGTCTCATGAGTCTCTACCCCGATTCGGGGCGAGTGATCTCGGCGAGCGGCGGACGGGTGACGACGGACCGCGCGTCGCTCGAGGCGGGGATCCGCGCCTTCTGGACCTACGTCGGCCGGAACATGCAGAAGCCCAAATGGGAGTGGGGCCCCATGCTGGTGGACGTCCTCGCCCCCGACGCCGCGGCCGTCACCACCACCTACCGCGTCCCGCACCTCACCCCCCGCGGCGAGCCCCACGTCATCGCCGGCGCCTGGACGGCGGTGTTCCAGCGGCGCGCGGGAAAATGGGTGATCGTGCAGGAGCACCTGTCGGATCTGCCGGAAGCTGTGGCGATGCCGGGGATGGGGATGGGGGATACCGGTCACGCGCCGTAGCGTCTGAGAACTACAACTGACGTACGGCGTACCTCGTACGCCGTATCGGGACCGTCGGTCCGGCCTCCCCAATGTGCCGACGCATCGTCCCGGCGCACCGGCCAACCGTACCGCGATCGGTACGGGACATTGTTGGGGCCAGCATGCCGGTCTTCGTACGAAGTACGAACTACATCAGTTGTAGTTCAATGTCCCAAAAACCCGGGACTGCTCCCACCACGGGCACGTATGCATGCTCCATGTAATTCTTTCGTATGGAGCACCCGCATGCATCCCCGCACCACGATTTCCCTCGTCGCCGTCGCCCTCGCGGTCGGTTACGCGGCATGCAGTGACAGCGTCACCGACCCCAACCGCCTCGTCGAGGTGGACGGGCCCGCCGTCTCCGTCGGCAACGGCACGGCGCGCGCCGTCGTGTTCAAGCGCGGCAGCGACGTGACGTCCATCGGCATCCAGCTCACCGACGGCGCGCTCACCAACCTGCCGACCACCATGCCGGCCACCGAGTGGACCCTCGCCCTCCCCGCCGGCACCGACGTCGGGCAGTGGGATCACCTCGCCCTCGACTGGAACCCGCAGGGACATCCGCCACCGATGGTCTACACGGTGCCGCACTTCGACTTCCACTTCTACATGATCAGTCCCGCCGTCCAGGCGACGATCCAGGGCGGGCAGGACCAGGTGCCGGTGCCGGACCAGTACGTGCCGCAGGACTACGCGTCACAGGTGGAGTCGGTGCCGATGATGGGCGTGCACTGGGCCGACACCCTCGCCACCGAGTATCACGGGCAGCCGTTCGACCACACCTTCATCTACGGCTTCCACCAGGGGAAGATGATCTTCCTCGAGCCCATGGTCACGCAGGCCTTCCTGCAGGGGAGCACGAACTTCAGCGGCCACGTGAAGCAGCCCGCCGCCTTCCAGACGCCGGGGCTCTACCCGACGAGCTACAGCGTGACGCACGATGCGACGCACCATACGGTCACTGTTGCGCTGGATTCGATTGCCACCAGGTAACTACAACCGACGTAGGGCGTACTTCGTACTGCGTACGAGGACCGACATCCACCCCTCTCCAATGTCCCGTACCGATCCCGGTACGGCTGGCCGGCGCGCCGGGACGATGCGTCGGCACATTGGGGAGGCCGGACCGACGGTCCCGATACGGCGTACGAGGTACGCCGTACGTCAGTTGTAGTTCTCAGGCACTCGCTTCCGCCCGATACCCATCGAGGAACAGCTTCGCGACCAGTGCCTTCCGCCCCCGCACCCCCACCTTCGCGCACGCCCGGTCCAGGTGCTCCGCCACCGTGTACGGCGAGATCCCGAGCTGCGCGGCGATGCACTTCGTCGGCTCGCCGCGCACCACCGCCGCCACCACCTCCCGCTCGCGCGCCGACAGGTCGTACCGCCAGCCGAGTGCCGGTGCGACCGGCTTCGGCACCACCGGCTCGACGATCAGCGTCACCGCGCACTCGCCCTTCGCATCCGGCTCGGCGAGCGACGCGCTCACCTCGTACGCGCGTCCCGACCGGCCGCGCGGGCGCATGCGTCGCACGCCGGGAATGCCGGTCGCACTGCGACGCGCGCGCAGGAGCGACACCAGCGCGCGTAGCGAGAAGGGGAGCCCGTCGTCGAACACGTAGCCCACGTCAGCGAGGTCGCCGAGCCACTGGCGCGCCGCCGCGGTGAGCAGCATCGGCTGGTTGTGCGCGTCGAGCACGATCACCCCCGGCGTGCACTCGGCCGGCACCTCGGCGGCGAGCGCGCTGTCCACCGTCATCGCGTCGCGCAACGCGCGCGCCAGGTGCGGCACCAGCCGTCGCATCACCGCGCGGCTGCGCGCGCTCGTGATCGGCGAGCGGTCGCCGCGCATCAGGCACCACGTGCCCCACAACCGTCCCCGCGACACGAGCGCCACGTTGAACTGGTCGAGCATCCCGCTCGACAGCAGCGCCTCGCGGCTCTCCCTGCCCAGGGCGAGCACGGAGAACACGTTCTCTCCGTTGCGCGGCAGGTCGAGGCTGAGGAGCGCCGCCTCGTACGGGTAGAGACGCTCGGCGTAGGTGCGGGCGAGCCTCGCCGGCACGCCGTCGGACACGGTGTGGGCCATCAGCCCCGTGTCCGGGTCGCAAGTGCTGAACGCCCACGCGTCGGAGCCCAGCTCCGGCGCCAGCCGTTCAGCCACGGCGCGACGCAGCGACACGGAGTCGAGGCCGGCGCAGCAGAGCCGCTGTACGGCACGGATCGACATGTCGATCATGGTACCCTCCCTGGGTGGCCGACCCCGTCCCCAAAAAGGGGGACGGCGCGGCACTCACCATATATGCACTATCCATCTGTTCCCTCAACCCCCCAGAACCGTTGGCCGGACCGGATGCCATGATTGCGCTGTTCGCCCTCGCCCTGACGACGCTCGCTCCCGCCGCCCCGCGCGTCGTCTACGTGAAGACCACCGACTACCACATCGCCCTCCCCGACACCCTCCCCGCCGGCGAGACCGCCTTCCGCGTGGTGAATACCGGCCACGAGCTGCACCACGTGCTGTTCGTGCGGCTGAACGGGAGCCACGACGCCGACGACCTCGCCGCCGCGATGAAGGGCGATGCGCCGCCCCCGCGCTGGGCGGAGCTCGACGGCGGCCCGAACGGCGTGAGCCCGGGCGACACCTCGCTCGCCACCACCGTCCCCCTCACCGCCGGCCTCTACGCCGTGCTGTGCATGATTCCCGGCCCCGACGGCGTGCCCCACGTGGCCAAGGGGATGATCGGCGACCTCGTCGTGAAGCCCGCCGCGTACCCGGTGGCCGCCGCGAAGCCGTCATACGACGCGACCATCACGCTGTTCGACTACGGCTACAAGGAAAGCGCGCCGATCACGCGTCACACCGGGGAAGTGCTCGTCCGCAACGACGGCAAGCAGCCCCACGAGATCGAGCTGGCGCGCCTGCGGCCGGGCAAGACGATGGCCGATCTCGCCCAGTGGGCGAAGAAGATGGACTCACCGCCGCCGGCGGAGTTCATTGGCGGGGTGAGTCCCATCGCGCCGGGCGGCACGAACGAGCTCGCGCTCTCCCTCCCGCCCGGCCACTACGTGATGCTCTGCTTCCTCCCCGACGCGAAGGACCACGCGCCCCACATCGCCCACGGGATGGTTCGGGAGTTCACGATTCGGTAGGTCGTGTTCGCGTCGGCTGTATCAACGACAACTGCGAGTACTTCGTACTTCGTACCAGGTACCGGGACCTTTGGACAGGCCCTAACAATGTGCCGACGCATTCACCCGGCGCACCGGCCAGCCGTACGAGGATCGGTACGGGACATTGTTGGGGCCTCTAATCAGGTCCCGGTACGAGGTACCAGGTACGAAGTACTTCAGTTGCAGTTGAATCAGTAATTCGGGTTCCCCGTCTTCTCGCTCAGCGGCACGATCATGCACTTCGCGTCGCCATACGTGTCGTTGAACAGCGGGTACGGCCCCTTCGGGAACAGGTCGGTGCCGGCCGCGGCGTAGCGGCGCAGGTCGCCCAGCCGCTGGCCGGTGAGGTAGAAGTCCCGCGCGCGCTGCTCGGCCAGCTCGGCCATCAGCGCCGCGCCCGAGAGCGCCACCGGTGCTTCCCCACCCACCGCGCGCCGCGCATTCACGAAGTCGAGCGTCGCCTGGGTGGGGCCGTCGGCCTCGGCGAGGTCGTACTGGGCCTCGAGCCCCGTGGCGAACTTGATGTCGCTGCCGAAGTCGATGCGCTGCGCCGGACCGCTCGCCACCCAGCCGGTGAACATGTACGGCGTGAGCGGCGTGTAGATCGCGCCGCCGGTGAGGCCGAGCTGCGTGCTCGCCGGCTGCGGCACGCGCGGATCGTTCAGCCCCAGGAAGTGCGGGCCCATGGCGAGCGACGCGCCGGTGGCGTGGGTGAGCGCGTTGAGGGCGTTGTTCTCGCGCACCGAGTTCTGCGAGTAGTACGCGTATTTCACGTACGACGCCGGCACCTGGCTCGCGAAGCTCTTCGAGAGCGCGAGGTCGCCCAGCTTGAGCGCCGCGCGCGCCGCCCCCACCTGCGACATGTAGATGAGGTCCTGCGCCGCGTTCACGTTCGCCCCCTGCCGCGCCGCCGTCGCTACCGTGATCGCCTCCTGGAAGCGGGCGATGGCCACCTTCAGCAGCGAGTCCGATGCGATGGGCGCGCTCAGGTTCACCGGCGACTCGCACCACCCTTCACCCAGCAGCACGTACGAGTAGCCCGCATAGGCGAGGGTGGTGGCCACGTTGATGTCCGACGTCGGCGTCGCCACCAGTCCCTTGATCCGCTCCGTCGCCGCATCGGCCGAGTGCAGGGCGCGCTGGACGTACTGGTAGGTGCTCGCGTTGATGTCGTTCAGGTCGTTGATCTTGTGCTCGGAGAAGTCGCGCACGTCCACGTTCGTGTGGTCGGTGTACGCCTCGTCGGCGAGGACCCCGGACCACTGTGCGTACTGGCCGTAGGCATACTGGAACTCGCCGATCGCGCCGTTGACGATGAGCTGCACCAGCGCGGGATCGTCGAGCTGTCCCTCCTGGATCGCGCCGGGGTTGCTCACCGACAGCGCGTCGTTGCAGCCGGCCATCGCGAGTGCGAGCGCGGCCACCGTGCCGATCTTCCGCATCCGGGTCATCGCGGCCTCCGTGGGCAGGTGCTCGTTCGTGTTCATCAGAACCCCACCGCGAGGGAGATGGTGTAGCGGCGCGGCGTGGGCACCGTCCACGAGTCGTTGCGGTTGAAGGTCGCCGTCCCGCCGTTGAAGTTCACCTCCGGGTCGGCGCCGCCGTACTTCGTCCAGATCGCCAGGTTGTGGCCGGCGAGCATCAGCGTCGCGCGCTCCACGTAGCCATGCAGCAACCGCGCGGGTACATCGTAGGCCAACGACAGGTCGCGCAGCTTCAGGAAGTCCGCCTTCTGGATGTCGTACCAGTTCTGCGCCGGGAACATGCGCGCCAGCACTTCATCCGGGTTCGCCTGCGGATTCACCACCGCCCACGACACGCCGGCGCGGTCGCGTCGCCAGTCCTTCACGTTGAACAGGTAGTGGCCGCCCTTGTAGTCCAGCAGCCCGTGCAGCCGCAGCTGCTGGAAGATCGTGAGGTCGCTCGAGAACGACATCTCGCGCGTCGGCACCGAGGGACCCATGTACACGCTCACCGGGTCCAGCACCGGCTGCCCGCTCGGCGTCTTCACCAGGTTGCCGCTGGCGTCGTACTTCACGCGCTGCGCCCAGTACGCGGCGAGCGGATATCCCTCCTGGTAGCGCTGAACCGGCGCGTAGTCGCCGAAGACGATCGGCGCGCGGTTGTCGCCGAACGACACGAGCTCGTTGTGGTTCGTTGACAGCGACAGCGTGGCATCGATCGCCAGCGGGCGCGTCTGCAGCGGCGTGCCGCGCAGCACCACCTCGAGCCCGTTGTTGGCGATGGTGCCGAGGTTCTGCAGCTGCGTGCCGGCGAACCCGCTTGACGGCGCCACCGCCACCGGCAGCAGCGCGTCATGCGTCTTCTTGTTGTAATAGGTGAGGTCGAGACCGAGCCGGTCCTTCAGGAACGAGCTCTCGAAGCCGAGCTCCACCTCGGAGCCGCGCTCGGGCTTCAGGTTCGGGTTGCCCACCGAGCCGTAGCGCAGCGCCGACGACGTGGACGTCGCGCCGGTGACCACCGACGTGGTGTACGAGCGGATGGCGTCGAACGGGCCAGGCGAGTTGCCCGCCATCCCCCACGCGGCGCGAAGCCGCAGCGCATTCATGTACGGTACGTGAAAGAAGGGCTCGTCGGAGATGACGTACGACAGCGATGCCTTCGGGTAGAACACCCGCTGGAGGTCGGATCCGAACGCCGAGTTGTTGTCCACGCGCACCGCCCCGGTGGCGAACAGCCGGTCGCGCCACGCCACCTGCTCCTGCACGTAGAAGCCGATGGACTTCTGCGTCGTGTCCTGCTCGCCCCCCGTCGTCACGGCGGCCGACGACACCGATCGCACCCCGATGCTGCCGAGGTCCTGCCCGTAGGCGTCGGTGCGGTGGTAGGTGTTGGAGAGGAACTGCACTCCCGCCGACGAGTTGGAGGTGAGGGTGCTCGTCAGGTCGCGCGTGACCGTGGCGTCGTAGTTGAGGGTGAGGTCCTGGTTGAGCGGCCGCCCCTGCGCGATGAACCCCTTGGTGTTCGGGATGTCGAAGCTCGCGCGCGCGCTGAACGGATCGAGCCCCCCCGGCTGCGGCGGGAAGTACAGCTCCGCGCGGCCGATGTTCATGTCGAGGCCGACGCGGAACTTGTTCGTCATCCAGCTGAACGGCGTGTAGTTCGCGTTCGCACCGACGATGAACCGGTCGGCGCGCGTCTGGTTGTCGTAGGTGTTGGCGACTTCCGGCAGGATGGTGAAGTAGTTGAGCCCCGCCGGATACGGATACTTTCGCCCCGGGATCGCGAGATACGAGCTGATGATCAGCCCGTAGGCGATGTTGTCGTTGAGGGGGAGCCGGACGTGGTTCTGGCTGTACGAGATGTTCGTGCTGAAGTTCAGCTTGTCACTCGGCGTGAAGCCGAAGTTGCCGCGCAGCGAGCCGAGGCTCGCGTAGTTGTTGAGGTTCACCCCTTCCTCGTAGTCGCGCGCGCCGGAGACGAAGTACGAGTAGCGGTCGCTCCCCCCGCTCACCTGCACGCTCGCCTTCCTGATGTCGCCGTTGCGAAGGGCGTCGGACTCCGACATCACGCGGTGCGAGATGATGTCGCCCGGCTGCAGCCCGGTGAAGCCGGGGTAGTTCACCGGGTCGGCGATGCGCGCCGGCGTGGCGACCGCGTAGTTGATGGGGCGCATCTCGGCGGGCCAGGTGGAGTAGCCCGTCTCCATCCGTGCGTCCCACCGCGCCTTTCCCGGCTTGCCCCGCTTCGTGATGATCTGGATCACCCCCGCCGCCGCTTCCGCACCGTAGAGCGTCGCCGCCGCCGGCCCCTTGATCACCTCGATCGACTCGATGTCGTTCGGGTTGATCGCGTCGAGCGACGACGTCGTCTGCCCGAACACGGTGTAGTTCCCCTGTCCTCGGCTGTTCACCCGCACGCCGTCCACGTAGATCGTCGGGTTGTTCCCCGCGTAGAGGGAGCCCGCGCCGCGCAGCCGGTAGTTGGTGCCGGTCCCCGCCTCGCCGGAGCCGGGCATGAGGGTGAGCCCGGGCACCTTGGACTGCAGCACCTCGGTCACGTTGCTCACCGAGGACTTGTCCACCACGTCGGCCACGCTCACGCTCGACACCGCGTTGCCGATCGCGCGCCGCCGCGTGTCGCCCACGGCGCCGGTGATCACCACCGCGTCGAGCGACGTCACCGCCTCGGTGAGCACGAGATCCACCGTGGCGGTGCCGCCCGCGGCGAGGGTGAACGACGCCGTGGCCGGCTGGTAGCCGATCGTGCGCGCGGTGACCTGGTGGGTCCCCGCCGATACGCCAGCCACGCGGTAGCGTCCCTGCGCATCCACCGCCCCGCCGAGGGTGGTGCCGACGATGCGCACCTGCGCCGACGTCACCGGCTGTCCCGTTCGCGAGTCGGTGACGCGTCCCGTCACCGTGCCCGTCTGCGCCATGAGCGGCGGTGTGATTGCGGCGACCAGAATTGCCGCTGCCGCAACGGCGAGCGCGGAGGTCCGGGGATGCGAGCCATCAGCTGCCAGTCGATTCCACATCGGGCCTCCGGGGAGAGCGGAGTGTTGGATGGTCCTTCGATTTTTTTTCGGCCGGGAGCCGCCGGGCCGTTGCGGCAGAACATGGATCGGCCCCGGAGGGCCGGCAAGGGTGTGCGGAGCTCGACGGTGTCATCCCGCACGTGCGACAGCACGTGTCGGGACCTCCTTTCCTCGCGCCCTGACTGGCCCCTCAGTCGAAGGATTCACGGATTCCACGGATGATACGGATGCTACGGATTCGTCCTTCGCGCGATTCCAGCTCCGCACGCCGAGTCTTGCCCCTGCACCCCCAAGTTTCCTGAATCGATTGGAGCGGCCTCTGGACTCTTCATGGTCCTTGGAGCCATCCCGATCACGGAGCCAATCAGTGAAATCCGTAAGATCCGTATGATCCGTATCCCCTTCGTCTGAGTGGCCAGCCACGGAAGGGAGAGGAGGTCCCGACAGGGCTTCGCCCTGCGGGATGACACGGTGGGTTTCGCCCGGCGGGATGACACCCGTACCTTTGAGGACGAGCCTTCTCACCTCACCATGATATCCGCCATGCGCCTCCTCCCCGCCCTGCTGCTCCTCGCCGCCTGCACGCCGGCGCAGACGCCGGCACCGGCCGCGTCGGCCGTCGTGCTGCCCGGCATCGACGTCTTCATGGCCGACATCCCGTCGTCGCTGAAGGGAAAGCGCGTCGGGCTCATCACCAACCCCGGCGGGATCAACCGCGCTGGCCAGTCGGACATCGACCTCATTGCCGGCAGCAAGGACCTCAAGCTCGTCGCCCTGTTCGCCGCCGAGCACGGGATCCGCGGCGTGGCCGCGGCGGGGGCGAAGATCACCGACGAGGTGGACGAGAAGACCGGCGTCCCCGTCTATTCGCTCTACGGTTCCGAGGACCGCGGCCCCACGCCGGAGATGCTGAAGGACGTGGACGCCATCATCTATGACCTCCCCGAAGTGGGTGGCCGCACCTGGACCTACGTGTCCACGATGGCGCTGGCGATGAAGGCGGCGAAGGAGAAGGGGATTCCCTTCATCGTGCTCGACCGGCCGAATCCCATCGGTGGCGAGATCGTGGAGGGCGCGCTGGTGGACTCCGGCTATCGCTCCTTCGTCGGCATGTATCCCATCCCCGCGCGCCACGGCATGACCGTCGGCGAGCTGGCGAAGATGTTCAACACGAAGTTCGGCATCGGTGCCGACCTCACGATCGTGCCGGCGGCGAACTGGAAGCGCTCGCAGTGGTTCACCGACACCGGGCTGCCGTGGGTGAACCCGTCGCCGAACCTCCGCTCACCCGCTGCGCTGAACGACTATCCCGGCACCGTCTACTTCGAGGGGACCAACGTCACCGAGGGCCGCGGCACCGACCGCCCCTTCGAGCAGGTGGGCGCGTCGTGGCTCGACGCGCCGGCAGTGGTGCGCACGATGAACGCGAAGAATCTCCCCGGGATCCGCTATGAGGCGATCACGATGTCGGTGGAGCAGGGCGCGCGGAAGTTCGGCGGTCAGACCATCCCGGCGATCCGTCTGGTCATCACCGACCGCGAGACCTACCGCCCGGTGAGCGATGCGCTCATCCTGATCGACGAGATCCGCCGCCAGCACCCGACGGAGTTCAAGTGGGGTCCGTCGATCGACCGGCTCACCGGGTCGGACAAGGCGCGCAAGGCGATCGACGCCGGAACGCTGCCCGCGCTGCTCGCGCAGTGGGACAGCGTGGCCGCGCAGTTCAAGCGCGACCGGGAGCCATACCTGCTCTATCGCTGATTCGCTCCGTCGGTCCTCCGGTCCTCCGGTCCTCCGGTCCTCCGGTCCTCCCGTCCTCCGGTCCTCCGGTCCTCCGGCCTATGCGTTACCGGTTCGCCGACGCCGGATGAACGCGACGCCGGCGAGCCCCGTCGCCAGCAGGACGAGCGACGCGGGCTCGGGGGTCACCACCACTCCCGGACCGGCGAAGCTCACGCTGAAGTCGGGCACGTCTTCGGTGCCCGCGCCCCAGTTGTAGACGTGGACGCTGGAGCTGTACGTCCACGCGGCGACGCCAGGATAGGGATCTCCGCCCAGGAAATCCTGCGCTGCCGACTCGCTCGTGACGCCGATGGCATACAGCTGTCCGGGCGTGACCGCCGCGTGCGGGGAGAAAGTCTGGACGTCGCTTCCGTCCACGCTGTTCGTCAGCGACTGCGACCAGATCGCGCTCGATGTCAGGCCCAGGCCGTTGAACTCGTAGAGCCCGAACGTGTACGGGTCGGTCGTGCTCAGCCCTCCCCACGTGAAGCTCTCCAGGAACGCGGCATCGGTGGGCGCGGTGAAGCTCTCGATCCAGGTCGGCAGCTGCGCGCCGGCGGGGTGGACGGCCAGCGCTGTCACGGCAGCGGCGGCGAGGAGTCTGGTCAGTCGGTTCATGATGCACTACCGGGGAAAAGGGAGGGACCCATCGCCGGCGTACCGGCGCTCCTCCACGATACGCACCCCGATGTGCATTGGCTGTCCATACTTTTCGGGACAGCTCCTGTGCTTCAGCGCAGCTTCCCCGCCCGCCGCTCGATCTGCCTGGCATGCCGAGTCACGCGCATCGCTGCGACGCCGGCGAGTTCCGTCGCGAGGAGGACGAGCGAGGTGGAGTCCGGGGTGGTGCTGGTGTCGAAGCTCACGCAGAACGCGCGCATGTCCTTGCCACCCAAGTGCAGCCTGATAGCCGCCGTGCCTCAATGAAGATCGCGTCTCGCGTGGCTGGAGCAGACCGCATGCGTCCCGCTCTCTCATCCGATTGAGTCCCTTCTCAGCCAGGGAGGGAAGCTCAAGGTTCGTTCGAGGGTGGTCGATACTTCGGTCAAGTGGATGTCCCGGAGCATGCCGCGATTGCCCATTGGGTAGCGGTCGCATGCGCTCGGCTGTGTTAAGTAGGAGTGTCACCCCACCTGACCTCCTCCCACCTCGCGATGTCCCCTCGCTTTGCGGCCCTCGGCCTGCGTGTCACCCTGCTAGCGACTATCGTCGCGCTCGCGGCCTGCTTCGACCGCGTCGCCGCACCCCCGCC
>DASUXT010000003.1:0-17822 GCA_036377775.1 Gemmatimonadaceae bacterium | reverse complement strand
CTACGGGCGGCAGCGGATGGAGGGCGTGCGCGTCCGGGACGTCGTCACCCAGTCGCCGGCGGCGAGCGCCGCCGAGCGGCGCCCGGTGGTCGTGTGGAACGTCGGTCGGCGGTGCAACCTGCACTGCGTCCACTGCTACTCCGACTCGGAGAACCGCGCCTACCCGGGCGAGCTCACGACCGACGAGGGGCGCGCGCTGCTCGACGACCTCGCCGCCTTCGGCGTCCCGGTGCTCCTGCTCTCGGGCGGGGAGCCGCTGATGCGCCCCGACGTCTTCGAGCTGATCGAGCACGCGCGCGCGGCCGGCCTGCGCACGACGCTCTCGACGAACGGCACGCTGATCACGCGCGAGGTCGCGGCGCGACTCCGCGCGCTCGAGGTCAGCTACGTCGGCATCTCGCTCGACGGCATCGGCGCCACGAACGACATGTTCCGGGGCCACAAGGGCGCGTTCGACAAGGCGATGGCCGGCTTCCGGAACTGCAAGGCGGTCGGCCAGCGCGTCGGCCTTCGCATGACGCTCACTCGCCGCAACGCTCGCGATCTCGACCGGATCTTCGACTTCATCGAGGCCGAACAGATCGACCGTGCCTGCTTCTATCACCTCGTCTACAGTGGACGCGGCCGCTCGAGCGACGACCTCACCGCCGCCGACGCGCGCCGGGCCGTGGACACCATCCTGCGCCGGACCAAGGACTTCGCCGCGCGTGGCCTGCGCAAGGAGATCTTCACCGTCGACAACCACGCCGATGCCCCCTACCTCTACCTCAGGCTGCGCGACGAGGACCCGGCGCGCGCCGAGGAGGTGCTCGCCCTGCTCAAGTGGAATGGTGGCGGCCTGCACAGCTCGGGCGTCGGGGTGGCCGACATCGACTTCCTCGGCAACGTGCACCCCGACCAGTTCTGGATGCACCACACGCTCGGCAACGTGCGCGAGCGAAAGTTCAGCGCGATCTGGACGGATTCGTCCGATCCGCTGCTCGCGGGACTGCGCAATCGCGCGCGACTGCTGAAGGGCCGCTGCGGTCGCTGCCAGTGGAAGGACGTCTGTGGAGGCAGCTTCCGCGTGCGCGCTGACCGCTTCCACGGCGACCCGTGGGCCGAGGATCCGGGATGCTACCTGACCGACGACGAGTGCGGGCTCACTCCCGGCAGCCGGCTTCGGGAACCCGCGGCGTGAGACGGCTCGCGTCGTGAGTCCGGCGACGCTCGCCTGGATCCACCGAGCCGCGCTGTTCCTGCATCTTGCCGGCGTCGTGGTGTGGATGGGCGCGGTGGCGTACTACCTCCTGATCCTCCAGCCCGCCCTGCGGATGGCTGGCGTGGAGCGCCCCGTGCGGTATGCGCTGCTGGTGGCCATCAAGGCGCGGCTGCGTCGCGTGGTCGGCGTCGCCATCGCCGTCATCATCGCCAGCGGTCTCGTGAACGCGCGACTGCGAGGGCTGCTCGGCGGGGCCACGCCGGCGGACGAGGCGTCGCTGCGCATCTTTCGATGGAAGATGGTCGTCGTCGCCGCGCTCGTGCTGGTCTTCCTCTTCGCCCTCCCGGCCCTCAAGCGGGTGAAGACGGGCGCCGTGCGCGGGAAGCTGTTCAACGCCACCCACGCGATCGTGCTCGTGCTCGGCGCGCTCGCGACGGTGGGAGGCATCCTGCTCTCCCGCTGAGCGCTCGCCGTCCCGGGCGAGCGGAAGGCGCTGCCTCGGCGCCCCGTTGCCTGAACCCCTGCCTGCCAGTCTGGATGCCGAGCGACCAGGCCGAACGGCCTCGTCGCCGTACGCGCATTCACGCACTTCGACGGCACGCGAGGACGCGTGCGGGAGCGATCATGCGATTCATCCAGCGAGTGGCGACCATCTCCGGCCTCGTCTTCATCGTCGTGGCCGTGCTCGGATTCGCCGCAGGGGGCATGCCCGGAATGACGATGGGGGGTGCCTCGGTCATGCTCCTCGGGCTCTTCCCGGTGAACATGCTCCACAACCTCGTGCACGGCGCGTTCGGCGTCTGGGGACTCATCGCCGGCCGCGGCGAGAAGTCGTCGATCGTCTACACGCTCGGCAGCGGCGTCGCCTACCTGCTGCTCGGCGTGCTCGGGCTCTTCACCGACAGCCTGCTCGGCATGGTCCCCATCGGGGGTTATGACGTGGTGCTGCACCTGGTGCTGGCGGTCGTGCTGGCCGGTTGTGGCTTCTGGGCGCTCTGGTTCGCGCCGCAACGGGCGCCTGTGCGCGCTTGATCGCTGAGTCGAGCACGCTGCGCCGCCTCACTCGCGGCGCCAGCGTGCACCAGAAGATCCGGCTGTTGCCGGCGGTGGCAGCGTCGGCGCTCGTGCTGATCCTGCTGCTCACGGTGGCATTCGGCTTCGCCAATGAGCGGCGCCTGTCGCGCATCGAGCGTGTGGATTATCCCGCACTCACGGCGCTCATTGCCGATTCGGTGGCGTCGGCGCCTGCGTCCGCCGCCAGCGGCGTGGGCGCCTCGACTGCTGGCCCGCACGACGCCGGCCTTGCGGCGCAGCGCCGACGGGTGGACGCGGCGTTCGATCGCGCCCGGATGCTGCAGCGCGCCACCTGGCTGCTCACGGCGCTCGTCACGCTGGTCTGCATCGGCGTGCTCGGCGCGCTCGCCATCTACGTCACCCAGTCCCTCACCGGCCCGCTCGAGGATGCCGTCCGCGTCGCCGACCAGCTCGCGCTCGGCGACGTGAACGTCGCGATTCCGGAGCCCGGCGACGACGAGGTGGGGAAGCTGCTGACGTCGATGCAGCACCTCGTGGCCTATCGGCGGGAGATGGCTGCCGTGGCGAGCGCCATCGCCGACGGCGACCTGGGTGCCCGCGTGCAGCCGCGCTCGTCGCAGGACGTGCTCGGGCACGCGTTCGTGCGCATGACGTCGTACCTGTCCGAGATGGGGGCCGTGGCCGGCGAGCTCTCGAGCGGCAACCTCACCGTGCGCGTCGCCCCGCGGTCGCCGCGCGACAGCTTCGGGCATGCCTTCGTGGCCATGATCGACACGCTCACGCGCGTGATCCGCGAGATCCGCTCCGGCGCCGAAGCGATGACGGGTGCGGTCGCCGAGATCACGAACTCGGCCCAGCGACTGTCCGAGAGCACGAGCGTGGAGGCGAGCGCGGTGGCGGGAACCACCGGCAAGCTCGGACAGATCAGTGAAGCCGTTGCGGCGAGCGTCCGCAGCAACCGCGAGATGGAGGAGCTCTCTCAGCGCGGTGTGGCGAACGCCGAGTCCAGCGGACGTACGCTGCACGATGCGGTGCTCACCATGCAGACGATCACGGAAAAGGTGGCGATCGTCGGCGACATCGCGCGGCAGACCAACCTGCTCGCGCTCAACGCTTCCATCGAGGCCGCGCGCGCCGGCGAGGCGGGGCGCGGCTTTGGCGTGGTCGCCGACGAGATTCGTGCCCTCGCCGGCCGCTGCGAGGCGGCCGCGAAGGAGATCCGCGCCCTCATGGCGTCGAGCGAGACCATCGTCGCGTCGTCGGGTCAGGTCCTGGGCGAGCTGGTGCCGTCCATCCGGCAGACGACGACATTGATCGCGCAGGTGGTCGCCTCGGCGGGCACGCAGGCGGAGGGCCTGACCGCCGTGAACGCCTCGATGGCCGAGGTCGCCGAGGCGACCCAGCACAACGCCGCCGCAGCGCAGGACCTCGCCGCCACCGCCGAGGAGCTCGCGAGCCAATCGGAGATGTTCCTCCAGGTCGTGCAGTACTTCCGCGACGACGACGCGGTGCGAGCGCCGGAGGGGGAAGGGCTCGGGAACGGAGTACGGGTGAGCGTGTAGGCGGCTCATTCTGCAGGCCGCCCGCCCCGAGACGGGTCCTTGCTCTGCATGGCTCCGTGTCGGGTACTGCGCCTCGGCAGGACTCCTCACGGCGCACCGCTCCATGTCGAAGGGGAACGCCGATGCACGCAGATCAACGACACGATCACCGCTGATCTTTCCATAGGCCGGAGGGCTCCTCGCACCGAGCAGCATCCCGTGGCCGTTCCAGAGGAATCACATCCTTTCTGGCCTGCAGGAGCTGAGCCTCGGTGCGCCGATGCCCGCCCGAGGCAGGAATCTGCGATCGATCAGGCAGTGAAAGATCTGCGTTGATCTGCGTTCCCCATGGCGGGGAGCCTTCACTGCGTGGAGTGCTGCCGCCGGTGCAGCACTGAGCCACGGAGCCGGAACGAACGAGGAGCCCTGCCGGCGGCGCACCACTCGACACCGAGCTGCACACCATGGGACGCCTGACCGGAGGCGAATCCCGAGGTCCGCCCCAACGCCTCGCGGTCCGGCAGCGTAGGGTGCATGTTCTGGCCATACGTCCCCTCCCCGCCAACGCCGGAGTCCCACATGGCTCGTCCTGCCGTCCTGCGCCCGATGATCGGCGCAGCGCTCGCCGTCATCGCCCTCGTCCCGGTTGCGCACGCCCAGCGCGGCGGTGGCGTGAACTGGGCCGACTCGATCAAGTACACCTATCCCGGCTCCGCACGGCTCGCGAAGCTGAAGGCCGAGGCGGCGCAGCGGATCGACCAGAAGGCGAAGATGATCCAGGTGATGGTGGACCAGGTCTTCTCGTACGGCGAGCTCGGGATGCAGGAGGTCGAGACGTCGCGTTACCTGTCGAAGATCCTTGAGGACAGTGGCTTCACCGTCACGCGCGGCGTCGCGGGCATCCCCACTGCGTTCGTGGCGCGCTGGGGCTCCGGCAAGCCGGTCATCTCGCTCGGCTCCGACATCGACGACATTCCACAGGCGGGACAGAAACCCGGCGTCGGCTACAAGGATCCGATCATCGACGGCGCGCCCGGTCACGGCGAAGGGCACAACTCCGGGATGCCGCTCAACGTCGCCGCCGCGCTGGTGGTGAAGGACATCATGCAGCGCGAGCACATTCCGGGCACGATCGTCGTCTGGCCCGGCGTCGCCGAGGAGTAGATGGCGGGGAAGGCGTTTCTCGTCCGCGACGGCGTGTTCAAGGACGTGGACGTCACGCTGTTCGCGCACGTCAGCAGTGATCTCGGCGTCTCGTGGGGACAATCGGGACAGAACGCTCTCATCTCGGCGATCTTCAAGTTCAAGGGCCAGAGCGCACACGCCGCCGGCGCCCCCTGGCGGGGAAAGAGCGCGCTCGACGCCGTGATGCTGATGGCCACCTCGTGGGAGTTCCACCGCGAGCACATGGAGCTGCCGCAGCGCTCGCACTACGTCATCCCCGACGGAGGCGACCAGCCGAACGTGGTGCCGAGCACGGCGAGCATCTGGTTCTTCTTCCGCGAGCGCGACTACGACCGCACGCGCCGGATGTTCGACGATGCGAAGAAGATGGCCGAAGGGGCCGCCATGATGACCGGGACCCAGGTCGACACCGTCATGATGGTGGGGTCAGGATGGAGCGGGCATTTCTCGCGTCCGATCGCCGAGGCGATGTACCAGAACATCAAGGCGGTCGGCACGCCGACGTGGGACGAGAAGGACCAGGCACTGGCGAAGGGAATCCAGCGCGAGCTCGGCCAGCCCGATCGCGGCCTGTCCACGCGGCCTGGCCAGCTCGGCGGACCGGTGAACGAAGCCACGCGCATGGGCGGCGGCTCGGACGACATCGGCGACGTGAGCTGGAACGTGCCGACGATCACGCTGCGCTATCCGTCCAACATTCCGGAGCTGCCCGGCCACAACTGGGCGAACGCGATCTCCATGGCGACGCCGATCGCGCACAAGGGCGTGGTCGCCGGCGCGAAGGTGCAGGCGATGACGATGCTCGACATCCTGCTCACGCCGAAGATCGTCGCCGATGCGTGGGACTACTTCAACAATGTGCAGACGAAGACGGTGAAGTATCACCCGTTCATCGCCGCGACGGACAAGCCGCCCATCTGGCTGAACGCCGACATCATGGGGAAGTACCGGCCGGAGATGCGGAAGTACTACTACGATCCGTCGAAGTATGGCACTTATCTGGAGCAGCTGGGTATCACGTATCCCACGGTGCGGCAGACGACGCCGTGACTCCATGACGAGCAGCTGCAGTACCTCGTACGACGTACGGGAGTTGTTTCGTCTCCGTTTTCGCGGTAGCTTGGAGCCTGCAACCCTTTTCGGTTTCTCATCGACATGACCCGGTCCTCGACGAGCCTTCCCGTCATCACGATCCGTCGCGCAATCGTGCGCCCGGCTCGCGGGAGCGTGCGCACGTGGACCGGCCGCTCCGTCGTCACCAGCGCCACCAATCGCGTGCGCCCGCGCTTCGCCACGGCGGGGATGCACCGAACCCGCGTGTCCGAGATGCGCGATGTCGCGTCCCGGATCGGCCTCGTGCGCACCCTGCGTGCACCAGCCGGTCCGGTGACGACCTCCGACACGCGCAGACGCCCGTCCTCTCCGCTCACTCGCGGATAGTCGGGCCGGTCGAGCTACCCGGCGCTCCTTCGCGCCGCTGACTCCGCCCCGTCTGCGCTCATGCCAGACGGGGCGGTTCGCGTTTCCGGATGTTCGCCATCCGGCGCACACGTGCCCCGCGCATCATCGCCGCCGGTGCGCCTGCGCCGGCGCTTCATCCCGAACAGGAGACGATCATGCTCAGAGTCCTGAGTGACGGCGACGATCGCTATCGCCTCGAGAACCAAGACGACGTCCAGGTCGGCTGGATCAACGGCCGCGCCATCGGCTTCCGCGGTTTCGCGACGGAAGCCGCGGCGAAGGACGGTGCCGTTGCTGCGTGGCGCGCGCTCGACCTCGTGCTGCGCCGGCAGTACCCCGGCTGGCCGAGCTATGCGCCGGCGCTCGACGACCTCCAGCTCGTGCACGATGGAGCATACGAGTGGTTCGCCGACGGCACGGCGCCGATCGCGCGACTCATCCGTCCCCAGCGTCGCGCGTACGACCTCACTTTCGGCATCGAGCTCGTGCTGCCCTCGTACGCGAGTGAAGGGGTCGCGATCACCGCGGCGCATGCGGTAGGCGCGGCGCTCGAGTCGTCCGCACCGCCGCTCGCAGGTGAAGCCCCGCTCGGGCTGCTCGCCCGGGAGGACGGCTCGCCATCGCTGCCTGCCTCTGCATGAGCCAGCAGCGACAGCGCGACCTGACGTTCGGGTTGGACGAGGCGAGCGCTGCGCAGCGACCGGTCACCGATGCATCGCTCGCCGAACTGCTCGGCGCGCTCGTCAACGGATGGTGCCTGGGCGCGGTGGTGCCCATGGCGCTCACCTGCGTGGAGCGCAATCCGCTGGCGAACGCCGGACAGTTCGACGGTGACCTGATGCGCGGTCTCATGGAGGTGCCCGGCCCCTTCTGGGGACGTCACCCGCGCCTGTACGATCGCTATCGCGAGGCGCTGCGACGGAGCGCAGCGCTTCGCCGCCGCATGTCCGTCGAGGAGCGCATGAAGTTCTGGTCGCCGCTCGAGTTGGCCGGCGACCAGCAGTCCGCGTCGCTCAACGCGGAGCAGGGAACCACACCATCGCCTCCTCGCGATGGCTGAAGCCGTACTCGCCGATGCGCCGCCCGTCGCCGTCGGCGAGCTGCGGCGCCGCCTCGTCGCGCAGGTGCAATCGCCCCCCTTCCTGCACCACGGCGATGCGTACTTCGGTATCACGCACGCGAGCACTGCCTCCGGCAAGCGGTCCTCCGCGCAGCTCGAGCTCGAATCCATCGCGCTTCATCGCGCTTCCCTCCGGCTGACGTGGTGCTCTCGCCGAGCGATACGGCTGAGTGCGCATGTAACGCTGTCACGCGCTCGCCAGCTCCCGGCCGTGTTCGCAAACATCTGGCATGGATTGCGCATTGGACGAGCACGTGAATCGAGGGGAAGTGCGGAAGTCATGCCGTTGCCGGGAGCTGTACGTGAATCGTCGAGGGATGCAGTAGATGCAGTCGAGTCGTGTGCTGGTGTCGGTCGCCCTGGCCGTCGGCGCAATGGGAGCGTCAGCAACGGCGCAGCAGCCGGTTCGGGCTCGTAGCGAGATCTCGATCCCGGTCAAGAAGAACACCGCTCCGCCTGCGCCGCCAGCCCCCCGCGAGGTCGCCGGCACGAAGTCCGAGGTGATCGGGCCGCCGGTGGTGGTTCACCTCATCCGCAACGAGGCGGGAACGCCGGTGACGGTGGCCGTTCGCGCTCCCACGGCACAGGGCCGCCCGGCGGTGCCGTGGATCCCGCTCTTCGGGCTCCTTGGCGGCGCAGTCCTCCTGCACGGGCTCGACCATGACCATGGGACGACCCCCCCGGTCACCCCGCCCCCGGTCACTCCTCCCGACACCGGACATGTGACACCACCGCCTCCGCCACCGCCGCCCCCGACGACGGTCCCCGAGCCGGCGACCATCGCACTGTTCGGCACCGGCCTCCTCGCCCTCGCGGTGGTGCGGAGACGCAGCTCGAAGCGCTGAAGGGCGGTACTCGGGCGGCGACGATGTGACCTCTCGCCAGCTGTTGCGTCCGGTAAACACACAGGACCAACCACTGCCCGACGCTGGGAGCTGGCTACTCGATGCATGACCTGCGGAACGCCGCAAGCAACGACCTGACCCCCGAGACCGAGCCGGTGGTCTCCAATCGGGCTCGCGCCCTCGCCCTCGACATCCTCTCGCGCATCCGGCCCGTGTGTGCCCACATGCCGGACGAAGAGCTGCTCGAGCTGTCCACGCGCATGGCCCTCGTCGAGCTGCACTACTTCGAGCAGGTGACGTCGCACCCCTCGCCGCGCCGTCGCGCGGCGAACGGTTGACGAGGCGCACGATGGCCGAGGAGTGGGACGTGTTCGAGGACGCGCAGCAATCGGCGCAGCGGCGCCGCCGCGACCTCATCGCGCGCCTTCGCGAGCGCCTTCGCGCCGCCGGCGACAAGCTCTCCGACGAACAGGTCTCCGCCGTCGTGGAGCGCATGGCCGACCTCGCGCTCGGCGCCGGGAACCTGAGGCACTGGTAAGGCGGAAGGTCAGGAGTTCGGAAGGTCAGAAGGTCAGGAACTACATCGCCGTTTCCGACCTTCCGGTCCTCCGGCCTTCCGGTTTCCCGGTCTGTCGGCCCTCCGGTCCTCCGGTCTTTCGGTCCTCCGGTCCTCCCTCAGCGCACCTCCGCCTTCCCCGTCGCCGGATCGAACGTCCCGCCCTCGGGCAGCACGTGCATCACGATGCCGGTCGCGCCGAGGGTGTTTCCGGCCGGGGTGATCTGCGCGTGCCGCGCGTCGTAGATCAGGGCCACGCTCTCCCCCATCACGTGCCAGCGGCCATCGGGTGAGACGATGAGCGCCGTCGATTCATCGATGCCGACGCCCAGGTGCACGGGCTGCTCGAGCACCACGCTCACCAGCCGGTTGCTGCGCTTGCGCCGCACGAAGTGCTGGTCCACGATGGCGTTCGTGAGCAGTCCGAACCCCGGTGTGAGGATCATGTTGTCGCGCGCGATCGTCATGTAGGAGGCGCTGTCCTTCACCGGGCGGACCCCGCCGGGATGGCGCTCATCACCGGTGATCATCGTCGCCGACATCACCGCTGCTCCCGCCGACGTGCCGCCCACTACCGCACCGGCGCGGTAGCGCGCGTGGATCGCCGCCTCGGTCTTCGTCCCCCCGAGGGCCTTCGTGAGGCGGACCTGGTCGCCGCCGCCGAACCAGATGCCCGTCGCGTCGTCGAGCAGGTGGACGATGGAATCGGTGTTCGCCTCCTCGTGCGTCACCCACACGTTGCGCGCGTCCGCACCGAGCTTGCGCAGGTCATCGGCCTTCTCGTCACCGCTCGCCTGGCCATCCTCGCTCGCCATCGCGAAGACGATGATCCTGGCGTGCCCCGCGCCGCCGGCGAGTCGCACGAACTCCTGCACCAGCGCGGGAGGCTGCGGCCCGCCACCGACGATGAACAGCGTGCCGCGCGGCGCCGACGGCGAGACGGACGGCGTGACGGACGGCGTGACGGACGGCGTGACGGCGCAGGCGGAGAGCATCGTTGCCGCGGCGAGCGTCGCGACGGCGCGGGTGACGAACCGGCTCGTTGAGGATCGCATCATGATCGGGTGAGAGGTCCACTCTTGACCACGCGTGTCCCGTGGCCGATGATAGGCCCCGACATGAAACAGCGTTCCACGAACGTGCGCAATGGCGCAACGGCCGGCACGCGTGCAGTCGAACGGGCGCTCGACGTGCTGCGCACGATCGGCGAAGCTCGCACCGAGCCCGGACTGTCCGAGATCGCCGACGACCTGGGCCTGCACAAGACGACGGTGTTCCGCCTGCTCGGTGCGCTCGAGCGCGCGGAGTTCGTCGTGCGCGACGAGGAGCGCCAGCGCTATCAGCTCGGCCCCGCGCTCTTCCGGCTCGCGTCGCAGGCGCGACGCGCGGCGGGGCTGCACGAGGCGGCGCGACCGGAGCTCGAGGCGCTCGCCCACGACGTGGGCGAGACGGCCACGCTCGAGGTGCTCGTCGGCCACGAGGTGCTCATCCTCGACGAGGTGCATGGCCGCTTCCTCGTCGGCGGGGCGCCCGAAGTGGGCATGCGGTGGCCGGCCCATGCCACCTCCACCGGGAAGGTGCTGCTCGCCGCGGCGGCGGTGGAGGAGGAGCGACCGGGCCAGCGCGGGACACGCCTGCCGCCGGGGCGGCTCGCCCGTCTCGGGCCGAACACCATCACGTCACGCGTCGCGCTCGAACGCGAGCTCGCGAAGGTGCGTAGAGAGGGATATGCCGTGGGGCTGGAGGAGCTGGAACCGGGATTCGTCGCCATCGGTGCACCGGTGCGGAATGCACACGGGCGCACGGTGGCGGCGGTGAGCGTCGGAGGACCAAAGGCGCGACTGGGCGGCGCGCGGATGCGTGCGGTGGCGACGCGCGTGCGCCGCGCCGCCGACCGCATCTCGCGGCGCCTCGGCGATCCCACGCTGCTGCACGACGCATGACGCAGGACGTGACGCACGGACCGACAGAGTGATTCGTTCGACCACCACCAGGAGGAAGGCGCATGCAGTTTCTCCCTCGTAGGACGTTCGCTGCGCTGGCGGCGCTGCTCGTGGCGCTGCTCGCGCCGGCGCGCATCGCCCATGCGCAGGCGACCGGCACGATCCGCGGCACCGTGACCGACTCGGCGAGCCGTCGCGGCGTGCCGGGCGTCCAGGTCACCATCGCCGGCACCACGCGCGGCACCGTGACGAACGACGACGGGGTCTACACCCTCGGCTCCGTGCCGGTGGGACTGACCACCGTCCGCGCGCAGCGACTTGGCTATTCGTCGCAGTCGCGCAGCGTCACCGTCGCCGCCGGGGAGATCGCGACGGCCGACTTCACGCTGCACCCGGTGGCCACCGTGCTCTCCGCGGTGGTGTCGGTCGGGTACGGCACGGCCAGCCGGCAGGACGTGTCGAGCGCCATCGCCTCGGTGGATTCCACGGCGTTCGCCAACACGCCGGTGGCGTCGGTGGACAACGCCCTGCAGGGGCGCATTCCGGGCGTACAGGTGATGCAGAACTCCGGCGAGCCGGGGAGCGGCATCTCCATGCGCGTGCGCGGCCCCGCGTCGCTCAACGCGGGGAACCAGCCCCTGTACGTGGTGGACGGCGTGCCGATGATCCAGGGCTCGCTGAGCCAGATCGCACTGAGCGGCCAGGACGTGACGGCGATCTCCGGGCTCAACCCGGACGAGATCGCGAGCATCGACGTCCTCAAGGACGCCGCGGCGGCGGCGATCTACGGGTCGCGCGGTTCGAACGGCGTGGTGCTCATCACGACGAAGCGCGGCGCGGCGGGGAAGACGAAGTTCTCGCTCAACAGCTACGTCGGGACGCAGAAGGTGGAGAAGACGATCGGGCTGCTCAACGCGCAGCAGTACGTGGAGCTGTACAACGAGAGCGCGGCGAACGACAACCGGAAGCTTCCCTTCACGCCCGGCGTCGATGACGTGAACACGTATGACTGGCAGGACGCCGTCTTTCGCCGGTCCCCCGTGAGCGACATCAACCTGTCGATGAGCGGGGGGAGTGAGCGGCTCAAGTACTACGTCTCCGGCTCGAACTTCGACCAGCGCGGCATCGTGATCGGCTCCGCCTACACGCGCCAGGCAGGGCGCCTGAACCTGGACGTCAACGCGACGGACCGGTTCTTCCTCTCGAGCACGATCGGGCTCACCCGCGAGAACAACGATCGAATCCCGGGCGACCAGAGCCTGGATGGCGTCGTCACCAACGCCATCGGCATGCAGCCCTTCCGTCCGATCTTCGGCGACAGCTACGGCTATGGCGGGGACAACGAGGGGCTCAAGTACTCGAATCCGGTCGCCATCGCCGCCTTCAACTTCGACCACTTCAAGACACTGCGCGCGCTCGGCACGCTGAACGGCCGGTTCCTGTTCTCGCCGCGCCTGTCACTGGATGCGCGAGTGGGCGCCGACGTCTACGGCATCGACGAGCTGACCTGGGGCGACCCGCGGGTCGATGGCACGTACGCCGCGAGTGCCAATGGCGTCGGCCGGACCGCGAGCAACACAAATACCAAGTACGTGAGTGAGGGCTACCTCACGCTCGATGCGATCAACTCGGCGGATAATCGCCTGAGCCTGATCGGCGGGGCGAGCGTGGAATACAACCACCGGGACCTGAGCTACGCCCGTGGCGAGGGGTTCCCCTCCGGCTTCAGCACGTACATCGCGAACGCGGCCACCATTACCTCGTGGGACGGCAGCGCGACCGACAACAACCTCGTGTCGTTCTTCACCCGGGCCAACTGGTCGTGGCAGGATCGCTACCTGCTCTCGGCAAGTCTCCGTGCCGACGGGTCGTCACGATTCGGAGCGGACAATCGCTATGGTATCTTCCCGGCGATCTCCGCCGGCTGGAACGTCACCGACGAGGGCTTCGCTCAGGGACTCGCGCGGCTCGCGACGCTCAAGCTGCGCGCCAGCTACGGCGTCACCGGCAATCAGGGCATCGGGGACTTTGCCAGCCGGAGCCTCGCCAGCGGGACGCCCTACAGCGGCGAGGCGGGCGTCACGCCAACGCAGCTCGGCAATCCGGACCTGAAGTGGGAGACCACGAAGGAAGTCGATCTCGGCGCGGACGTCTCCGTTTTTGATGGTCGTGCCAGCCTGATCGTGGACTGGTACAACCGCAACACGAATGACCTGCTGGTCCGGCGTCCGATCCCCGCCACCAGCGGGTACACGAGCATCTGGTCGAACATCGGCAGCATCCGCAACCGCGGCGTCGACATGGGTCTGCACACGGTGAACCTCGACGGCGGGCCACGCGGGCTTGGCTGGACCTCCGACCTCAACGTGACCTGGAACAACAACGTCGTCACGAGCCTGTACAACGGCCAGCTCGCCACGTTCAACGTCAGCAGCCGTATCACGTCGGCTGCGGCGGTCGGGCAGCCGCTCGGCGAGTTCTACCTCTACAAGTTCGTCCGTGTCGACCCCGCCAACGGCAATGCGGTCTTCCAGAATGCCGATGGCAGCGAGACCGGCTCCCCGACGGACCGCATGTTCGTCGGCAGCCCGCAGCCCAAATACTACGGCGGATTCACCAACACCCTCACCTTCCGGAACTTCGACCTGCGTGGCTTCCTGCAATTCAGCCAGGGCAACAAGGTCTTCAACATGATGCGCATCTTCACCGACGACGGCGCCTGCACCTGGGACAACCTCTCCACGCTGGCACTCTCGCGGTGGCAGAAGCCGGGAGACATCACCAACGAGCCCCGCATGAGCTATCGCTGCCGCTCCGGCGCCGACGTGATCAGCAGCCGCTTCGTCGAGGACGGGTCCTTCGTCCGCCTCGGCGAGCTCACGCTCGGTTACAGGCTCCCGGACCGGCTTGCGTCGGCGGCCCGGATGACCAATGCGCGGCTCTATCTCTCCGGCCGCAACCTGCACACGTGGACGAAGTACTCGGGCTACAACCCGGACGTCAACAGCGCCGGTATCACGTCCAACGTCGTGATGGGAGTCGATTACTACGCATATCCGCTCGCCCGTACCTTCACCCTCGGCGTCAGCGCCGGCTGGTGAGCGGAGCCTCCGCGAGCCACAACCTCAGATGAGGCAACAGCGATTCATGCGAATCTTCAGAGCTCTTCCCGCGGCGCTTGCGCTGCTGATCACCGCGGGGTGCGACAGCGTGCTGTCCACGACGCCGCAAAGCTCCATCCCCGCGGACCAGATCATCGTCGACTCCAAGTCCGCACTCGGCGCGCTGACCGGCGCCTACGATGGGCTGCAGAGCGGCAGCTACTACGGTCTCGACATCCAGATGCTGGGTGACCTTCCCGCAGACAACAGCACCTGGGTCGGCACGTACCAGTTCCTCGGGAATATCGAGAACAACCAGATCGCTCCCGACAATCCCGAGATCACGGACATGTGGACGGCGATCTATGACCAGATCAACCGCGACAACGTGATCATCAATCGCGTTCCGCAGGTCGCGGCGATCGACGAGGACACGAGGAACGAGGTGATGGGCGAAGCGTACTTTCTTCGCGCCCTCGGCTACTCCAACCTCGTGAAGTTCTGGGGTGGCGTGCCGATGCCGCTCAAGCCGGTGCAGTCGGCCGATGACGCGGCGACCTACACTCGCGCGTCGGCGCTCGACGTCTACGCCCAGATCCTGAAGGATCTCGACAGCGCGGCCGTGATGATCAGCAACACGTCGAACACGAGGCGCGCCACGAAGACGGCCGTCGAGGCGCTCCGCTCGCGGGTACTGTTCTACCGTGCGAGCGTGGCCGGCGCGAACGCCACGGCTGACTACCAGGCGGCGCTCGATGCGGCGAACGCCGTCCTCGCCGGGCGCGACGAGCTCACCGTACCCTTCGCCGATCTGTTCTCGCCCACCGGCGCGAACACGAGCGAGGACATCTTCCGCGTCAGCTTCACCCAGGCCGAGTACAACGATCTCGGCTACTACTGGCTGTACGATGGACGACAGGAGATGATGCCGACCGATGACCTGTACGCGGCGTTCGACCCGGCCGACCTCCGCCTGCCAGCCACGATCTACAACGACGACGGCGACCTGGATGCGGTGAAGTGGCCGACCACGGCGGGCACGGAACATCCACACGTGATCCGGCTCGCCGAGCTCGTTCTCATCAAGGCGGAAGTGCTCGCTCGCCAGGGCAAGCTCGCCCAGGCGGTCGCCGAGTACAACAAGGTCCGCGAGCGCGCGGGCTTGCCCGATCACGTCCTTGGCGTGGACGTCACGACGCAGCAGGACGTGCTCGACGAGATCATCCATCAGCGCCGCCTCGAGTTCGCCTTCGAGGGCGATCGCTGGCCCGATCTCGTGCGGCTTGGCCTCGCGGGCACGGTGAAGTCGCTCGATGACCCGGGCTATGTCCTCTTCCCGATCCCGGCTCGCGAGATCACGACCTCGAACGGCGGGATCGCCCAGAACCCCGGCTACTGATCCCTCATGTCCCAGCAACGAGGCCCCGCCGGCATGCCGGCGGGGCCTCGTCACACCACGTCACGTCGGTCCCGATCCTGCGACAACGCCCGGCATGCCCATCAGCCCCCGCGCCGGCACCCTGCCGGATCAGTCGCTGCTCGTCGACGTCCCGCTCCTCGTCTCCGAGTACTACACCCGCGTCCCCGACCCAAAGGAGCGCGCCGAGCGCGTTGCCTTCGGCACCTCCGGCCACCGCGGCTCGTCGCTCGATGGCGCGTTCAACGAGCGCCACATCCTCGCCATCACCCAGGCGATCGTCGAGTACCGGCGCTCGCAGGGGATCGACGGGCCGCTCTTCCTCGGTATCGACACTCACGCTCTCTCGCGCTCAGCATTCGGTAGCGCGCTCGAGGTGCTCGCCGCGAACGACGTCACCACCTTCGTCGACGCCCGCGGCGGCTACACGCCCACGCCGGCGCTCTCGCACGCCATCCTCGCGTACAATCGCGGGCGCACCTCCGGTCTGGCTGACGGCATCGTCGTCACCCCGTCGCACAATCCGCCGGAGGACGGCGGCTTCAAGTACAACCCGCCCAACGGGGGGCCGGCGGACACCGGCGTCACCACCTGGATCCAGGACCGGGCCAACGCACTGCTCGAGAAGGACCTCGCCGGCGTACGGCGCATCCCCCTCGACCGCGCGCGGCGCGCGTCCACGACGAAGCCGTATGACTACCTCGACGCCTACGTCGCCGACCTGCCGAACGTCATCGACCTCGATGCCATTCGTGGCGCCTCGGTGACGCTCGGCGCGGATCCGCTCGGTGGGGCAGGGGTCGCCTACTGGAGCGAGATCGCCGACCGCCATGACCTGCCGCTCACCGTGGTGAGCGACACCATCGACCCGTCGTTCCGGTTCATGACGCTGGATTGGGACGGCCGCATCCGAATGGACTGCTCGTCGCCGTACGCCATGCAGCCCCTCATCGGCATGAAGGATCGCTTCGACGTCGCATGGGCATGCGACACCGACCACGACCGGCACGGCATCGTTTCCCGCAGCGCCGGGCTGCTCAACCCGAACCACTTCCTCGCGGCGGCGATCGCGTACCTCGCGAAGCATCGCCCCGGTTGGGGCGCGAACGTCGCCATCGGCAAGACGATCGTCAGCAGCAGCATCATCGACCGCGTGGTGGCGAAGCTCGGCCGCCGGCTCTACGAGGTGCCGGTCGGCTTCAAGTGGTTCGTCGCCGGCCTCGCCGACGGATCGCTCGGCTTCGTCGGCGAGGAGAGTGCCGGCGCCACCTTCCTCCGTCGCAACGGGCAGGTCTGGACCACCGACAAGGACGGCATCATCTGCGGGCTGCTCGCCGCGGAGATGACCGCCGTCACCGGCCGCGATCCGGGCGAGCAGTACGCCGAGCTGACGACGGAGCTCGGCGCGCCGGTCTACCAGCGCATCGACGCCCCCGCCACGCGCGAGCAGAAGGCGGTCCTGTCGAAGCTGTCGGCGAGCGACGTGACGGCCACCGAGCTCGCCGGCGAGCGGATCACGCGCACGCTCACCGCTGCGCCCGGCGATGGCGCGCCGATCGGCGGCCTGAAGGTGGAGACGGAGAGCGGCTGGTTCGCCGCGCGGCCCTCGGGCACTGAGGACGTCTACAAGCTCTACGCCGAGAGCTTCCGCGGCGAGGAGCACCTGCATCGCATCCAGGGGGAGGCGCAGGCGCTGGTGAGCCGCGCCTTTGCGCAGGGTGCGGGATGACGTCGCCACTGGTGAAACGACCGCCACGGGTGGATCGTAGAGGACTCGGGCGCGGCGATCGGCCGCGCCGGTCCCATCGATCTCCGTGAACGGTGACGTCATGCAGGAGCTTGTTCCCCCACCCACCGCCCCGTTTCCGCCGGGCACAAGGGTCCAGGTCATCAGTGGCGGATCGCCGAGTCCGAGCGCGATCTACGAGGCGTTCGTCAACCAGCGCCGCGAGCTGCGTGATCAGCTCGAGACGGTGCAGGATCAGCGGCGCGAGCTCTCCGGTCAGCTTCAGGATCCGATGGTGACCGGTGCGAATCGCGCTGGACTCGAGCAGCACGTCGCGGAGCTCGATGCGCGCATCAGCGCGCTCGACAAGCAGATCGCGGCTGCCGATGCGGAGGTGGCGAAGGCCGCCGCCGTGCCAGGCGCCGTGGTGCCGCCGCCTCCCGAAATCCGCCACGGGCCGCCGGAGGAAGTGTTCGTCCTCGGCGGGATCTTCATGTTCGTCGTGCTGTTCCCGCTCTCCATTGCCTACGCGCGGCGGCTCTGGCGTCGCGGCGCGGTGGCGGTGAGCGCGATTCCCCACGAGCTGATGGACCGCCTCACGCGGCTCGACCAGGCGGTGGATTCCATCGCCGTCGAAGTGGAACGGATCGGCGAGGGGCAGCGGTTCGTCACGCGCGTGCTCGCCGAGCGG
>DASUXT010000002.1:0-10498 GCA_036377775.1 Gemmatimonadaceae bacterium | reverse complement strand
CCTACCTCGCCGACTCCTACCAGGCCAGCGGCCGCCCGGTGCGCTCGCACGGCTGCTCCTACGCCGAGAGCTGGAGCGACGTCCAGTTCCAGCGCATGCCGAACGTCTCGCTCCTCCCCGGCGACAAGGACCTCGGCTGGGACGACCTCATCGCGGCGACCGACCGCGGCATCGCCATCGTCGGCGACGGGAGCTTTTCCATCGACCAGCAGCGCTACAACGCCCAGTTCGGCGGCCAGCTCTTCTACGAGATCAGGGGTGGGAAGATCACCGGCATGCTCAAGGACGTCGCGTATCAGATGCGCACGCCGGATTTCTGGGGCGCGCTCGACATGATCGGTGGCAAGAAGAGCTACCACCTCGGCGGCGCCTTCAACGACGCCAAGGGGCAGCCCAGCCAGGTCAACGCGGTGAGCCACGGCTGCCCGCCGACGCGCCACCGCGGCATCAACGTCATCAACACCGGGAGAAAGGCATGAGCACCCCGAAGAGTCTCTTCAGCCGGGGCAGCGCCCTCTCCTCGGGAGAGATGCTGTCGAAGGGCGAGGCACAGGCGTTCCTCGAGCGCGTCGTCAAGCTGTCGAAGGCGGAGACGATCATCGCGCAGGTGGGCGGTGGCTACCAGGGCAATGTCCGCTTCGCCGCCAACCGCATCACCACCGCCGGCGGCGTGAACAACTCGCAGCTCGTCGTGCAGAGCGGCTACGGCGCCAAGCACGCCGTCGTCACCACCGCCGACTTCTCGCCCGAGGGGATCGAGCGCGCCGTGCGCCAGAGCGAGGCGATCGCCAAGCTCGCGCCCGATGATCCGGAGAACATGCCGCTGCTGCCGCCGCAGCAGTATCAGGACGTCAACGCATACTTCGACTCCACGGCGAACCTCACGCCGGAGGAGCGCGCAGCCGCGGCGCGCACCGCCATCGACGCTGCGAAGGCGGCGGGCGACCTCGCCGCCGCCGGGTTCATCCTGGAGGGAGCCGGCTACAGCGCGATGGCGTCCAATACGGGGCTGTTCGCGTACTTCCCCGCCACGAGCGCCAACTACCAGCTCACCGTGCGCACCAGCGACGGCACCGGTTCCGGCTGGGCGGGCGCCGATCATCCGGACTGGAAGCAGATCGACTTCAAGGCGGTGAGCGACCGCGCCATCAGCAAGGCGCGCGCGTCGCGCAATCCGGTGGCCGTGGAGCCGGGCCGCTACACGGTGATCCTCGAGCCGCAGGCGGTCGGCGACCTCGTGCAGCTCCTCGCCTTCGCCCTCGACGCGCGCAGCGCCGACGAAGGACGCTCGGCGTTCTCGAAGCAGGGGGGCGGCACCAAGATCGGCGAGAAGATCGTGGACCCGCGCGTCACGATCTACAGCGATCCCGCCGACCCGCAGCTCCTTGGCCAGCCGTGGAGCGGAGAAGG
The DNA here is from genome assembly GCA_036377775.1 of Gemmatimonadaceae bacterium. Lineage (GTDB taxonomy): Bacteria > Gemmatimonadota > Gemmatimonadetes > Gemmatimonadales > Gemmatimonadaceae > AG11. Next base: position 9,088 of record DASUXT010000002.1, on the reverse strand, counting down.
GCTGCCGCTCGGTCGTGAAGTGTGGATCGAGAACGGAGTGCTCAAGGAGCTGCAGTACTCGCGCTTCTGGGCCCAGAAGAAGGGTGCACGCCCGAACGGCGGTCTTGGCGCCGTGAAGATGGTCGGCGGGGACACGACTACGGAGCAGATGATCGCCTCCACCCCGCGCGGCATCCTCGTCACGCGCCTGTGGTACCTGCGCCAGGTGGACCCGCGGACGGTGCTCTACACCGGCCTCACCCGCGATGGCACCTTCCTGATCGAGAACGGCAGGATCACGAAGGCGGTGAAGAACTTCCGCTTCAACGAGAGCCCGCTGTTCATGCTCAACAACCTCGAGGCCATCGGCCGCGCGGAACGCATCGCCGGCACCGAGTCGGGGGGCAACGTGGTGATGCCGACGATCAAGGTGCGGGACTTCAACTTCACGAGCCTGAGCGACGCGGTCTGACGACCGGTTCGTCGGCTTATCGGTTCTTCGGTTTACGGCGTGCCTCGGTCAGCTCCTGCGTCCCGAGGCCGGCCGTAAACCGAAAAGCCGAAGCACCGATGAACCGCCGGGCGCTTCAGCGCCCGGCAAAGGTGTCACACTGCGCCGGATCCCCCGAATCGAACCCGCGCTTGAACCAGCTCTCGCGCTGCGCGCTCGAGCCATGGGTGAACGAGTCGGCGTTCGCGCTGCGACCCGCCTGCTTGAGAATGCGGTCGTCACCCACCGATGCCGCCGCGGCGAGCCCTTCCTGCATGTCGCCCGGATCGAGCTTGTCGCGCTGCTGCGCGCTGTGGCCCCACACCCCCGCGTAGCAGTCGGCCTGGAGCTCGAGCATCACCGAATACCGGTTCGCGTTGGACGGGTCGCGCTCCTGCGCGCGGCGCACCTCGGCTTCCGTCCCGAGCAGATTCTGCACGTGGTGCCCAAGCTCATGGGCGATCACGTAGCCCTGCGCGAAATCCCCCGCGGCGCCGAACTTGTTTCGCAGCTCGTCGAAGAAGCCGAGATCGAGGTACACCTTCTGGTCCACCGGGCAGTAGAAGGGGCCCATCGCCGTCTGGCCCGTGCCACACCCGGTGGGCGTGTAGTCGCGGAAGAGCACGAGCTTCGCGTCCTGGTACTGCGTGCCGTACTTCGGCAGGATCGTCGCCCACGTCTGCTGCACGTCGTCCAGCACTCCCGAGACGAGCTGGACCTCCGGCTCCTGGGCCGCCGAATCGGCGGCACTCAGCTCGCCGTTCGAGGTCGCCACCGCGCCGGTCGGCGACACGCCGATGTCATTGAATAGGTTCCGGCCGAACAACAGGCTCAGGATGAGCACGACAGCCGTGCCCCCGATGCCCAATCCCGCGCGTCCGCCGAAGCCGCGCCGATCTTCCAGGTTCGAGCTGCGTCCACCACCGCCGAAGCGCATCGTTCTCTCCAGTTCACTCGGTTGGGCGACGGAAAAAGGCAAGAAGCCGGCCGATGCGCCCGCCGGTACGACCTCCTGGTCCTGAGCCCGAGCGTGGCTGAGCCCGGCGTCCGGTGTGACCGCACATGCTATCTTCATGGGCTTCCTTCCACGACCCGTCTTCCTTCATGTCCGAATCACAGCAGCACGACTCGCCATCCACACCGCCCTGCCCGAAGTGTCATGGGCCGATGTGGGACAACCGCGAGAACAAGCGCAACCCGAAGGCGCCCGACTTCAAGTGCAAGGACCGCAGTTGCGATGGCGTGATCTGGCCGCCGCGTGATGGGCGTGCCGCGCTCAGCACCCCAACGGAAAGGGGCGCCACCTCGGCGCCCACCGATCGTGCGTCGAAAGCGCCACCGCAGGGCGCTGGTGGCGTGGACGCCAACGGCATGCCCCTCTGTCCCGTGTGCGGCGGCGCGATGTGGGACGATCGCGCCTCGAAGCGCAATCCGCGCGCGCCCGACTTCAAGTGTCGCAACAAGCCGCGTGAACGTGGCGGACCGGGCTGTGAAGGCGTGATCTGGCCATCGCGCGATGGCTCGCCGAGCCCCTATCCACCGCCGGTCGCACGTCGCTCGGCGCCGGGCGCGTCACCGCGGTTCGACGAGGCACCGCTGGACGGCCCGCCTCCGTTCGACGACGCGCCGCCGCACGACGACGACGACCTGCCGTTCTGAGCATCAGCTTGCGCGCCGGGCACGACATGAGCATATGATTGCCTGGAGTTCCCCGTTCCTCGCTCAGAGACGGCGTGCCAGGATACAAAGCACTACCAGAAGAATTCGACGGTCCAGCGGCTGACCAGGTTCGCTACGCCGAGGTACTGCAGCGCGCCGGCGACGCCGCCGAGGCGGTTCGCCTGCTCGAGCTGACCCTCGAGTCGTGCGTGCGCACCAGGCCGGAGCTGCCGGGCTGGCTCTGCGGCCGGCTGGCCGCGCTGTACCGCGCACTCAAGCGTTACGACGACGAGGTGCTGCTCCTCGAGCGCTACCGCGAGTCGCAGACGTCGGAAGACGCGCGCACGCGCTTCGACGCGCGACTCTCCAAGGCGCGCGCGATCGCCGAACGAAAGCGCCGCACCGATACCCGCGCACTGGCGTCGGTGCGGCGTGTGATCACCGGCCGCGACGACGACGACGTGGTCGTGACGCCGGTCGACATGGAGGAGGGCCTCGCCTTCTGTGACGAGACGATGACTGCCCTGCGCGAGGGGCTGGTCGCGGCGACGCAGGCCGACACCGGCAGCGGCGTGCTCGTGAGCGCGGTGGAGCGATTGTGTGCCGAGGCGCGTGAACAGGAGCATCCGCCCGAGCGCATGGTGGCCGCGCTGCGGCTCGCGTGGCGCATCACGCCGCGCCCGCCGCTCGTGCCCGCCGAGCACTGGCGCGCCGTGTATCAGGACGCACTCGCCCGCTCGCTCGCCATCCACTTCGCGGATGTGGAGCGCTGAACGGCGGAAGCTCGGGAGGTCGGAAGGTCAGAAGTCTCACATTCCGACATCCCGACCTTCTCACCTTCCTGGTCACACCAGCGCCCTGATCCAGCCCCCATCCACGGGAATCGACGCGCCCGTGGTGTAGCTGGCTCGTTCCGAGGCGAGAAAGGCGACCATCGCCGCGAACTCGGCCGGCTCGCCGAGGCGTCCCATCGGGATCTGGCGCTCGAACAGCGCCAGCTCGGCGGCGGGGCTCGTGTCGCGCATCGCCGCGTTCTTCGCCGCGAGATCCTCCACGCGCTGGGTACGCGTGTAGCCAGGCATGACGTTGTTCACCGTGACGCCGAACGGCGCCACCTCGTTCGCCAGCGTGCGCGCGAAGCCCGTGACGGCGGCGCGCACGCTGTTGGAGAGGATGAGGCCGTCCACCGGCTGCTTCACGGCGATGGACGTGACGTTGATGATGCGGCCCCACCGGCGCTCCTTCATGCCGGGAAGCACGGCGCGCACGAGCTCCACCACGCTGTCCAGGTTCTGGCGTACGGCGGCCTGCCACACTTCGTGGGAGTGGCTCTCGAACGGGCCGGCGGGAGGACCACCCGCGTTGGTGACGAGGACGTCCACCTGGCCGAAGACGCGCAGTACGGTGTCAGCGACGCGCTGCACGTCGGCGAGCTGCGAGAGGTCAGCGGCCAGCGCCTCCACGCGCACGCCCGTCTCCTCGCGGATCCCCTTTGCGACGGCGGCGAGTCGCTCCTCGCCACGCGCACAGAGCACGAGGTTCGCGCCTTCGCGCGCCAGCTCTTCGGCCACTGCCCGCCCGAGTCCCGCGCTCGACGCGGCAACGAGGGCAATCTTCCCACGCAGTCCGAGGTCCATGGTCACTTCGTCCGGTGGAAGTAGCTGTCGGTGCCGTCGAGCCAGTCCTGCCGCGGCGGGTTGAAGATGTCCACGTCCAGCGTGTCCTCCAGCGCGAGCGCCTCATGCGGCACGTTGGACGGAATGTGCAGCACCTCGCCGGCGCGCACGATCACCTCCTCCGACTTGTCGGCGCCGATCCAGAACTTGAGCGCGCCCTCGAGGATGTAGGTGAGCTGCTCGTTGTGGTGCGAGTGCTGCGGCACCACCGCGTCCTTCTTCAGGTACACGTGCGCGAGCATCATCCCGTCTCCCGTGATGAGCCGCCGCGAGATCATGTCGGTGACGCGCTCCTTCGGGATGTTCTCCCAGTTGAAGTGGCGCACGCGAGGAGAGGACTTGTCGGGCATGGGGATCGGGATGAAGTGTGAACCCGTGAACCGTGAACCGTGAACCGTGAACCGTGAACCGTGAACCGTGAACCGTGAACCGTGAACTGTGACAACGACAATCGCGAAGAGGAAACTACCGAAAACATCCAAAGAGCAGGATCGGTCCTTCATGAGCGCAGGCCGCTGCGCACCGTGACTGTCCGCTACACCGCGAAGTATCCGGAACCGATTGGAACGGCCCGGGAGCCTGCGGTGCGCATGGTTCGAGATGCAAGGCGAAGCCGATCCTGCCGTTTCGGTAGTTCCCGCCGTTTCCTCTCCGCTGCCGTTACGATTCCCGGTTAGCGGTTAACGGTTAACCGTTAACCGTTCCCGATCCCCATTCACTCTCCGCACACAACCGCCTCTTCCCGTCGGTCCAGGCCTCCGCGCCCTTCGCGGGCGGAGCGGCGGCGCGCAACCTCGAGGCCGGTGATGCAGGCGGCCAGCCACACGCCGCCTGCCGCCAGGCCGCTGACGATGTCGCTGAAATATCGGGTGCCGAGGTACAGTCGGCCGAAGCAGATCGCAAGCACGAGTACGGCGATGGTGCACACCGCGCCAGTCGTCGTGCGACGGCTCGGCGACGCGATCGCCACGAAGTAGCCGATCATCCCGTACCCGACCAGCGCCTCGAGCGCCTGGCCACTCGGCGCGCCGAGTCCGGCCACGGCATATTCGCGCGAAAGAAAGTGCTTCACGATCTCGTCGAGCACTACGCTGCCGAGGATCGCACCGATCCAGCCGGCAACGGGCAACCAGCCGTGACGACGCACGAGCAAGAGCCCGGCGGCGAGACCCGGCACCACCATGATCGGAAAGCGGCCAAGGCGGCTCACTGCAGTCCAGAATGCGTCCGCGGCGGGCGTGGCGCCGTCGCGCAGGGCGCTCGCCAGCGCAACGTCGAACTGCGGTACCGCCTCGCGCGCGAGCAGCGCACGCGTGATGGCGGCGAAGATCACGAGTGCCACGAAGCTGAGGCCCAGGCCGATCGTGAGGTTGAGGCCCAGGTAGTCGCTGGGGCTGAAGCGCCGGAAAAGGAAGCGGCGCGCACGGGGGGAACGCGCCGCAACCCAGCGCATCGGCGCGGTGCTGAGAACGCGATGCCACACCGTGCCTTCGGCGCGCCACGCCGCGTCGCTCTCCTCTACCAGCCAGCCCCCTGCCACCGCGACGGTCGCCAGCACGGCGAGCCCCACCGCCACGACGAGCGCCGCGCGCACGAGCCCGTGGCCGAAGGCGGGGGGATGCTGCCCGAAGAACCAGCCGACGCCGCAGAACATCGCCGCCCAGATGGCCGCGCCCGCGGTATTGAACAGCGTGAAACGTGCGAGACTCATGGACGACAGGCCCGCCATGGGCGCGATGAGCATGCGCGCGAACGGGATGAATCGCCCCGACAGCACCGCCGCCCCGCCATGGCGGTCGAAGAACTTCCGCGTGCGCACGAGCACGTGCGGGTGCACGCGATGCGAATGCCGCTCGAAGAAGTCGCCACCCCGCCGGCCGATGACGAAGGCCGCCGTGCTCCCCAGCGTCGCCGACGTCGTGGCGACGAGAAAGACGACGGCGAGCGAGAGTCGCCCGTGTGCCGCAAAGGCGGCCGCCGTGACGAGCGTCGTGTCGGTGGGGAAGGGGATCGCCAGCCCCTCGCCGGCGATGAACAGGGCGACGATCAGGTAGCCGTAGTTGGCAACGAGCTGCCCGATGTGCTCGGTCATGCCGCGCGGCGGTGCGCGTGAGCGCGCGTGTCGCCAGCGAACCGCACGCGCGCCGCCTCCGCCGCGGCGAGCGACAGGGCGAGCCAGACTGCGCCCGCCGCATAGCCACCGACGACGTCGGTGAAGTAGTGCACGGCCAGCACCAGCCGGCTCAGTCCGATGGCGAGGATGACCAGCGCTGCCGCCGCCGTCACGGCAGCGCGTGCCGCGGTCCGGTGCACGCAGAGGAGGATCAGGTACGCGAGCACGCCATAGCCGATCATCGCGCCCATCGCGTGCCCGCTGGGATAGCTGTAGCTCGGGTTGTTCAACTGCTGCAGCGCACCGATGGGACGCGCGCGATGAATGGTGTGCTTGAGCAGCGCCTCCACCAGCTTGCCGCCACCGAACACCAATGCCCACCCCGCGGCCACGGCGCGCCAGTTGTGGCGGTGGAACGTGAGCAGCACGACGAGCGCGAGCGCCGACATCACCAGCGAGGTGCCGAACCGGCTCACCACCTTCGCGATCTCGAGGCCGGCATCCGTCCGCCAGGGCGCGAGAGCAACCAGCACCAGTGCGTCGAAGTGCTCGAGCTTGTCGCGGTCGATCACGTTGTCCGCGACCTCCGTGAACAACCAGAAGGCCGCGAGCGCGATGAGGAGGCTGAGGCCCACCTGCAGGCCGAAGGAGGCGGCGCGCGAGGGCGCGTGGATCCGCTCGCTGCGCAGCAGGGCGCGCGACGAGGCGGAAACGAGGGCGGCCATGACCGCTGCCATGGCGATCAGCAGGAGTGAAGCGAACGAAAGCATGGGATGCAAAGATGCCTATGGTGCAGGAAGCGCGCTCCCGCGGTATCGTTCGGCATGGCTCGCGTTTCCAGAACCGTCGTTGCGCTCGTCGCGCTGGCCGCCGCGCAGGCGGCCCCGCTCGTCACTCCCCTCGCGGCACAGGACACGACCAGCAGGCGGGTCATCGCGCCGTTCGACACGCAGCACGTCCACAAGACGCTGTTCACCTGGCGTGATGCGGCGCTCGCCGGCGGTTTCACCGCGCTCACGATCGGGATGTTCCCCGTGGACCGCCACATCGCCGGCCAGCTGCGGAACCCGGACACCCAGGCCAACCGCTTCTTCAGCAACTCGGCCACCGGCGTGGAGCTGATCACGTCGCCCGGCGCCTACATCATCGGTGGCGGGATGTACGCCATCGGACGCTGGGGCGGCCACCCGACCCTGGCGGACATCGGCTGGCATGGCACCGAGGCGGTGTTGCTGTCGTCCGTCGTGACGGGGTTGTTGAAGACCACCCTCGGCCGGGCGCGACCGTACGTCAGCAGTGACACCAACCCGCACGACTTCAAGTTCGGCGGCGGCTTCACGTCGAGCGATCGGCAGTCGTTTCCGTCGGGACACACGACCACGGCCTTTGCCGCCGCCGCCGCCGTGACGAGCGAGATGCGGCGGCTGCACCCGCAAGCGGTGTGGTACGTGGGACCGGTGCTTTACGGTGGAGCTACCCTGGTCGGGCTGTCACGCATGTACCACAACAAGCACTGGGCGAGCGACGTGGTGCTCGGCGCGGCGATCGGTACGTTCGGTGGCCTCAAGGTGGTGCGCTACTCGCACACGCACCCCGACAACCGGATCGACCGCGTCATCCTGCACACGTCGCTGGCGGCGATGCCCAACGGCCAGCTTGGCCTGGTGCTCTCCCTGCCGGCGCCCGCTGACGGCGGGCCCTGACACTCGCGAGGACCTCGAGTCGTAGGACCATCCATGACACAGGCCAAGGTGGTACAGGCTCCCGCGCCCGCCGCACCGGCGGCGCCAGGCGTCGTCGTCGTCACTCCGCAGGCGCTCACCGGACCGCCCGCCACGGCGCAGGAGGTCCGCGCCCTCAAGGCACAGCAACGCGAGCTCTCGAGTCAGTTGAATTCCGCGACGGACCGCCGCCGCGAGATCGCGCGGCAGGTCCAGAGCGCCACCGGCGCCAATCGTGCCGGCCTCGAGCAGCGCCTCGGTGTGCTCGATGCCCGCATCGCGCGGCTCGAGACGAGCATCGACGAAGTAGGCCAGCAGCTTGCCTCAGCTCCCGTTGCGCTCGTCGCCAGCACGGAACCCGTACGTCCCCCTCGACAGGTGAACCGCGTGGACTTCGAGCCGATTCTCATCGTCTTCACGATCTTCGTGCTCTGCCCCATCGCGCTCGCGTGGGCGCGGTCCATCTGGAAGCGCGGCTCGCAGCCGCGTCCCCTCCCTGACCGCGACACGGTCCTGCGGCTCGAGCGCATGGAGCAGGCGATGGACGCCATCGCCATCGAGATCGAGCGCGTGTCGGAGGGGCAGCGCTTCGTCACCCGGCTGCTGGCCGAGGGGAAGACGGCGGTCCCCATTCCCGCCATTGGCGCGGAGCAGGGGGAACAGGTCCGCCGCTGAGCGCGGCCTGCCGAGTGCGAGTCACTGAGCCGAACGAATCGATGCGCGACTCGCCGGTCAGACCTTCCAGCTCAGGAGGGCGAGCTCGCTGTCGGAGAGCTCGTGCCAGTCGGCGGGATAGTCACGCACGCGGCGCACTGCGCCCTCGCTCCAGAAGATGAGCGAGACTCCACGCCGCCGGTCGTAGTTCGAGAACGGCATCTCCTTCACCTGCCAGCGGATTCCATCGACGTCCACGAAGACGCGGACGCGGCCCTCGACGTGCTCGAGAGCGGCGGATCCGCATGGCTTCGACGGCTCGGACATCGGACTGACGGGCAGAAAAGGACGACGTGCACCTCGACTGGAAAGGCCGGGCGCGCACGAACTACGCAAAGTGTGTCGTCGTGGAGGACGAGTCAACGTTGCCCAAAGTGGCCACGGCACAATACGGGCCGTATCACCGGATGTTTCCCCAGCGCGATCATCGGCGTCTGGGGAGCGTCCTGGCAGATGGCGCCGACCTGACGCGTGCCCATCGAGCGGACAGCGGCGGAAATGACCGCGATGTCCCGCCGGCCGCGGGATCGACGCCACGCGCTGTGGCAAAGCGCGAAATGTCTGGCACAATGCCATAGTCCGCTTGCGGAGGCCTCGGGGATATTCGACCGATGGCGTCGGACGTTATTGCCGAACGATTGGTCGGAGCCGTCCTGTGGCGGACAGCATGACCGGAGTGTGACAGCGAGCACAAGTGGCCCCGCCGTTGCCAAGGGAGGAGGTCCAAGCGGGCGTA
>DASUXT010000001.1:0-9066 GCA_036377775.1 Gemmatimonadaceae bacterium | reverse complement strand
CGTTCGCGACAGGTCGGCTCCGGCTGCGAGCTCCTGCCAGGTCGGGGCGCCCGGATTTGAACCGGGGACCTCCTGCTCCCAAAGCAGGCGCGATACCAGGCTACGCTACGCCCCGCGTGAGACCCCAACAATAGCGGGTCACTGATGTGCGGTCAACTGCCTGAGCCGCAGCAACAACTCGGCGAACGCACGCCCGCGATGACTGACCGCCTGCTTCTCCGCCACCGTCGCCTCCGCCAGCGTCGCTCCCAACTCATCGGACCAGAACAGCGGATCGTACCCGAAGCCATGCGCGCCACGGGCTTCCCCCTCCTGCACGATCACGCCCGGCGTCTCACCACGCACCACGAGCTCGCGAGCGCCGTCACACCATGCGGCGGCGCACACGAATCTCGCCCGACGATCCGCTTCGCCGCGCAGCCGCTCGAGCAGCAACGCGTTGTTCGCCGCATCCAGCGCGGCGCCGCTGACGTCCGTGCGTCCGCTCCACCGCTTGCTGCGCACGCCGGGCGCACCACCCAGCGCCGCCACCTCAAGCCCGGAATCGTCGGCAATCACCGGAAGTCCGCCACTGCGCGCCGCGAACCAGCGCGCCTTCGCGAGCGAATTCGCCTCGAATGTCGAGTGACACTCCAGCGCCTCTTCGTCCGGCGATTCCGCGATGCCCGCCTCCACGAGATCCACGACAGACACCCCAGCCTCGGCGAACAGCGGCCGCAGCTCACGCAGCTTCCCGGCATTTCGCGTTGCCAGGACCCAGGGGCCTGCGGTCATGCCTCGCCGAGCGCGGCACGCTGACGCGACTCGAGCTCACGAAGCCCGGACTCGGCCAGCTCGAGCAGGCGATCGAGCTCACGGCGATCGAACGTCCCGTGCTCGCCGGTCCCCTGCACCTCCACGTATCGCCCTTCGCTGCTCATCACGACGTTCATGTCGACGTCGGCGATGACGTCCTCGACGTACTCGAGATCGAGGCGCGGCTCGCCGCCCACGACGCCCACGCTCACCGCTGCCACCCGCCGCTTCACGGGCGAATGAGACAGCTTGCCCTTCGACACCATCCAGTTGAAGGCATCGCAGACGGCGACGGACGCGCCGGTGATCGCGGCAGTCCGCGTCCCGCCGTCGGCCTGCAGCACGTCGCAGTCGATCTTCAGCGTGTATTCGCCCCAGGCGAAGTCGTCGAGCATGGCGCGGACGCTGCGTCCGATCAGGCGCTGAATCTCCTGCGTGCGTCCACCCACCTGTCCGCGCTCACGCGACGTGCGTGTCGACGTGGCGCGCGGGAGCATTGCGTACTCGGCGGTGAGCCACCCTTCACCCCGCCCACGACGCCACCCCGGAACGCCGTCTTCCACGGAGACGGTGCACAGCAGCCGCGTGCGGCCGAACGACACGAGGCACGAGCCCTCGGCGTAGGGAGCCGCCCCACGCTCGAGCGACACGGGACGAAGCGCGTCGGCCGAGCGACCGACGCGAATGGGTTCAGCTGCTGGAGTTGCCACGGAGTTTGCGGATGATGCTGGTGGTTGACTGACCCGGGGTAAGTGGAATCACGATAACCTCTCCACCCCAGCCACGCACATCCGGCGCCCCGACGATCGTGCTCTCGGAGTAGTCCCCCCCCTTCACGAGCACGTCGGGGCGGAGCAGTCGAATCAGCTCGAGCGGCGTGTCCTGCTCGAACAGGACCACGCAATCGACCATGCGAAAGGCGGCGAGCACGTACGCCCGCTCGGCCTCGCTGCGCACCGGGCGCTCCGGTCCCTTGAGCCGTCGCACCGATGCATCGCTGTTGAGTCCGACCACGAGCTGGTCACCGGCGCGGCGGGCACCCAGCAGCACGTCCACGTGTCCCGGGTGCAGCAGGTCGAATACGCCGTTGGTGAAGACGACTCGGCCGGGTTGCGCCTCACGCCAGCGCCGTGCGCCATTCCAATCGCGAATGCGATCGGCGGGATCGATGGGCTCGCGGCTCAGAAGATTCCCTCGGCGTGCGGATTCAGGTACACCTCGCGCACCGTCAGCGGAAGCTCGATGTGCTCGTAGTATTCCGCCTCGATCTCGATGTGCCGCCCATCGCGCTGAACGACCACGTTCCCCGCCGCCTGCGGAAGGTCGAGCGAATCAGCCTGGTCGCGCAGGTGACGCACGATCACGGCATCGCTGTTGTGCGCGGCAAACCGCACCTCCTGGCGCATCGCGTCCTTGTACTGGAAGTAGCGGAAGTACACCTCGCCGATGTTGATGCCGAAGTAGCCGATGGCGGTGAGCACGAGCAGGGTGAAGAGGCATCCGAGCGAGCTGCCGCCACGTCGCGGGGTCACCATTGGGATTGCGCTCCTTCGATGAGGTCGTTGACGATGCGCTTGATCGCGTCGCGGCGTCCCCCTGCCTCGTCACGCTCGGCGTACTCGCCTTCGGCGCGGAGACCCTTCCGCTCGAAGATCGTCTTGCCCGTCGTCTGGTCGACGATCTGGACGTCCACCGTGATCTGGAGCTTGCGGCGCGATGCGACCGCCTGGGTCGAGGTCGTGTTGAAGCCGACCGGGATGTCGGGGTCGTAGGTGCGGATCACCCCGCGCAGCACGGCATCCGCACGCTGCTCCGGAGCGTCGCGCACTCCGAGTCGCGAATCGAGGTCGCGACGCATGGCCTCGAACAGCTCGCGCTGGAGGTCGGGCGACGGCGTCTCGTTCTCGAAGGGGAGAATCGCCATCGTGCGGATGTTCGGCGGCAAGCCGCCGCCTTTCAGGCTGTATCGCGTGAGGCACCCGCCGAGCGCGACCAGCGCCACGAGGGGAAGCGCTCGAAGCGCCCTAGAAATCCCAGATCGCGGGATCGAACGACTGAACGGCATCGGAGCGTTGAATGTCGAGCGTGAGAGAGCGGCGATTGGCCTCGTTACGATATTCCACGCGCTGGTCAGCGGACCGCTGCACCCATTCCTGCAGGCGTCCCCCGTCCACACGTTCCAGACGCACGAGGGTGTCTCCGCGGAACGCCACCCGCCAGGCGACCGGACGGCCGATGTCGGCGCGCACGGTTCCTTCGTCCTCCTTCACGACGGTGTCCGGCTCGGCCGGAATCTGGAACCGGCCGAGGGCTGCCCAGAGGAGGGCGCGTGGAGGCACGAGCTTACGAGCCATCTGCGGACCGGGAATCCGGAGCGAGTCGCCGATGAGGATCGCCGAGCCGCCGCCGAAGCCGCCGCCCAGAAAGAAGTCGAGCCGAACGCTGTCCGGAGAGGCGATCCGCGCCACACCATCACCGCGCGCGGTCATGTCGCCGTCGTTCAGCTCCCACTTGAAGACGATCCGGCGATTGCCCTCGGGCAGATCACCCTTCGGCAGGCGCTGCACTGGCGCCGGCGCGCCTTCGAGCGGCCGGACCCGGGGGGGTGCACAGGAGGTGAGCAGCACGACCAGCGCGAGCAGCGATGGCCATGCACGCGTCAGGCGGGGCTCAACGAACGGTGATGCGGACAATGCGGTCTCCCTGGACGATCTGATCGAGTACGGACGCGCCGGCTCGGAGCTCACCGAAGATGGTGTATCCGCCGTCGAGGTGCGGCTGTGGCGAATGCGTGATGAACCATTGGCTTCCCCCGGTGTTCGCGCCGGAAAGCGCCATCCCGAGCGCGCCGCGGCCGTAACGATGGCGATTGATCTCATCGCGAATGGCATAGCCGGGTCCCCCGTTGCCATCCCCACGCGGGTCGCCCGCCTGGATTACGAAGTTGGGCACGACACGGTGGAAGCGCTGTCCATCGAAGTAATGTCGCTGCGCGAGCGACGTGAAGTTGTGGACCGTCAATGGTGCGTCCCACGCGAAGAGGGTGAGCACCATGATCCCGCGCGCCGTCCGGATCTGCGCAGTGCGTTCCGGCCGCCGAATGGCGTCCTCCGCCCGCGCTTCGTACCAGGCGAGTGGACGAGCAGTTCCGGCCGAGTCGGCCCACGCCGTGAACCGGGGGACGCGCGCTGCCGCGATGCGCTCCAACGGGTCGGCCGGACGTTGCAGCGTGCTCAGCCGGCTCAGGAGCGTCTCCGGCACCGTCGCACCGCCCCGCGCGAGCGCGGAATCAACGAGCTGCCAGAAGGCTAGGCGAGCATCGGGTTCGCGGTCGCCAACATGGCCGGCGTACGAGTCGAGTCCGAGGGCGAGGTCGGTAGCCGTGGCGCCATTGGAGAGGCCGCCGAGTGCGGCGGCGCGCACGAAAGGATCCCGGTCGGTGAGCGAGGCGCGCAGGGCCTCTCTGACCGATTCCCGCGCCGTAGCGCTATCCATGAGCGCGGCCAGGGCAGCCGCAGCGGCCGTGCGCACACGCGGATCCCGGTCGCGCAGCCACGCAGTCAGCCGCTGCGCTGCCTCATCGGCGCTGCCGTGTGCATCCAGCGATACGGCAGCGGCCCGGAGGTGCCAGTCGGGCGATGTACGCCAGGATGCCACTCCAGCGAGGGCGACGCCATGGGCGGCGGCGCCGTCGGCGACGGCCTCGCGAACGGCGAGGGCGGTATCAGCGGTGAATGCGGAGGCCCACGCCGCAGCGGACGAGTCGAGAACCGCCGCCAGAGACTGCGCTGCTGTCACGCGCACGCCCGCGTCAGGATCGCGCAACGCAGTGCCCAGCTCGCGACTCGCGCGCGGTCCGTAGGACGACAGCATGCGGACGGCGTTCACGCGCACTCGCGGGACGGAGTCCAGGGCCAGAAGGCGCAGCACGACGAGCGCGCTGTCGCCGAGGGAGTCTCCAGCGACGCCTCGAGCCAGGCCGCGAGCAGCCTGCTCGCGCACCACCGATGCGGGCGAGCGCGCTGCAGAGAGCAACCTCCGGACGCCTGCGGCGCTACGGCCGCGGGCCAGCGCGTACGCCGCCCGCCACGCCACGCCAGTATCACTGCTCGTCACCCAGGGAATGATCGCCGCTGCCGGCGCGGGCCGAAGGCGCGCCGCCGCGAGGAGCAGCGCGCCGCGCACATCAGGGTCGAGGGTGGAATCGGCAAGCCCGGCGACGATGCCGCGCCGGCCGGCTTCACCAACGTCACCGAGAAGCCGCGCTGCCTCGACGGCGACCGTGCGTGGTCCATGCAGGGCACCGCCGGCGACGCTCACTGCTCCCGAGTCCCTCAAGAGTGCGAGGGCAAACCACGCAGTGGCTGCTACGGCGGTGTCGGGATCCGCGGTGTGCTGGCGAAGGTTGGCAATGTGGCTGCGCGCACCGATGCGGCCGACGGCAAGGGCAGCCCGCGCCCGCGCCACGGGGTGGCCATGCTGGAGAAGCGAATCCAGGAACGCCGGCTCGTCCCGGCGTGTGTCCTCCACGCGGATGACGCGCGCGAGCCACGTGACATCGCGCGATGACAGTGGAGACTGCTGCGCGCCGGCCGGAAGGGCGAGCGCGCCGAGTGGCAGTGCGAGCGCGCCGAGGAACAGCGCGGTCGCGCTAGAGCACCGCTTCCAGCGCGGTGCGGAAATCCGGCGGGATCGCCATGAGGCGACCCTCGCGATCGATGGACACGAGGTCGGTGTGCGCGGTAGCGAGCCTGACGCCGGAATCGGCATTCGTGATCTCGTAGTCGAAGGAGACGGCGCGCGAGCGAACGCCCGTAAGAGTGGTGACGACGCGAATCGGGTCGTCGAATCGCGCCGGGGCAAGATATCGAACCCGTGCCTCTGTGACGGCGAGTCCGGTGCCCTGCGCCTCGAGCGATGCGTAATCGCTGCCGAGGGCGCGCATGAACTCCACGCGCCCCACTTCGCACCAGACGAGGTAGTTGGCGTGGTACACCACGCCCATGCGGTCCGTTTCGGCGTAGCGGACGCGGAATTCGGTGGATTGCGTGCGGCGAGTGGTCACGACGTTTTCAGGGAATGCGGAGTGAGCGTCGCGCGCGAAGTTGACCGGACGCGTGTCGTTTGTAAAGCGGCAGTACGGCGTATAGACTGCTGCCGTGCCCGATGCGCCTGCGCCCACCTACGTGATCTCGGACATCCACCTTGGCCATGCACCCGCCGAGGTGGAACGCGCGCTGCTGCAATTCCTCCGCGCGCTGCCGGGCCGTGCCGGGTCGCTGATGATCAACGGCGACCTGTTCGAGTTCTGGTTCGAGTGGAAGCGCGTGGTGCCGCGCAGCGGTGTTCGCGCGCTCGCGGCGCTGATGGACCTGCGCGACGCCGGGCTGCCGGTCACGATGATCGCCGGCAATCACGACTGCTGGGGAGGCGACGTGCTGCGCGAGGCGGGGGTGACCTTCGTGGAAGGTCCGTGGACAGGCACGCTCGGCGGCTGGCGGGCACGGGTGGAACACGGCGACGGGCTGCGCGAGAAGGAGGACCGCGGCTACCGCGCGCTGCGCCGCGTGCTGCGGAACCGCGTCGCGATTCGCGCCTTCCGCAGCCTGCATCCCGATTGGGCCACGCGCCTGGCGATGGGAAGCTCGCACGCCAGCCGGACCTACCAGCCTCGCGACGCGGGGCGCGGGCTGCACGAGGTCGCGCGCTCCACGCTCGCAGCGAGCGCGGACACCGAGCTCCTCATCTTCGGGCACTCGCACGTCGCGGCGCTGGAGCGGATGCCCAGCGGCAACGTGTACGCCAATGCCGGCAGCTGGCTGGATGCACCGACCTACCTGCTCGTCACTCCCGAACGTGTGGCGTTGCGGGAGTGGCGCGGCTCACCCGAAGGAGTGGATCTCCACGCGCTCGATCACGTCGCCGAGAAAGCGCTGCCCGAGGGTTAGGAACTGCTGCGGATCGTCCGACGCGATGAAGCGGTAGCTCGCGTCTCCCGTCGTCTTCGCCAGTCCGAGCTCGTCGAGCATGCGCGCGGTGTCGGCGGCGGTTTCCTCGGCGCTGTCGATGAGTCGCATGGGTCGGCCGACGACTTCGCCGATGAGTGGCTTGAGCAGCGGATAGTGCGTGCACCCCAGGACGAGCGTATCCACGCCGGCGCGAGTGATCGGATCGAGGTACTCGTGGGCGATGAGGTAGGCAGCCTCGTGGTCCGTCCACCCTTCCTCGACGAGCGGGACGAACAGTGGGCAGGCGAGCGCGGTCACCTTCGCATCCGGCGAGACATGGTGGATGGCACGTACGTACGCGCCGGACCGGATGGTGCCTTCGGTGGCGATCACGCCGATCCGGCCGCTGCGAGAGGCCTGCACCGCCGCACGCGCGCCGGGATCCACCACGCCGAGCACCGGCACGTCGAGCTCATCGCGCAGCGCGGGGAGCGCGTGCGCGGTGGCGGTATTGCAGGCGACGACGATGGCCTTCACCCCCTGGTCGAGCAGGAAGTGCGCGATCTCGCGGCTGTAGCGCCGAACGGTGTCCGGAGACTTCGGGCCGTAGGGCACGCGTGCCGTGTCGCCGAAATAGACGAGGCTCTCGTGCGGGAGGCGACGCATGATGGCGTGCGCGACGGTCAGGCCGCCGAGCCCGGAATCGAAGACGCCGATCGGGGCGGCAGCGTCGCCGCGGCCGCTCACCATTTCAAGCGCGCGCCGACGATCGTTCCGCCTGCGCCTGGCCGCACGGAGATCTGCGTGGGAAGGTCCCACAGGTGTGCGGCGACGTACGCATCGGCGGCCGCGAAGAGGTGGTTGGCCAGGAGGAAAGCGACCCAATCCTCCACGTGCCCGCGCCGAACGTCGATCAGCTCCTGGTCGAAGGAGTTCCGCTGGGTGATCGGCTGGCCATCCGGACCGACGCCGATGACGACGAGCGAGTCGCGCTTCAGTGCCCGCGCCTCGGCGAGGTCGGCACGCGATTCCCGCAGCATCGCGATGGCGATGGATTCCGTGAGGACGAAGATCGCCCCGGCACCAGGCCGGCGAAGCACCGATTGGCCGTAGCCGGGCACGAGCAGCGAATAGAGGAAGGCGCGCCGTGGCGACAGGGGCGGACGCACGACATGCGTTGCGGCGGTGTCGGTCGGATTGGCTCGAGGCGCGACGCGTGCGCTATCCGCACGCTGCGCGCGCACCGCTGCCGGCGTGACAGCGAGGCATGCGAGCAGGGTGAGCAGCGCGAGCGGGCGACGAACGGGATCAGGCTGGCTCACGACCATCCACATCGGGAACGAGGGGCGCGCTGGCGGGAGTGCATGGGAATCGAACCCACCCGAGACGCAGTGCGCCTCGCGATCGTTTTGAAGACGAGGGGAGCCACCAGGCCCCATCCACTCCCGTGCTCACTCGAGCAGCAGCAGCGCAGTGTCACGGGGAACGACCTCCCCGACGACCACCGCTTGCGGGACGGCGGAAAGATAGTCGTCGAGCATGGCCGGCGGCACGGCGAGCAGGAGCCCGCCCGAGGTCTGCGGGTCGAGGGCGAGCGCGACGTCCGCCTCGTCGGCGCGCGTCCAGTCGGTCAATGGCGCCACGAACTGTTCGTTGCGCTCGGCCCCGCCGGTGCGAGTGCCGGTGCGCCAGAGATCCCGCGCGCCAGGCAGCTCGGGAAGTGAGGGTCCGTCGAGGCGGATGGACACGCCGCTCTCCCGCGCGACGTGCGACGCGTGCCCGAGGAGCCCGAACCCGGTGACGTCGGTTGCGCAGCGCACGCCGCAGGCGAGCGCGGCACGCGCGGCATCGCGGTTGAGGGCGCGCATGCTGACGTGAAGTGCATCGAGCGCCTCCACGTCGAGACGGCCCGCCTTCGCCGCGGTGGCGAGCAGCCCGGTGCCGAGTGGCTTGGTGAGCACGAGGACGTCGCCGGCACGCGCATCCGCGTTGCGCAGCAACCGGCTCGGGTGCGCCTGCCCGGTGACGGCCAGCCCGAACTTGAGCTCCTCGTCGATGATGGAATGTCCGCCGGCGATCACTGCGCCCGCCTCGTGCACGGTGTCGTGTGCGCCGCGCAGGATGTCGCTCAGCACCTCGAGCGGGAGCTTGCCGGAGGGGAAGCCGACGATGGCGAGCGCCGTGAGCGGCTCGCCGCCCATGGCGTAGACATCGGACAGCGCGTTGGCCGAGGCGATGCGACCGAAGTCGTAGGGGTCGTCGACGATCGGCGCGAAGAAATCGACCGTCTGGACGAGGGCGAGGTCGTCGCGCACGACGAAGA